>JBMOLK010000350.1:0-3090 GCA_049325575.1 Bacillota bacterium | reverse complement strand
GCTGGTTATTCTCATTATATGCAATTTCTTTCCTTGACATTTCAATATGTTTCTGGCATACTAATTAGTAGAGATTATAGCATATCGAATGATTAAATCCAAGTGCCTTTTAATTATTATCAAATCGCTGAAGCTGACGGCGGGCAAGCCCGCCGCAGCTTAGCTCAGTCGTTATGTTTCTAACTACAGAGGACTAATGAAAAAGATTGTGTGGATAATAATTGTAGTCGCTGTCGGCGGCTATTTTATCAATTCCTACATGGAGAATAAAGCTAAACGCGAAGCTGAGCGTGCCAAGGAAGAAAAAATTGCACTGGCCACGAAAACCGCTGTATCGCAAATGGCTTCGCGCGCTAATGCAGTAACAGACTGGGAAACAAATTTAAGCAAAGGCGATAAATTCAGATTCGAGCCCATCCTAACTATAGAATTAGAACGGCGTTGGTTGCAACAAAGACCAATCCTTTTTATTGGCGCCATAAAGGATATCGCCACGCATGATCAATCGCATTATACAGTTTTGGTGGAGAGAAGTCTTTTCGGTAGTTTCGAATACATGTTCGGAACAGAATTACAGCTGTCACTAATCTCCGAGAAGGATAGACTCGATACCTTCCTTAAGGAACATTCCGAACTATTCAAAGACAATGGGTTTAAGAATGGTATTGCGGTGGTGGCTCACATTGATTCAATCAGAACAGCTTATGTCCCTGGAGAGGAAGGAGAACGCGAGGAGGTTAAAGTCGGAGATGGAAAATTGGTAGATATTCTGTATACAGGAGACATAACATTTTGAAATATAACAAAGGCGCCGAATCTGAATGGCAATTTCCATACGTTCCTTTCAGATGGCTATGCAGATTGCTGAATATTTATAAAGAGGAGTAAATGATGGACAACATAAGTAAGGCTATTCTTGCCGTTATTGCAGTGGCTCTATGCGCCATTGCCTTCAAACTCTATTTCCCCAGCAGCTCATTTTCGGGTACACCTACTTTTGGTGATTTCATTGCATTAAGGGAGATTCAAGATCCGAAACAACGAGAAGAAAAGCATCTGAATCTTATGAAAAGCCTTCCTCTTGTTCGAATTCAAGGAGGGAATATTGATGCTGACGTATCTGGTAATGTCAGTATTGATAACTGATGGGAACATTTTATTACATAACAAGGCTAATGCAGCCGACGCAAAAAACGGCGCGGCTGATTAGCAGCGTTAGACACAAAAAAGAAACTTGACCCCTCAAGCCAAATTTTTTGTTGACTTATAATAATTTTTTTATAAAATATCTTCAGGAGGTGCAAAAATGGATAAACATACCAAAACACCCGAAAAGCAAATTCCTATGAGTTTAAAAATGGGAAATGTATCTATAGAAAAACTTATAGAGGTTGAACTCAAGGGTATTCCAAAAGATAAACTAAAAGAGATTTATGTCCTTATTCATTATTTCAGGATTGGTATTGGTAGAAAAGACATCGCTGAAGATATAAAATCCTTGCGGCTTGCTTCGGAGAAAAAATTCGCAGAGATATGGAGAAAGGAAAAAGATGATGTCTGGGAAAGTTACCTATAAACAAAGAGATGTTGTGCTTACCAAATTCCCATTTTCTAACCTGACTGATTTTAAGGTGAGACCTGTGCTCGTTCTTTCAAAAGATAGTTACAATCGTAAATATGCAGATGTTATTGTTTGCGGCATAACCAGTAATCTTGAAGAATCAGAATATGGAATTGAAGTATCTACAGAAAGTCTGGAGGAAGGGCAGTTAAAACTTGTCAGTAAGATAAGAGTAGATGCCATTACCAATATAGAGCAGGATATAATCATCAAAAAGATTGGTAGACTCAAACCAACAGTGTTTAGAGAAATTTTAAGCAGGATAAATACATTATTTGTTGAATAGCCGTGAGAATAGTATGGGTAAAATTTTTGATGTTTTAAAAGAAAAGGGAATTACTTATTATCAGTCTGAACGATATAATCTTGATAGTTTTTATTTTGAAAACTACCAGGATGAGGGCGAATTGTTTGAGAAGACTGGTATATTTGAGAATGAGAATAAACAAGACAGAATTATTAAGGTTGAACCAAAAACAAATACATCCCTTTTTAAGTATTTTTTGGATGGCTCAAGAAGAACATATCGTATTGCAGAGGCAGAAATAGGCGATAAGCTTGTGCCAATAATTGCAGGACAAATCGGGTGCGGTGTTTGCAAAAGACTTAGCAATAAAATAAAAACTCATCAGATAAAAAGAAAAAATGTCTTAATGCTTTACAGCAGGGTATCTGATGATGATTATAAGGATATCAAAAATAAAATAGAGCAGACTAACAGTGCTATTACAGTTGATAGATATGAATATAGCAGCAACATGGAAATAAGACCAGAAAATAAGGCAATTGCAAAGATACAAGATATTATGTATGACATGGAAATAGATTTATTAGAGGAAATGACTAAACAAAATATTTTAAGGACAGATGAAATGTTAGCAATTGATGGGTCGTTACAATTTTCAAATATCAGGGATGAAAGATATTTTTATAATGTTGTTGGTATTTCGAAAACCTTTAATCCAAATTTAAAGAATATGCTGAAAAGCAAGAATAAAAGCATTGGAACTCTTTTACCAAAATTAGAATATGGAGAAAGGACACCGGTTTTTAAATATAATCAAACAGGAGAAAATCAGAGATTTAGGCAAACAATTGGCGCATGGTATTTGAGAATTCGTCCAAGAAATCAAGTAAAAAATCCATTAGATGGTATTGTAAAAATTGAAAAAATAGCAGTTTTAGATAATGAAAAAGAAGATGGTTTTGAAACAGGCTTAATTGATAATATTTCAAGTTCAATCTTGTTAGAGAGGAATGTTACCTGTTATGGCAATGATTCGAGATGGGCAAGTCATATTTATTCAATATATTTAACGGAAGTAATGATTAAGAACAGTTTTTTAACCCAACTTGTTTTCCCTCTACAAAAAAATACTTACAACTCAATAAGTTACAGAGATGCAAGTGTCTATTCGGGTAACACAAATTTTCTTTTTCGATAGGGACGATCTTTGTATCTTAAGGCA
>JBMOLK010000349.1:0-3092 GCA_049325575.1 Bacillota bacterium | reverse complement strand
TTAAGGTGCGGTCATCCTTGACCCCAGCTGGCTACGCGGGTCACCCGACTCCACATATCAATGCATGGCAGTAAAGGTGCGGTATAGAAAGGTCATGAAGTAAAGTCTCTAGAGTAGGATCATGAAGCAATCCGCACCAAATTCCATCGCCGGTGCAAGCACGCTTACGGGTCTTTCTAATGGGTCCGGCTCTGGAACTTCTTCCATGCTGACGATATATGAAAGCCAGGTGCAATTACCGTGTCATCCGTGACACGGACTTATCCGGGTAAGGCTATGTAGGTTTTATTTAGTTCACGTTAGTTTTATACTGCGAAGTAAAAGATTATATATAAGATGGGGTGAGGCATATGAAGAAAGTAGGAATTGTAGGTGGGCTTGGTCCAGCCTCGACGATAGACTATTACAGAGAAATTATCGAAATTTATAGAAAAGTAAACGGTAACGACAATTACCCAGAAATAGTTATTGATAGCATGAATATGGGCGAACTTGTTAAGGAAATTGAAGCACGTAATTTCAACAGCGTTGCTAACCAAATTCTAAACAGTATTTCAAATTTAGAAAAAGCGGGTGCGAGTTTTGCTGCAATTGCTTCAAATTCTCCGCACATTGTTTGGGATTTGATTAAAGATAAAACTAACATTCCACTGATAAGTATTATTAATACTACCTGTGACTATATAGCAAAGCATGACTATAGAAAGGTTTTAATTTTTGCAACTAAATTTACTATGAAAAATGGTTTGTATAGTAATGCTTTAACAAAAAGGAACATTGATTGGATATTACCAAATGAAGATGACATAGAAATACTTGGAGACATAATATACCCAAACCTTGAAAATGGAATTGTGATAGAAGAAGACAAGAAAAAGATGATTACTATTGCCGAAAAATATATAGAGCAGCATAGTGCAGATTCTATTTTGTTGGGATGTACTGAAATCCCTTTAATGATTAAATCTAATGACGTTTCCGTTCCTGTTATTAATACAACCCAAATTCATATAGAAAAAATATGTCAGATGCTTTTGTGTTGATTAACTATAATAGGCATAATTCATTATATTTATATAAGGTGAAACAATGGGACAGATGTAGGTTTCCTAAAGTGCCACATCCATGTGGCACTGGCTTCGCGGGGCACCTGGCCTTCACATATCAATGCATTCACACTTCAGGGCATAACATGAAGAAGTCCTTGGAGGTCATCCCACGATGTCATCCTGCCCACAGCTTCCGACCTAAGATAGGAGCTATCTAAGGCCGGAAGCCATCGTGAATGCGCAACGTTATATGAAATAGGCCACCATTAAAGCTCGCCATCCAGGCTCGCAATTTATGAGATTCAGGTACTAAAGGAGTTTTAGTATGTATACTTTTGAGTATTATTTTTATCCTGATAAAGACAAATGTGACTTACTTGATTACTATGATGAATATCTGACTTATTTTTTATCTTCTTTATCTAGAAATGGCCAGATTATTGACCAACATTGGAATGTAGTTGAAGATGGGGAAGTAATTAAATTCATTTGTATGGCAATTGATGAAGATTCTCTTGATCCAAAGTATTATAATGATTACTGTAAGGAAAGTTTATCAAGGTTAAATAAGGTTTCTTGTAAATCGCCAAAGTACGTTTTGGTAGGAGAAACAGTTGGAGCGTCAAGTTGTTGTTCATGTAAAGAACCAAGTCTTTACATTTTATTTACTACTTCATCTGCTGATTATCCGCCAATAAGTTGTGGAGATTGCAATCTGCCAGTACCGCTTTATAAGTTTCCTAATTTTGAAGGAGAGAAAGAATATTATCCTATATCTCAATGGGAAAATGTTTATCAAGCATGTGATGGTCTATTTATGACAAGAGACATAGGTGAAATGTATGGATACAAACAGATTTCTAATCATAAAAGTAAATTATCTGAAAGTGGTATTAATATTTGTAGAGAAATGTCTAAATTAACTAATAAGCCTTTTTACTATTTTTTACATAAGTGGTATAAACCACAACAAGATTTTTGTCCAAAGTGTGGTCATTATTGGAAACTAGGTAGTAAGTTGCATAACTTGTATACGCATAGGTGTGACAAATGCTATCTAATTTCAGATAGTCCTTAAAGGAAAAAATGCCTGCGCACATCCATGTACTACGGCATTGGTGGCCTAAATCATATAACAAGACCATTTGCGTAAAGGGCAAAGCATGAAGAATGTCTACGGAGTAGGAGCATGAAGTAATTCTGCCCGCATCGATTCATCGGCACGAAGTGCGCCAAGGAGAAGGGCTCTGTAAGTCCGATTCATCGACGCCGCAAATGGCGGACGTTCTCTGGAAATCGCATGCAAAGGTCGCCGCATCCGGCGGCGAAAATTAAAGTAAGTCTTTGAAGAAAAATATTTTGATGAGGTATTTATGAAAGAGGCAAGACGAAATAAATCAACAATAAAAGAAAAGTTGAATAGAGCTATTTTTATCAATAAAATTTATAATATATTTGGGGCAATACAAGGTGTTTCTTTGGGATTAGCAATTGTTATTCTTATTTCATTTTTTGCAGTTTTTCCAGCAGGATATATAGAAGGAAAAACTCCAATTATGCAATCAATAATGGTATATCTAAACCCAAAACTATTTTTTATTTTGGCATTGTGCTTAATTCTATTGTTTATGATATCATTGTTTTTGAAGAGATATATAAAGAAAAAGTATTCTAGTTACATTTTGTAGACAAGTGATAGGTTATTTTGAGGCCGCAGCATCCGTGCTGCTCTTGCTACGCGGGGCATGCGACATCAGAGAACAAGTCCATTTGAGTAAAGGGTATGCTTACAGGTCATCCTGCCGACATCGATTTATCGGGCTAAAGCCGCTCACGGGTATTCCTTACGGGTCCGATTCATCGACGTCTCAAATGGCGGACGTTCTCTGAAATATGGTGCAAAAGGCCCGCCCGTCCTGGCTTATCTTTATACATATTATTGGTCTTTTACTGGTAATTGAGCTATAAGCCAACCTTGGGTAATATCATGAAGCCTTTTTAATCCCCTCCATATAACAACAACACCTGGTTCATTATCATTCC
>JBMOLK010000348.1:0-3100 GCA_049325575.1 Bacillota bacterium | reverse complement strand
CAAACCAATCATCTTTGGTTCTTGCAAAATCATAGAGAGTCTTGCCATGATTGTTCCCTCGACTCGTATATATAAATAATGCCCATCCCTTGTTCTCCTCTAAGATTGGCGATAGATAAGCCCACGCCATTGGGTTCGCAAGGGCCCACTCGGAAAAGACTATGCCGATTGGCGGAGAACCTACGAGGGCATCGTAATTGTCCGAACCCACTAACTGCCAAACAGAACCATTTTTAAACGTAATACTCATTTCCTGTTCTCTGGTCTTTGCCCTGATGTCTTTAGGGAAAGCATCATCAATTCTAAGCTGATTAGTGCGAGGATTCACAGCATTCCAAACAACCTTTCTCGCTTGGTTGTACTCTGGCAACATGTGCCAGTAGTTGCCCACACGTGTGACAGCCTGTGTTGCGGTGAAATGTAGGGCTACATCATCTTTCCCCCACCTTCTATGAGCGACCATCACAGCACGCTTCCCTCCCAAGTCAAGGAAATTCCACAGTTCAAGTTGGTCTTTCCTTGGAATCCAGTTGTTAGGTAAGATTATAGTTTTTTGCTTCAAGACTTACACTCTCTCCTTATCGAATCGAAAGGGTTTATAAGGAAATCTATTCCAAAGTTTATGTACATGAATCCTCGTTACATGCCACTTTTTAAACAGTTCAATGTTTTTGTAGCGCTGTGTATGTTTATAACAATCACTTACAAAAGCACTGCAATACCTTGCACCCGGGAGATGTAAAGGAGCAGGGAGCTTTCTTAGTGGCGGAATAAAATCAGACAGTTTAGTTAAAATCACAAATACCATACCTAAAAATGCACCAACATCATACCCTCTATCTTTCAGTTTGAGTGCATAATTAAAGGCTTTGAGGAATGTTAGCTCGTCCATGTCTTGCGGTTCTCTGCATACGCAGTGGACATGCGGATTCGAAAAATATTCTTTTTGGAGGTCGCAAAATTGAATTCCCTTCTCTGCTGCCTCAATCCCGAAATGTTTATTCACGGCCATAAGGACATGAGAGAATCCTTTCACCTTCAGCAGTTCAGCATATTCGACAGATTCATCGAGATTCTGAAACCAGATGATTCCATCTGAGAAAAAACTGTTATCAGTTATGGTGAAAATTGAGTAGCCAGAGGCATAGTCCTGTAGCCAGATCGGTGTAACTGATTTATTCGCTACTTCTTGAGGATTCACCTATTTACCACCATAAGGTTGTGTTGTTTCCCCTTTGCTGCTGAAGTAAAATGAAAACGCCATAGATGCGAGAATCATAAAGTCTTTCGTGTCCATCAATCCTATGAGATATGCTGCGCATGATGTGCCCGCTAGCATAATGAAAACTATTTTAGACGCTGATTTAATAAGTTCTCTCATTTGTCACTTCCTCTTGACAATAATTGTCATAATAATTTTAACGTCCGATAAGATTAAATTATGTAAAATATATAAATTCCATAGAATGGCTTGTATTAATGGTTTAAGAATTTTAAGCGTATTTTGGTGGGTTTTAAGTAGTGAAATTACAATATCTTGTAGTGTGTAATTGATTTCATATACGGCCTTATTTGTCATTCGACTTCGAATGGAAATGATTAACTTGGATATTGAAAGTTACATCACCATCGTTGTTCTTCTCATTCAGATGCCCATGTAGCCTCAAGCCAGTGACTAAGTATTTGTGCCTGCAATCGTAATCATCAACTTCAACGAAATCTCTCGTCATCGAATTTGCATCTTTCATTCCTTCACCGGATGGTGCAACTACCATTGCCGAGATAACTTTTTTAGCTTGTAAACCTTCCTTGAGCGTATTCAGAAAACACTCATCTGTAAGACCTAATTCTCTCATTTTTTCCTGAATCGTAACTTTTTGCAAGAGTCTCAACCTTTCTCCTGAATTAACCACAGATTCCGAATATCCTGCTTTTCTCATTGCTTCACTAATAGAATTTGCTGTTGGAAGGAATTTCAATAATCTTTTTTCTCGTGGAGTAAGTGTCTGTCTTTTTCTTTTTTTAATTGAATCAGGTATATTATTGGTATTCATAGGTCTACTTATATATCAATTTCTCTTATACCCCTCTCTTTATCTCTCCCCACTCTCAAATTCTTTTAACCCATTTGGGGGAGTCCACCTAAAACATTTAATTGCTTTTGTACTACTAATTCTTGTAAAGAAATTCTGCTGAGAAGCTCTTAGGTTGTGATGTACCTTCCGTTTCACTTCTACAAAAATCAAAGTATTGGTTTCTTTATCATAACACCAAAAATCAGGATACCCTCGTCTTGTAACATTCCAACCCTTTTGTTTGGCGAATTCTTTAAACTTCTGTTCTGCATCATTCTTCATTTTTAAATAAAAAAGCTTGATTTTTTTATCTCATATTTCAAAAATATTGCAAACAAAAAATTTTGTCAAGAAAAATAGTAGCTGGGTTAAGGTTAGGTTACAAGACCTAAATCCTATTCTTTCAGATAATTCAATATGACAAACTGGGCTTCTTCAAACGAAAAGCATACCCTGCATCTGTATTTTTGTGATATTAGGTAATCAATAAATTCATCCTGTTCCTTTGTAACCTTGTTTCCGGGCCGTTTCATTTCAATAAAAAGTCCATGCCAATCTCCTATAGGTTTTGGCAAAAAAATATCGGGCACCCCTGGTTTCATCCCTTCTTCTAAAAGCCGTAACGCCTCGGGGCAATATCTCTGTCCTTTTCTATTTCGCCTCCACGGCAGCTTTGCCCCATTGGGGATGGCAAAAATGTATTGCAATTCTGGATATTTCTTTGTATGCAGCTTTGTCCACTGGAAAAGCGTTGCTTGCATTAAATGTTCTGTTTCCTTAAAATGGTTGGTACTCTGGTATGTCTTTTTCAAAGCCCATCCCTTTGAATTTACAGAGTTCCCTGCATATTTCTTCACAGGTTTTCTTCTTAGAGAGAATGTCTTTCATACCTTTTAGAGCTTCTGTAGCAACAACATCGCAATACGTTCTCTTACATGAAAAACATTCGTAATTGTTGATACACTCTTGCTTCGTCCCTTTATGCGATGCCCACCATTGCATAAACTCCTGCCTTTCCTTCTCCT
>JBMOLK010000347.1:0-26470 GCA_049325575.1 Bacillota bacterium | reverse complement strand
TGTGGAGCAGATCTTATGAGTGATGTTATGGCATATGTCAAGGAGAATGTTGTTTTGCTTACAGGCCTTATTAATCCGCAGGTTGTCAGAACTGCAGAAATGATGGATATAAAGGTAATAGCTTTTGTAAGAGGAAAGAAGCCGGAACAAAAAATTGTTGATTTGGCTAAAGAAAAGGGAATTACTATTATGACTACAAAACATCCCATGTTTATTGCATGTGGTAAATTATATAGTGCGGGCATAACAGGAAGAGGTGTTTGGGATTGAGGGACGGTATAATAAGGCAGCACTTTGTTATACCAGCAGATGATTTTACTACTGCCGGTGAGGCTTCCAGTAGTGTCAAAAAGATACTTATACAGCTCGGGGTTAAGCCGCAGGTAGTTAAGAAGACAGCGGTCTCCATGTATGAGGCGGAAATAAATGCTGTTATTCATGCCAGGGGTGGAAGTGCCGATGTTGAAATACACAGGGATAAAATACTCATAAGAATACAGGATGAAGGGCCTGGGATTCCAGACCTTGAGCTGGCTATGCAGGAGGGGTATTCAACTGCACCGGATGATATAAGGGAATTGGGATTTGGAGCAGGAATGGGTCTTCCTAATATGAGGAGATATGCAGATAAGCTTGAAATTAAAACAGAGGTTGGAAAAGGAACTGCTGTAGAAATAACTGTATATTTGGATTAACTATAGATAAGTTGCTGCCATGTCAGGCTATAAACGTGTTTTGGGGGGGATAATATGAGTCCGTACTTCCATTCGGTAACTCTGGATGAGAGTAAGTGTAAAGGCTGTACCAACTGCATAAAGAGATGTCCTACTGAAGCAATAAGAGTTAGAAAGAGCAAGGCGAGGATTATAAACGAAAGGTGTATTGACTGCGGAGAGTGCATAAGAGTGTGTCCGTATCATGCTAAGAAGGCGATTACAGATTTGTTTGATATGATATGTGATTTTAAGTATAAGGTTGCCATACCTGCGCCCTCTCTTTATGGCCAGTTTAAAGCTGCCCAGTCGAGGAACCATCTTCTTACCGCCCTAAAAATGTCAGGGTTTGATCATATTTATGAAGTCGCAAAAGCGGCTGAGATCATTACCAATGAGACAAGGAATATCCTTAAGGAAGGAAAGTTTCCGAAACCTTTAATATCCTCGGCATGTCCTGCTGTTGTAAGACTTATACAAGTAAGGTTTCCAAATCTGATTGACAATATTCTAAAGCTGGAGTCTCCAATGGAGCTTTCAGCAAAGATAGTAAAGGATGAATTGTCTAAGAGCTTGAATATTCCACAAAGTGATATAGGAGTGTTTTTTATAACTCCTTGTGCAGCCAAGGTTACAAGTATAAAGGCGCCCTATGAAAAGGACAAATCCTTTGTGGATGGAGCCATATCAATTTCAGATATTTACTTAAAAATCCTTACTAATCTAAACGATTTAAAGGATGTTGAAAATCTTGAAAGGGCGGGCTTTGTTGGAATAAGGTGGGCCAACTCCGGGGGAGAAAGCATTGCCCTTGGGACGGATAAATTCCTGGCAGTTGATGGTATCCATAACGTCATTACAATCCTTGAGGAGATAGAGGATGAGAAATTAGAAGACGTTGACTTTATAGAGGCTTTGGCATGTCAGGGTGGGTGCCTGGGTGGTCCTCTTACTGTAGAGAACTTATATGTTGCCAAAACCAGGATAAAAAAGATTATCGATGAAGCCAAGGATAAAGGTCTTTCTACCGATGAAAGTGAAAAATACGATTATGATCTGGTATGGACGTCAAATGTTGAGCATAAGCCAGTCATGAAGCTGGATGAGGATTTTGAAGTTGCCATGAAGAAGCTGGAGATTCTTGAGACTATAAACAATGAGCTCCCAGGGTTGGACTGCGGTGCGTGCGGTGCACCAAGCTGCAGAGCACTTGCAGAAGATATAGTAAGAGGGAATGCAAATGAGACTGACTGTATATTCAGGCTCAGGGAAAAGGTCAGGGATCTGGCTGTACAGATGATGCAATTGGAAGAGAAGATGCCGCCGGTAATGGATAAGGAGGAGTCTTCCAATAACAAATCGCCGGAAAGCAAAGGAGAAGAGAAATGAAGGTCATGGAATTTGCCGAACTCCTGGGAATGAAGGTATTGACAAGTGGTGAAGGCATCGAAAAAGACATAACCGGAATGTATATATGTGACTTGCTAAGCTGGGTTATGTCCCGTGCAAACAAGGGGGATGCATGGGTTACAGTTCATACCCATATGAACATTGTAGCAGTAGCTCTTCTTAGTGAAATTCCATGTATTATTATTCCTGAAAATATAGATGTGGAGGAGCCGACTCTGAAAAAAGCTTCACAGGAGGGAATAGCAATACTAAGCACAGATAAGAACGCTTTCCGGATAGCGCTTGAAGCAGGTAAGCTTTTATGAAGGCTTATATTGATTTGCATATTCATTCCGCATTATCGCCTTGTGCCAATAATGAGATGACTCCCAACAATATAGTAAATATGGCTTATATCAAAGGACTTGATATTATAGCTGTTACAGATCACAACTCTGTGGAAAACTGTGAGGCAGTATTAAAGTGTGCAAAAGAGCGGGGGATTATTGCGGTACCTGGTATGGAGCTTGAGACAAGTGAAGAGGTACACTTGATTTGTCTTTTCCCGGGCATGGTAGAAGCACTGCGTATGCAGGAGATTGTTTATAAAGCTCTTCCAGATTTAAAGAACAGAGAAGATATATTCGGGCAGCAGATTATTATGGATGGGAACGATAATGTTATCAGACACTGTGACCGGCTTCTTTTGACAGCCTCAAGCTTAAGTGTTGAAGAGGTATTCGGGAACGTTACTCTGCTGGGAGGCGCTGTAGTTCCTGCTCATATAGACCGGGATTCATACAGCATTGTTTCAAATCTTGGAATTATACCCGATAATCTGGGAATAAAATACCTGGAGATTTCTAAGGGGTGCGACCGATTGCAGTATCTTGACAATAACCCCTGGCTTGGTAAGTTTGGTTTAATCAGATCCTCTGATGCCCATTCACTGGGAGATATCCTTGAGAGAGAAAGTTTCATTGATCTTGAGGAGCTTAGCGTCGAATGTCTCATTAAAACTTTTGGGATATAGTATATTCTCTGGATCGACTTTTACCGGATAGTGATAGTATATATTTTTTGTTTCTGTTACTGTACATATGTTTTATGAAGAAAACAATGGACTAAGGATATTGTATACAATATCCTTTTGCAATTTCAGATGAAGCAACTTGCATAAATCCTAGAAAATAAAAGCTTTTCACCCCTTTTATAAACTATAAAATATTATTAAAATGTATTGAATGTTACAAAAATATTTGTTATAATATTCACGAATATTGTTAAAATGTTAACATACAATTTTTAACAAAATAATATAACGAACGTCTAGTTAGGGGGTTATTGAACAAATGAGCGCAAATAATTGCTGCTGCTGCGGTGGAGTGGATGCTAGAGATCAGAAACTGCAGGAAATCATTGAAAAATACAAAAATACAAGAGGTGCTTTAATTCCTGTATTGCATGAAGCACAGGAATTGTATGGTTACCTGCCCATGGAAGTTCAGAAGAAAGTTTCGGAAGGTCTTAATGTTTCATTAGCAGAGATCTATGGTGTTGTAACATTTTACACCCAGTTTTCCTTAAAACCAAAAGGAAAATACAAAATACAGGTATGTATGGGTACAGCATGTTACGTTAAAGGTTCCGGTGAAATTCTTGATAAACTCAAAGAAAAACTGGGGCTTGATGTAGGTGATTGTACAGAAGACGGCAAGTTTTCGCTGGAAGCCTGCAGGTGTATAGGTGCATGTGGCTTGGCTCCTGTTATAATGATAAATGACGATGTTTACGGCAGACTTGTACCTGATGATATAGAGGGAATAATTCAAAAGTATAAGGAATAATGAGAGACTTATCTTTACACTTGATGGATATTGTGCAGAATTCGATTTCTGCTAAGGCTGCTAGAATAGATATCTTGATATGTGCAGACAGCAAACTGGACTTGTTGGTAATAGAAGTCAAGGATAATGGAATAGGCATGGATGAGAGTTTTTTGAAGGATGCAGCCAATCCTTTTACTACCACAAGAACTACAAGAAAAGTCGGGTTGGGTATTTCACTCTTTGAAGCGTCTGCTAAAAGAGCTTCAGGGAAGCTTGGTATAACTTCGCAAAAAATGGTTGGTACCAAGGTAAATGCCAGCTTTAAGATATCGCACATTGACAGGCTCCCGCTCGGAGATATAGCGGAGACAATGGTAAGCCTTATTATTTCACAGCCTGATATTGAATATAACCTCATACTTGATAATACAAAAGAACGCTTTGTTTTTAGTACCTTTGACATAAAAGGGAGGATCGGAGAGGTTCCAATCACACAATTTGATGTAATAAAGTGGATTCGTGAGTATATAAACGAGGGCATAAAGATTACTTTTGGAGGGGTGTTAGATGAAATCCTTAGCTGAATTAGAAGAAATAAGAAAAAAGACGCTGGATCAAATAAATTTAAGAACAAACAACCAGGGAATGAGAGTTGTTGTAGGTATGGCTACATGCGGTATTGCCGCTGGAGCAAGACCTGTAATGAATGCATTTGTTGAAGAGTTAAGTAAAAGGAATATAAGTGATGTATCTGTTACAATGACCGGATGCATAGGAGTATGCAGGCTTGAGCCAATAGCTGAAATTATAGATAAGGACGGTAATAAGGTAACCTATGTAAAAATGACTCCTGAAAAGGCAGCACGCATTGTTGCAGAGCATATTGCAAACGGAAGGGTATGTATTGATTATACAATTGGTGAAGCAGACAAATAGTAACTTTAAACTGGCGAAGCCAACTTTTTATTTTGTTTAAGGAGGGTTATAAATGCAATTATATAGAGCACATGTTCTAGTTTGTGGTGGTACTGGTTGTACTTCTTCAAACTCGCAAAAGATTATAGACGAGCTCAACGTGCAAATTGAAAAAAATAAACTTCAGAATGAAGTTAAGGTTGTATTGACCGGATGTTTCGGACTTTGTGCAGAAGGACCTATTGTTATAGTTTATCCTGAAGGTTCTATGTATACTATGGTTAAGGTTGAAGATGTAAAAGAAATAGTTGAAGAACACCTTTTAAAAGGTAGAATAGTAAAAAGACTTTTACAGGGAGATCATTCAGTAGACGTTACCAAATCTTTGGATAATGTTGACTTTTTCAAAAGACAGCTTAGGATTGCCCTGAGAAACTGTGGTGTCATAAATCCGGAAAGCATTGATGAGTATATTGCTTTTGACGGATACAGGGCTTTGGCTAAAGTATTAACTGAAATGTCCCCTGCAGATGTCATTGATACCATTAAAAAGGCTGGTATTAGAGGAAGAGGGGGCGGTGGCTTCCCTACAGGATTAAAGTGGGAATTTGCAGCAAAGCAGAATGCAGACCAGAAATATGTATGCTGTAATGCTGACGAAGGCGATCCTGGTGCATTTATGGATAGAAGTGTACTTGAGGGAGACCCTCACTCTGTTATCGAAGCTATGGCGATCGCAGGGTATGCTATCGGTTCAAGTCAGGGATATATTTATGTTAGAGCTGAATATCCTATCGCGGTTAAGAGACTTAACCTTGCTATTGAACAGGCTAAGAATTACGGCTTGTTGGGTAAGAACATATTCGGAACTGACTTTAGCTTTGATCTTGAAATAAGACTCGGTGCCGGAGCTTTCGTATGTGGTGAAGAAACTGCTCTTATGACTTCAATAGAAGGACATAGAGGTGAACCAAGACCGAGACCTCCATTCCCTGCAGTAAAGGGTTTATGGCAAAAACCCACTATTCTAAATAACGTTGAAACCTTTGCAAACATTCCTATGATTATTCTAAAAGGTGCAGAGTGGTTCTCAAACATCGGTACTGAAAAGAGCAAGGGTACAAAGGTATTTGCAATAGGAGGTAAGATCAATAATACAGGTTTGGTTGAAATACCTATGGGTACAACCCTAAGAGAAGTAATATATGACATCGGTGGAGGAATACCAAACGGAAAGAAGTTTAAAGCTGCACAGACAGGCGGACCTTCAGGCGGATGTATTCCTGCAAGCCACATTGATACACCGATTGACTATGATTCATTAATCCAGTTGGGTTCAATGATGGGATCAGGCGGTCTTATCGTTATGGACGAAGACACTTGTATGGTTGATATTGCAAAGTTCTTCCTTGAGTTTACAGTAGACGAGTCCTGTGGTAAGTGTCCTCCTTGCCGTATAGGAACCAAGAGAATGTATGAAATCCTGGAAAGAATTACTGGAGGAAAGGGCGAAGCGGGAGATATTCAAAAGCTTGAAATCCTAGCAAAGAATATTAAGGCAGCAGCTTTGTGCGGGCTGGGTCAGACAGCTCCAAACCCTGTTCTTAGTACGTTACAGTATTTCAAGGATGAATATATGGCTCATGTAAATGATAAAAAGTGTCCTGCAGGAGTATGTAAATCCATGATGAGTTACGTAATAAATGCAGAAACATGTAAGAACTGCGGTATTTGTGCTAAGCAGTGCCCTGTTAATGCTATAAGCGGTGATAAGAAAACACCTTATGTTATAGATCAAGACAAGTGTATTAAATGTGGCGTTTGTATGGAAAAGTGTCCATTCAAGGCTATATTTAAGAACGTTTAATGGAAGGAGAGTCTAAAACATGGAAATGGTAAATATTACTATAGATACCCGTAAGATACAAGTACCAAGCAACTATACCGTGTTGGAAGCTGCAAGGCATGCTAACATAGATATACCTACACTTTGCTTCCTTAAGGATATAAATGAGATTGGTGCTTGCCGTATGTGCGTTGTAGAAGTAAAGGGTGCCAGAAGCTTACAGGCAGCTTGTGTATATCCCGTATCAGAAGGGCTTGAAATATATACACAATCCCCTGCTGTTAGAGAAGCAAGAAAGGTAACACTTGAACTTATCCTGTCAAACCATGACAAGAAATGTCTTACTTGTGTGAGAAGCAGAAACTGCGAGCTTCAGACGCTTGCAGAGGAATTGAATATAAAGGATATAAGATTTGAGGGTGAATCATACAAGCTTCCTTTAGATGAGCTTTCTCCTTCCATTGTCAGGGATCCAAACAAGTGTGTTCTATGCAGACGCTGTGTAAGCATGTGTAAGAATGTTCAGGGCGTTGCTGTAATAGATACCAATGAAAGAGGATTTAAGACTATTGTTTCCTCAGCATTTAATAAATCACTTAATGAAGTGCCTTGTGCCATGTGCGGACAGTGTATCAATGTATGTCCTGTAGGCGCATTAAGAGAGAAAGATGATACTGACAGGGTTTGGGATGCTCTTGCCAATAAAGACCTGCATGTTGTAGTTCAGACAGCTCCTGCAGTAAGGGTTGCTCTTGGTGAAGAATTTGGAATGCCCATAGGGTCCAGGGTTACAAGCAACATGGTTGCTGCATTAAGGCGTTTAGGATTTGAAAAGGTTTTCGATACAGATACAGCTGCTGACCTTACAATTATGGAAGAAGGCACCGAGCTGATCAACAGGATTAAAAATGGTGGAAAGCTGCCTTTAATAACATCCTGCAGCCCTGGATGGATCAAATTCTGCGAGCATAATTATCCGGAGTTTTTGGATAACCTCTCAAGCTGTAAATCACCGCATGAAATGTTTGGTGCAGTGTTAAAATCGTATTATGCTGAAAAGATGGGCGTTGACCCTTCAAAGATATTTGTGGTATCAATCATGCCTTGTACAGCGAAGAAATTTGAAGCTCAAAGGCCGGAGCTCTCTTCAACAGGATATCCTGATGTTGATGTGGTTCTTACTACCAGAGAGCTTGCAAGGATGATAAGGGAAGCAGGTATTGACTTTAAAGATCTTCCGGAAAGACATTTTGACGATCCTATGGGAGAAGCTACAGGTGCTGCAGTTATTTTTGGGGCTACCGGTGGAGTTATGGAAGCAGCTTTAAGAACTGTTGCTGAAATACTAAGCGGAAAGTCAATTGAGAATGTTGAATACAACCAGGTTAGAGGTGTTGACGGTATAAAAGAAGCTACTATAGAGTTGGAAGGACTTACTTTAAAGGCTGCTGTAGCTCATGGTCTGGGAAATGCAAGAAAGCTTCTTGACAGAATCAAAGCGGGAGAAGCAGAGTATCACTTTATCGAAATAATGGCATGTCCCGGAGGTTGTGTAAACGGCGGTGGACAGCCTATACAGCCTTCTGAAGTAAGAAGCTGGATCGATTTGAGGGCTGAAAGAGCTAAGGCAATTTATGAGGAAGATAGGGCTCTACCTATCAGGAAGTCCCATGAAAATCCAAAAGTGAAGATGCTTTATGATGAGTATTTTGGTGAGCCTGGAGGCCACAAAGCTCACAAGCTGTTGCATACACACTATGTTAAGAGGGAAAATTACCCTGTGGAATAATTAAGTAAGTGGTATAATAAAGTCAGGTTTTATATTAACCTGGCTTTATTTTTTACCCTTAGGCTGTCTTTCACTGTAATAAAAGCCTTATAATCCTGGGTATAATCATTGGTAAGCGTAAAACAAGGGGAGGTTTGGTGATGGAAACAATACATGTGGTTGGAGCAGCAATAAGAGATGGTAATAGAGTACTGGCCGCCCAGCGGTCACCCAGGATGAACCCGCCTTTAAAATGGGAGTTTGTTGGTGGAAAAATTGAAAAAAACGAGACACACCGGGAAGCTCTGGAAAGGGAAGTATATGAGGAGCTGGGAATAAGGATTAAAGCAAAGGAGTTTATCGCAGAAGGTACATTGGTTGCTGGTGAAAAAAAGGTGATTCTTTATGTTTATAGTGCCATTATTGTGGATGGCATCCCAGTGGCAAGAGAGCATTCTCAAATCAGGTGGGTGGAAATAGACAAGCTTATGGAGCTTGATTGGGCAGAGCCCGATATACCTGCGTGTAAACAGCTGGTAAAAAGCAAAACAGTTAATAGCTAGTTTCCATATCTTAATAGAAATGATAAAATTAAAATATCAGTACATCATACATACCAACAACTAAGGTAAAGGGGAAAGTGTATGCTTGAAATAAAAAATTTGTCAAAAAGCTATAATAAAGGGAGTATTAAAGCTGTAGACGATTTAAGCCTTAATGTAAAGCCGGGAGAGATATTCGGTTTTTTAGGCCCTAATGGGGCAGGAAAGACTACCACTATAAAGATGATTGTGGGACTGCTGAACCCGGACAGCGGAAGTATAACCATAAAAGGCTTTGATAACCAGAAGCAGACACTGGAGGCCAAGAGAAGGATTGCATACGTACCTGATAATCCTGACATTTATGATAAGCTTACAGGCTTGGAGTACCTTAATTTTTTGGCAGATGTATACGCTATACCGTCTAATGTCAGAAGGGAAAGGATCTCTTACTTTCTGGACATGTTTGGCCTGACAGATGCCGCAGGTGACATAATAAAAAGCTATTCTCACGGTATGAAGCAAAAAATCGTATTGACCGGGGCGCTTGTTCATGACCCTGATCTTTGGATTCTTGATGAACCCCTTGTGGGCCTGGACCCAAAGTCTGCCCATCTCTTGAAAGAATTGATGAGAAAACATTGTGACAAGGGAAATGCCGTATTCTTTTCAACTCATGTTTTAGAAGTGGCAGAGAGACTTTGCGACAGAATAGGAATAATAAAAAAGGGCAGGCTTATTGCAGTTGGTACTCTTGATGAGTTAAAACAAGGCGATAGGGCTGATACTCTTGAAAATATTTTCTTGGAGCTGACAGAAAAATGAGAATGCTCTTAACTCTAACCAAAATAAGTTTAAATACAAATTTCGGTATCTCAGCTTTGAAATACAGGTTTACCAGGGAAAAGAAGAGACTGTGGGAACCAATAGCAGTTATGGTTGGAGGTGCCTTTGGAATAGGGTGCCTGCTGGTATTTTTTACTGTGTTTGCTGTAGGCTCATTTTTCATATTTCAGAAAAACCAGCAGCCCGAGACAACTGTACTGGCTGTATCATTTCTGGGAGCACAGTTTTTCCTTATGTTTTTTGGAGTGTTTCATATACTGTCTGCATTCTATTTCTCAAAAGACATGGACTTGTTGGTTCCGCTGCCCTTAAAACCCTATCAGGTATTAGGAAGTAAATTTATAACCATTATGGTTAATGAGTATCTTATTGCTCTTCCAATGGTCATACCTGCAGTTACTGTGTACGGCATCAAAATGGGTGAAGGTATGTTTTACTGGATAAAGAGCCTGATTAGTATTCTGATCCTTCCAGCTATTCCTCTCGTTATTTCTTCCTTACTTGTAATAGTCATGATGCGATTTATTAACATCAGGAAAAGTAAGGATGTCATAGTAGTATTTATGAGCACCATAGGTCTTCTCATCGGTCTTGGGATAAACTTCTATGTCCAGAAAATGGTTAAGGGTGATATTACATATTTCGATGATCTCACTCAAATGCAGAGCTGGATTATAGAGACAATCGGCAGAAGATTTCCGCCCAGTATATGGGTAACCTTTGGTTTAGCCAAGCACGGTTTTGAAGGTTTTGGTTATTTTTCTCTGTTTATCATGGTTTCTGCTGCTTTTTTTATCCTTATGCTATGGGCTGGAAACAAAGTCTTTTACAGGGGGGTACTTGGGGGAGAGGAAGTTACCCGTAAAAGGAAGCCATTGTTGTCAGGTGAAGATGCAAGTAAGCATACTAGGGCGTCAAGTCCTTTGGCTGCCCTTATCTGGAAAGAATGGAAGCTTCTTATGAGAACTCCTGTTTTTATGATGAATGGCCTGGCAGGTATAATAATGATGCCTGTAATGGCTATAATGACAATGTTTGCCCAAAGCGAGGGTTCAATAAGCAGAGTGCTTGGTATGGCACAAAACCAGAGATATGCAGTATACCTATCTCTGGCAGGTCTCGCATTGATGATTCTGGCATCAAGTATGAATATTGTATCTTCTACGGCTTTATCCAGGGAGGGACAGAGCTTTTGGATATCCAAGATGATTCCGGTTTCCGCAAGGCTTCAGGTAATGGCAAAGCTAGTACATGGTATGGTTATTTCATGTTTAGGTATATTTTTGATTGCGTTACTAATGGTAATAACCTTGAAGTTTCCTCTGCAAAGGCTGCCGGTTCTGTTTATCCTGGCATTTTTAGGCGCCATGGTAATCACCGTACTGGACTTGATTATTGATATTATTCACCCCAAGCTTGATTGGACCAGCCCCCATGAGGCGGTTAAGACCAACTTGAACGGACTCTTTGGATTACTTATATCCATGGCCTTTATGTTTATATTGACAGTTTTTACTGCTGCAATGGTTTTTATGAGGCTGCCGGAGTGGATGATATACCTGGGACTTTTTATTTTTAAATTGATTATACTTGCACCTGCTCTTCTAGCACTTTTTAAGCTTACTGAAAGCAGATATAAAAGCATTGAGATTTAGGTACAGGTAAATATTATAAACTATTAAAGTGTTGAATATATTAAAACTTATTGTATACTTAAAGAGATTGAACTGTGAAAGTAGATAAACAAGATAGGCAAGCCATTTGAATCAAATTAGTTGCATAAATCACATGCTTGTCTTTACAGGTGAGTTATCTGTAAGATAAGCTTTATTATAAATTTGGCTTGGAGGCTTGGTATGGATATATACGAACTTATAAAGTCAAGATCCAGCGTAAGAGCTTATAAAACCGACCCTGTTCCTAGAGAGGCCATACTTAGGATCATTGAGGCGGCTAGAATGGCGCCTTCCTGGGCAAATAGGCAGAGTTGGAGGTTTGTGGTTGTTGACAGCCAGGTAGGTAAGAACATTATTGGTAAGGCATCGGGTCAGGATCATATTGCCAAGGCGTGTATGGATGCTCCATATGTTGTAGTTTTGTGTGCATATGTAAGGGAGTCCGGAGTAAAAAACGGACTTGAATACTTTATGTTTGACTGCGGCCTGGCAATGGCAAATCTGGTTTTGACTGCAGAGGCCGAAGGCCTGTCAACCTGTATAGTTGGCTGGTTTAACGAAGGTACTATAAGAGGAATCTTAAATGTACCTAAGGAAGCAGTTATAGTTGCCTTTACTCCCTTAGGATATGCTGATGAAGAGAAAAAGCCGCGCAAAAGAAAAAAGCAGGACGAAATCATGTTTCATAATAATTGGGGGAAGATAATGTGAATTTGGATATAAACAAAAGGCTAATGCATATCTATGATTTAATGTACGGCAAGGTTGGACCTAGAAACTGGTGGCCCGCGGATACCAGATTTGAAGTAATAATTGGTGCAATATTAACCCAGTTTGTTTCATGGAAAAATGTAACCAAAGCTATAGAGAACCTAAAAAATGAGGACTTGCTTAGTTTAGAAGGTATTTGTCATGTGGATACTGAATGGCTTGAGGAGCTTATCAGGTGTACAAGGTTTTACAAGCAAAAGGCCAGGAAGCTTAGAGAGTTTTGCTTGCATGTTCAAAACAATTATGACGGTAAAATTGAAAAGCTGTTTGATAAGGATATATATGAATTAAGAAAAGAACTCCTTTCTCTTTACGGAATAGGTGAGGAAACTGCAGATTGTATAATTTTATATGCTGCAGAAAAACCTATATTTGTAGTAGATTCATATACAAGAAGGGTATTTGGAAGATTGGGATTTTTTAAAGAGGATGTTACCTATAAGGAAATGCAAAAATTTTTTATGGACAATCTGCAACATGATGTCCGGTTGTTCAATGAATACCACGCACAGATTGACGGTATAGGAAGCTGCTACTGTGACGGAAAGAAGCCAAAGTGCAGCGAGTGCCCACTAAAAAGTGTTTGTGTGAATATGATAGATTGAAAAGGCAATATATATACCAGTATTAAGTACGAAATTTAATAAATGTAAGAGGTAAGATAATGGCTAAGCAGCAGTGGAAACCTTCAACGATATTAAATCCGGTTCCCGCCGTAATGGTTACCTGTATTGATAAAGACGGTAAACCCAATATTATTACCGTAGCCTGGGTTGGAACAATAAATTCGAAGCCCCCTATGGTTTCGGTATCAATAAGAAAAGAACGGCATTCATATAAACTTATAAAAGATAAGGGACAGTTTGCTATAAACCTTACAACTAGGAGACTTGCTTTTGCTACCGATTTTTGTGGTGTAAAATCCGGAAGGGATATTGATAAGTTTGAGGCTTTAAAACTTACACCGGAGCAGGCATCCAGGATAGAAGTTCCATTAATAAAGGAAAGCCCGGTAAACATAGAGTGTGTTGTCAAAGATGTAATCGAACTGGGCTCACACGATATGTTTATAGCGGAAATTGTCGCTGTAAATATTGATGAGAAGCTTTTAGACAAAGATGGGAAGCTGCATATGGAAAAGGCAGAGCTTATATGTTATTCCCATGGTGAGTATTGGACTTTGGAAAAGTCTTTAGGCTTCTTCGGTTATTCAGTTACCAAAAGAAAAGTTCTAAAGAGAAATAAAAAGAAGGAATAGGATGTAAATTATTATTGCCAAAATAGACTAATTTTGTTATTATGTAATGTATACGGTAGGGTTGTTACTTAAGTTTTATGTAAGAATCTTTTCATTTATAATCGCAAGCAGGAAGAGGTTTTGTTTATCCCATTTCGAATTTAGGTAGTACCGCCGGAACAAATAGAAACTGTTCAGATGGTGCTTATCCCAAGCGGTGTTTCCATCTAACAATATAAATTTAACTTTATTTTAGGGGGAGTTTAGTAAATGAAAAAAGCTGCTTTTTTATTCATGTCTCTTTTATTTGTAAGTTTGCTGGCAGGTAGTGTTTCTGCCCAAACAAAGCCTGTCATTAAAGAAACACCTACGCTTAAAGTCATTGTTGACGGAGTACAATTAAACCTGACCAATACGCCAATTAATTGCAATGGTCGAGTTCTTTTAGGCCTTAGAGAACTTCTGGTAGCTTTAGGGGTGGAAAATGATCCTGAGCATATTGTGTGGAATCCGACAGATAAATCTATTAAAGTACTTAAGGATGATATAGAAATAAGCCTGCAAATTGGAAACAAAAAAGCCACTGTTAACGGTGAGGCGATTGAACTGGACGCAGAGCCGGTTATTTATAAGGATAGAACCTATATACCCACCAGATTTGTTGCTCAAAGCCTTTCAAGACTGGTTTTCTGGGATGGCTCAACCTATAGTGTTATTATCGGCAGTGAAGATATGTTAAACCAGGTAAGCGGCATCATAGCTGCTGAAAAGTCCAAAACAGAGCCTTTTCGTATTACACAGACTGAAATTTTCGTAAAAGAAGGTACCGAGACCTTCCGCTCTATTTCTGATGTCAAAGCGGATCCGGTAAAGAATATAGAATATACATATTCTACTGTAACCAGGGAAGGCAATACCGAAAGGACCGAATATTTCGAAGATGATAAGCATGTTTATAGTAAATCCGAAATACGTGACAGCTGGCTAAAGAAGTCAAAGGCAGATGTTGGAGATTCCGAATCCCGTAGTGTATTTGAAAAGGTCGAGACACAAAATGCCTATACTGCAAGCCTTGTTTTAAAAGAGAACAGCGGCCAGCGTATTATTATTGAGGGAGATAATCTGGCATTTGCCGTAGATGCCACCAAGGATTCACCAATGGATGTTTTGAAGGATAAAACAAGTAAATGCCATGTTATCATGGAATACAGGGTTACAAACATAGATGTCAATGTCTACAGCTATGAACTCAAGCGTTTGGAGACCAGAATAACCGGAAGCATCAACACGCAGAACGGCTTAAAGCCTTACGAGTTGACAAGGATTACAGAATACATGCTTGATGAGACTATAACAGTACCGGTGCCCGGTGACCTGAATAATTCATATACCATTCCCAAAGGCTTTAATGAATACTACAACATTAAAGGATATTCATTATATGTACCGGAATCATGGATTCTGCCCGATATGAATGATGAGACTCCTTTTGTTGCGTATGAAAATGAAAAAGATCCTAATAAGTGGTGTGGAATCTTTACAGATCTTGAATTTATGTGGAACGACAGTTGGACTCTTGCGGAGCTAAAACCGGATCTTACCAAGAACGTTCAAAATATTGTTAAAAACGGTAAGGTGGTAAAAAGTGAGAATATCAAGTGGAAAGGCTGGGATGCTTTACGTATCACTGTTTCAGGGGTGGATAAGGAAAGCGGAAAACCGATGAAGGTTCAGGTGACAGCTATAAAATATGAAGGAATGCTTTTGATTTTTACATATATAGGAGAGTCATCTACCTTTGATTTAAAACTAAATGAAGCAACTCAAATAATTAACTCATGGACATCACTGGCGGTTGGATAAGATATACCCATAAAACTAAAACAGAGTTTATATTAAATGAAATCTTGTGACTTGTTAGAGTATATATTGTAAAAAAGTTTGTGCAAAATAGCCACAAACTTTTTTATTTTATTTATTGGTTATATGTCCGATATAATAGAAAAGAATGTAAAGTACCCTATGAAAAATGGCTCATTTTTCGAATTGTAAAATAAAAGGGGGGAACGGTCATTGAAGTTGAAGATTCCTTTTATAACTGGAGAAAAGCAGGAGGACAAGACTGTAAATGTTATCCTGGCACAGATAAAGGCTGGTAATGACCTTTTAAAAGAAAAATTTATAAATGATTACAAGCCCTTTATTCTAAAAGCAGTTCATAGTACAACCGGTAAGCCTGTTGAGATTGAAAACAGTGAAGAATACAGCGTGGGCCTTCTTGCCTTTAACGAGTCCATAGACAGCTTTGATGAGAGTAAGAACCGGAACTTTTTCGGCTTTTCCGAACAGGTTATAAGAAGAAGGGTAATTGATTATATAAGAAAGAATAAGATGGATAATACCAGAGTTCTCCCCTTTACATACTTTGAAAATGAGGACAATAACAACTTTGAAGAGAGATTCCTACAATCAGGCAGCGCTAACGAGTATGACAACATAGAAGTAAAGGAAGAAATATTAACTCTTAAAAAGAAGCTTAAAGGATATGGAATCACCTTTAGGGATTTGTTGTTATGTGCCCCAAAGCATAAGGATTCAAGAATTATGTGTATAAGAATGGCAAGGGCTTTATCAGATGACAGTGTTCTTTTTGAAAAAATGGAAAGGACGAAAACCTTGCCTATACAGGAGCTGTTAAAGATTGTAAGCGTTTACCGCGGTACAGTTGAACGAAACAGAAAATTCATAATTGCCATATGCTTGATAATGAAAAGCGGACTTGAGGTAATGAAAGGGTATGTGAATCAAACTGATGAGGGGAGGGAGGGTAATGTATAATACAGGGACCGTCATAGAACTGGCAAGAGACGGGGCAATAATCATGGTAAGTGACTGTGATTTTGTTTTGATAAAAAAGAAGAAGGGAATGTTTTTAGGACAGCAGGTATGTTTTTC
Organism: Bacillota bacterium; assembly: GCA_049325575.1. GTDB lineage: Bacteria > Bacillota > Clostridia > Acetivibrionales > Acetivibrionaceae > JBMOLK01. The sequence continues at coordinate 9,983 of JBMOLK010000347.1, read as the reverse complement.
AGATGTTGATATAAAAATACCGGGCTATAATAAGATTAAGCTTTCTGCTTTTGCAGGAGCAGCGGCAGTATTTATGATTTTATTTGCACTATTTTTTCAATACACAAAGAACAGTCCCATAAAAAATACATACGCCTTTGTAGATGTTGATATAAATCCCAGTATAGAGCTTTTGATTGATAAGGATAACCAGGTACTGGATATTAAGGCTATAAACAATGATGCAAAAGAACTCCTCAAATATATTAAAACAGAAAAGTCGCCTGTGGGCGAAGTATTGGCAAAGGTACTGGAAACAGCTGAAAATAAAGGCTATATAATTCCTGACAGCAATAATATTGTACTTGTCTCGGTAGCCTATAATCCGTACTATGAAGGGATGGAAAGTAATGAGCAAAAGCTTCAGGACTTGGTTGATGAGATAAAGCATAATTTTAATGCTAATGAAAATAGAGAAATTTCACCTAAGATTGTTAAAGTATCACCGAATATAAAGAAGCTGGCAGATAAAAACGGATTATCAATAGGAAGACAGTACATTTATGAAAAATCAAAAGAGCAGAACATAAGTATAGATTTAAACGATATAAAAAATGGTGATCTGGAATATATACTAAGCGGCGTAAAAATCACTTATGAAGAGATGAGAGAGACAAAGGAAGCTGTGGAAATTACACCTTCTATCATAAAGGTGCCTTATGAAGTGCCCACACCTGCACCGTCGCCGACTCCTACAATTACACCAGAGCCTACAGTGACTGCTACAGCCACACCCACACCAAAGCCAACTCCGACAGTTACAGTCAAACCAACACCAAAGAAGACGGTTTTACCTTCACCATCAAAAGTAAGTCATGACTATGCAAAAGTTTCGGGTAAAATCGATGGGGACAGGATAATACTTAAGTGGCAGCCTGTTAGCAGGAAATCAGGGTTTAAGTATTACAAGGTTGTTGCATCTAAGAGTAACATTCATCCCCAATATCCAAAAGATGGATATCTTTATGCAATAACTGATATAAACAGTACTACAGCAGTTATAGATAACAGTCACAGGTATAATAACGGAGATTTTGGAGCTTATTTTAACAAGGGAGAAAAATACTACTTTAGTATTACCACAGTCTATGAGGACGGTGCAGTTCCAGGTGATGTAATTGTGATGACTTACCCTGGAAGTACTCTTAAGGACCAGATCAAGCTAAATGTGACCGGTAAGGTTGAAAACAGCAAGATAATTCTAAACTGGAATCCTGCATATGTTAACGGATTTAAATACTATAAGATAGTAATATCAAAGAACAATCCATCCCCTAAGTATCCTGAAGACGGCTACCTTAACTTTATTACCGATCCAAATGAAACAACAACTGTTATAGAGAATGCAAATGGTTATAATGGAGGAGACTTTGGTGGGTATTTAGAACCAGGCCAAAAATACTATTTTAGTGTAACTCTGGTTTATGAGGGAGCTAAGATTCCCGGAAATGCAGTCTACTTAACGTTTCCAGGCTAGAACCAATAAAAAATCCTCATGAAAAATGAGGATTTTTTTATGAAATTCTTTCTAACCTACACTATCAAAAAAAACGGATTTTACGAATCAGTAAAGTAAGAAAGAAATTTGTAAAAAGTCAGGAGTGTGAGTTTATGACCGGGAAAAGAATAATAGTAATATTAACTGCATTGGTGATGATTATTACACAACTAAGCATGGTAACTTTTGCGAAGAATGGGAGTGAAACCGGTACACAGATAGGATACACAGATCTTAAGGAAGGGCATTGGGCATACAACGCAGTAAAATGGATGGTGGAAAGAAAGATTATATCAGGATACCCGGACAAAACATTTAAACCGGACAAAGTAATTACACGTGCGGAATTTTCAAGTATAATGGTTCTTTCTTTAAGTCTGCCCCTAAAGAAACCGCAGGAGGAAACATTTATAGATATTAAGAAGGATAATTGGGCTTATACTTTTGTAGAATCGGCAAAGTATTACCTTACAGGCTTTAGAACAGATGAGGGTGATAAATTCTGGCCCAACAGGGAAGCCGTGAGAGAAGATATGGCTGTAGCATTGGTTAAGGCTAAAAACTATCAGAATGAAGAGATTGATGAGTCTGTACTTGATGAATTTATTGACAGGGATTCAATTTCACCTAACCTAAGAAAATATGTTGCAATTGCTGTAAAGCATAACATTATGAAGGGCAATCCTGTAGAGAACAGCCAAAAGAAAGCCTTCAGGCCTCAAAACTTTTTGACTAGGGCGGAAGCGGCAGTCCTCATATATAACTCCCTTGAATCGGAGCTTCAGGAAGAAAAGGTTACTTATGATGATTCGGATAGCTCAGCAGTAAATAATGAGCAAGAAAACCAGGAGCCTGATATGAATGAAGGCGGAAGTATTTATGAATATCCTCTACCAGAAGTAAAGGGTAAGGTAGTTGACGGAAAGATTTTTCTAAGCTGGAGCAAGGCAGCAGCAGGCAGATTTAAATATTATAAGGTTGTTGTGTCTAAGAATAACCCGTCTCCCAGATACCCTCAGGATGGCTATCTCTATTGCGTAACAGACAGGGAACAGACAAGTACAATGATTGACGGCAGTCACTATAACGGAGGCGATATCTCCGGTGGACTTATACCAGGGCAGAAGTATTATTTTAGTGTGACCTCGGTTTATGAAGATGCCAATGTTCCGGGTAATGCAGTACTGCTTACATATCCTTTAAATAATAGTTCAAGCAGCACAGGAGGAACAAAAACAACTACCCTTAAAGTAACAGGAACTGTGGAAGGCGGTAAGATAAAGCTTAAGTGGAATGCTGTAAGCTCTGCAGGATTTAAATACTATAAGGTTGTAATATCCAAGGATAACCCAACACCTGTGTATCCGGAGGATGGGTATTTGTACTATATAAATAATGTAAATACAACCTACGCAGTTATTGATAATAGTATCTCCTACAAAGGAGGAAGCTTCGGGGAATACCTGATACCTGGGCAGAAGTATTATTTTAGTATTACAGCCGTATATAAGGACCGGAAGGTGCGAGGCAATGCAGTGGCATTAACATTTCCCTAAGCAATAATGTATATAAGATGGCCACTATCCTTACAGGATAATGACCATCTTTTTTATTTACTACCCATATCAAATATTATAATGCTGATGTAAAAGTGGCTTCTATTACATAATTTGACTCTTATATTTTTTATATGCTTCCATAGAACCTTCAATTACTTCTCTGCATTCAGGATATTTTAAAAACTCTGAATGAATTCTGGCAAAGTTAGTACGAAACTGATCATTTTCTTTAAGTACATTAAGTGCAAGTTCTGACAGGTTGTTAAACATCTTTATTATCTGATCCAGCTTTTCGGGGTCCTGTTCCTTAAGATTTTCAATATATCCGTTTGCCATGGAAGTTCCCATATCAGATAAAAATTCTGTAATCTTCATTTTTTCAGCTCCTTATATACAGTAGATTCTTTTAGAATTCCCTGTAATGAAAGGATTTATACAGTACTTCCTATTATAAAGCCGTTTTTTAACCACCTTAGCAGCTGCTAAGTGGAATATGATATGTCAATATCACAATCAAAAAGCATTTTTACTCTTTCCATGTGGCTGGCTGAAGCGGGAGGGGTATCACTAAGATTATAAATGCGACCAAGCTCTTTCCACTTGTGCTCGCCCATCTTATGAAAAGGAAGAAGCTCAATTTTTTCTATATTTGATAAACCCTTTATAAATGAATCAAGGTCTTTTATGCCTTGCTCATCATCTGTAAGTCCTGGTACTACCACGTACCTTATCCAGGTGGGTACATTTTTGAGGTTAAGATATTTTGCGAAGTCCAAAACTTGATTGTTGGAAAAACCCGTAATCTTTTTATGCTTTTCGGGGTTCATGTGCTTAATGTCCAATAATACCATATCTGTATACTTGAGCAAGGCATCCAAATTGCTGCTGGAAGTCTGATGAAATCCGTTTGTATCTATTGCCGTGTGAATAACTTCTTCCTTGCAGCATCTAAAAAGTTCAACCAAAAAGTCGATCTGCATCAGGGGTTCACCACCTGATACCGTTACTCCTCCGCCGGTATTTTTAAAGTATGGAGTAAACCTTTTTATTTTTTTAAAAACTTCCTCTGCTGTATGAAAGGACCCTTCTTCATAGCTCCAGGTATCAGGGTTGTGACAGTACATGCAGCAAAAGGGACAGCCCTGCATAAACACAACAAAACGTATTCCAGGGCCATCTACAGTACCAAACGATTCAAAAGAGTGTATTCTGCCTTGTACCCCCATGTATACCTCCTAAGCAGGGTATATTTTTTCGAACTTCAAAAACAGTATCACTGAAGTAAAGCTTCACTTATGGCTTACATTGCGCTATGGAAGGTCCTGGATATAACCTCCAGCTGCTGCTGTCTCGTAAGCCGTATGAAATTTACAGCATATCCTGATACCCTTATAGTAAGCTGCGGATAGTTATATGGGTCCTCCATGGCTTTTTCCAGTACCACTTTCTCAAGAACATTTATATTTATATGATGGCCACCCTGTAAGAAATAACCGTCCAATAGACCAACAAGGTTATTAAGTCTTGCGTCCATATCCCTTCCAAGTGAACGCGGGACAAGGGTTAGGGTCAGAGATATACCATCTTTGCAGTATTCATAAGGTATTTTGGCAACAGAATTTAAAGCAGCCAAAGCCCCCATTTTATCTCTTCCATGCATAGGGTTTGCACCGGGTGCAAAGGGTTCACCCTTCTTCCTTCCGTCGGGTGTTGAACCCGTCTTCTTTCCATACACAACATTTGAGGTTATGGTTAGGATTGAAAGGGTGTGTTTGGCATTTCTGTAAGTGCTGCACTTTTTCAAGTCATTATAGAAATCCCTTACTACTTCAACTGCAATGCTGTCAACCCTATCATCATCATTGCCGAATTGAGGGTAGTCCCCTTTGATTTCAAAATCGGTTATAAGGCCTCTTTCATCCCTGATAGCCTTCACATAGGTGTATTTAATGGCACTCAATGAGTCTACAAGAACCGAAAGACCGGCTATTCCAAAAGCCATAAGCCTTTCCACTTCGGTATCGTGAAGAGCCAGCATAAGTCTTTCGTATGCGTATTTATCGTGCATGTAATGTATTACATTCATTGTATTAACATATAACCTGGTGAGCCATTTCTGCAGATGCTTAAACCTGCTTAAAACCTTGTTGTAGTCAAGGTATTCATAGGGATAAGGCTCAATTTCAGGAGCAATCTGATCCCCTGTTATTTCATCTTTTCCTCCGTTTAACGCTAAAAGTAAAAGCTTTGGAAGATTGCAGCGGGCTCCAAAGTACTGCATGTCCTTTCCAATGCGCATTGCGGAAACGCAGCAGGATATACCATAGTCATCATTAAAGAGCGGTCTCATAAGATCGTCATTTTCATATTGTATAGCACTTGTAACCATGGACACCTTGGCACAGAACCTTTTGAAGTGGAAGGGAAGTCTTTCGGACCAAAGTATGGTAATATTTGGCTCGGGTGCAGGACCAAGGTTAAAAAGTGTCTGCAGAAAACGATAGGATGTTTTTGTGACCATATGCCTTCCGTCTTCGCACATACCGCCAATTGACTCTGTTATCCATACCGGGTCGCCTGCAAAGAGTTCATTGTAGTCAGGTGTCCTTAAGTGACGTATAAGTCTTAATTTTATTACAAACTGGTCGATCAGCTCCTGGGCTTCAACTTCTGTGAGTTTTCCTTCATTAAGGTCCCTTTCAATGTATATGTCCAAGAAGGAACTTACTCTACCTAAGGAGTTTGCAGCGCCATTGGTTTCTTTCATGGCACCCAGGAAAGCAAAGTATGTCCATTGAACAGCCTCCAGGGAGTTTTCTGCGGGCCTTGATATATCATATCCATATCCATTAGCCATTTCAACCAGCTCATTTAAGGAGTTGATTTGCTCTGAAACTTCTTCTCTTAGGCGGATAATCTCATCATTCATATCCATGTCAAGAAGCTGGTTTAAATCATTTTTTTTATCATCTATAAGTCTCTTTACGCCATATAGCGCGACTCTTCTGTAGTCTCCAATTATTCTTCCACGGCCGTAGGCATCTGGAAGACCGGTTATTACACCGCATTTTCTCGCTTTTTTCATTTCGGGAGTATATGCACTGAATACGCCATCGTTGTGGGTTTTACGGAACTTTTCAAATATTTCTTCAGTTTTATGAGACAAAACATAGTTATACTGTTCACAAGCCTGCTTTGCCATTCTTATGCCTCCAAAGGGCATAATTGACCTCTTTAAAGGACGGTCAGTTTGCAGTCCTTTTATCACTTCATATTTTTCATCTATATAGCCTGGTGGATAGCTTGTAATTCCGGATATGTTTTTTGTATCTACATTTAAGACACCGGCTTTTAAATATTCTTCTCTAAGAAGTTTTTTGCACTTGCTCCACAGTTTTTTGGTTTTTATACTGGAGTCTACCAAAAAGCTTTCAGATTCATTATACGGTGTATAGTTTTTGATTATAAAGTCACGAACATCAATATTCTTTTGCCAGATTCCCGGAATAAATCCTCTCCAAGCAATTTCAAACATATGAAAACCCCCTAAAGCCTGCCAGCTTTTTTAACAGCGTAATTCAATCTAGTTACAGCTTTTACTTTATTGATTAATCTTCCATAATATATATCGGTAAAAAATATCTATACAAGAATAAACAAAAGACCGCCTGAGTATTTGTATTACCCAGGCGGTCGGTAAAATCTTAAATCATACTCCATGTGGTAAACTCCACTTCCGCCAGTCGTATGATTTCTCTTCTTTTTCGAAAATCTATCGGTTCACTAGTTGTACCCGATTATTTCTTTGCAAGAACCTTTTTGAGCTTTGCAAATCTTGGAAGGCCATCTTCCAACGGAGGCTTTGATTCTCCCTGAATTAATGGCAGCGCATATTTTATGAAGTCTTCAGTTAAACCGTTGCCTTCTTTGTTTATCCATTCTCTTGGAATCTTCTTTTCTGTATTTGCAACTTCAGTTAAGTTAATAAGCTTAATGTTGCATTTGTATTCAGGACCTTCAGCTCTTTCAAATGCTACCATGTAGTCTGTTTTTCCTTCAACTGCATATTTTACAGCCATTTGACCAGCCATATAAGCTTCATTTACGTCTGTCAGAGAACCAACATGAGCAGCACACCTCTGAAGTAAGCTAAACTCAATTCCGCGAACCTTTGAACCGGTTTTTTGCTTAACAATATTGGCAAGTGTTGAAGCAAGTCCGCCTAATTGTGCATGTCCGAAGGAATCCTTTGTTTTAGCAAGATCAGAGCCGTATTCGGAAATATATTTCCCATCCTTATCCTTAATACCTTCTGAAACAGCAATTATTACTTTGCCGTTTTCCTTATAGATTCTCATTGTATCTTCAATGAATTTATCCATATCAAATGCAACTTCCGGTAAGTAAATCAGATCCGGTCCATTCCCTTTATGAGCAGCCAATGCGGATGCTGCAGTCAGCCAACCTGCGTTTCTTCCCATAACTTCAAGAACTGTTATCATTCCTGTATCATAAACCCTTGCATCATGGAATACTTCCATAGTGGAGGTAGCAACATATTTTGCTGCGCTGCCATAGCCCGGACAATGGTCTGTTCCCCACAAGTCATTATCTATGGTCTTTGGAACGCCCATAATTCTGCACTCGTACCCAACCTTCTGCATGTACTTGCTTACCTTGTTACAGGTGTCCATTGAGTCATTTCCACCGTTGTAGAAGAAATATCTTATATTATACTTTTTAAATACTTCCAAAAGTCTTTTGTAATCTGTTTCATCTTCGTCAGCGCTTTTAAGTTTGTATCTAACAGAACCTAGTGCGGAGGATGGAGTTGTTTTTAGAAGATCCAACTCATAAGCATCTTCCTTACTCATGTCATAAAAGTTTTCGTCCAAAACGCCTCTGATTCCATGTGCTGCACCGTAAACAGCAGTAATACAATCCTGCTTTAAAGCTTCCTGGATAACACCTGCTGCACTCGCATTAATAACTGATGTTGGGCCACCTGACTGACCGAACATGCATGCCCCTTCCAAACGGCTCATATTATAACCTCCTTAAAGTTAAATATATAAACTAAATGTGTTTTTACGTGTTCTAGAGATAACAAACTGTAAAGATAAACATATAATTCGCTCCGCCAATTTGATACAAATGGCGGGCTCATCAAGTTTATCTACTTTTACAGTTCGATCTCTGTAGATAGACCCTTTAAGAAATAAAACAAGATGGTCTAAACACAATCACATAAAAATATAACATAATTATGTATAAAATGCAATTCAACTTGATAAAAAGATAAAAATAAAAAACAAGCAGTATAGACTGGAACGAAAGCTTGAATTGACGGAATTTTCAAAATAGACATACTGGGGAAAACCATAGTTTTCTATCGATATTGATAACCTGCCAATAGAAATTTTAATTTTGCCTTGATTTTCAGCTTGAATCTGATAAAATAATTATGATAAAAACTTAACAAGTAAGGGTATAATAACTAATATAAATATAAGGAGTTGAAAATATGGCTTTAGTTACAAGTCGTGAAATGTTTAAAAAAGCTTACGAAGGCGGTTATGCTATCGGTGCTTTTAATGTTAACAACATGGAAATAGTTCAGGGTATTACCGAAGCAGCCAAGGAAGTAAATGCTCCGTTAATTCTTCAGGTTTCAGCAGGAGCAAGAAAGTATGCAAACCATACATACTTAATGAAGCTTATTGAAGCTGCGATTATAGAAACAGGCCTTCCGATATGTGTACATCTTGACCACGGTGATACATTCGAGCTTTGTAAATCATGTATAGACGGCGGATTTACATCAGTTATGATTGATGGATCACACCATTCTTTTGAAGAAAACATCAAGCTGACAAAGCAGGTTGTTGAGTATGCTCATGCAAAAGGTGTTGTTGTTGAGGGAGAGCTTGGAAGACTTGCCGGAATAGAAGATGCTGTTAACGTGTCTGAAGAAGATGCAGCATTTACAGATCCGGATCAGGTTGAAGAGTTTGTTCAGAAGACAGGAGTTGACTCTCTTGCGATAGCTATCGGTACCAGCCATGGAGCCTTTAAGTTTAAGGGCGAGCCAAGACTAAGATTTGATATCCTGGAAGAAATCCAAAAAAGACTTCCCGGTTTCCCCATAGTTTTACACGGAGCTTCATCAGTTATGCCTGAATATGTTGAAATGATAAACAAAAATGGCGGCAATATGCCTGGTGCAAAGGGCGTTCCTGAAGAAATGCTAAGAAAAGCTGCATCAATGGCTGTTTGTAAAATAAACATAGACTCCGATTTAAGGCTTGCTTTAACAGGAACTATAAGGAAATATTTCGCAGAAAACCCATCACACTTCGACCCAAGACAGTACTTAGGGCCAGCTAGAACAGCAATAAAAGAAGTTGTTAAACACAAACTTATTCATGTTTTAGGCTGTGACGGAAAAGCTTAATATTAAAAATTTGGATGGGGTGAAGGTCAGCAAAATGGCCTTCACCTTTTATATATGAGTACTTATATGCATTATAAAGGACGGGTAATGGAAATGGAAAACTCTGACTCAACCAAGAGCCAAGATAAAAGATGGCTTAATATAAAAGAAGCTGTCAGTTGGATATTATATTTGGGTGCTGCATTTATAATAGCTATTCTTATAACAAGATATGTTATAGTTAATGCATATATTCCAACAGAGTCAATGGCAACAACAATCATGCCAAAGGACAGGGTAATTGCCAGCAGGCTTCACTACATTGTCAGCAACCCTGAAAGAGGAGATATTGTAGTCTTTAAATATCCTGATAATGAAGACATACTTTATGTAAAAAGGGTTATCGGTCTTCCAGGAGAGACGGTGGAGTTAAAAGACGGTCAGGTATATATTA
>JBMOLK010000346.1:0-26523 GCA_049325575.1 Bacillota bacterium | reverse complement strand
CTAACTACAGCAATTTTTATTATAAAACTATAATTTCTCACCCAATAAACAATATAGTATAAAAAGCTAAAAAAAGAGGATGGCAAATAATATTGTCATCCTCTTTCATATGATAAAGTTAAATATATATAATTAACAAATTACAGTTCTTAATTCCCTTCTACAGGAAATTTATTGATTATATTCAATATATACCTCTTTAATAGTGTAAGGTCTGTTGAATTAACAGCACCATCGCCATTTAAATCTGCAGTCTGGATAATTCCATTTGAATAAGAAGCCAGATAGATCCCTTGTACATGTCTTTTTAACATGACATAGTCGGTAGAGTTAATAATTTCATCCTTATTTAAGTCGCCAGGCTTAAGGGCAGAAACCTTAAACTCACATATCTGTTCGTAGCCGTTTGAGCTGAACTTAAACTGGTGAATTCCCGGAACCACCTTACCTAAGTTATAAGTCAATATTTTTTCAGTGATAACAGTAGGTGATCCGCCGGTCCACATTTCAATATCAGCAGTACCTATAAAAGACATTTGTATTGAACCGTCCGGCAAGTCAGCTGCAACAACTGATGCTTCACTATCAAAAGTTACTCTAAAACCTCCACTGGCGAATGTTAATTTAACTTCAGCTATGTATTCTCCCAATGTATTCGGCTTTACATCAATTACTACCTGACTTTCCTGTGGAGTATACTTAATCCAGCTTTCGGTCGGATAAGAAGAATCCGTTTGAGTTTCATTTAGTGTTTGAGCACACACTGCTGTTGTCAGGATAGTAATTGTCAGCAGCAAAGCCGCCAGTAAAATAGAACCTTTAACTTTAAACATACTTTTTAAGACTCCCCTCTTTCGATATTCTCTCTTATCGTATCTTTATTAATATAATATGAAATATCAGCAAAAAAACATCCAATGGCTATCATTTTCGTCTTCTGCTTTTTGACAGTTGGTATAAATATAAATAGGAGGATAAACTGTGAAGAGTATTATGAACAGTAATAATATCGCTTTTTGTACCTTGCTGAAAAGTAGTAGTTAAATGAAAAACTGCATTTTTTATTTAATTATAACACTACAGTTTATTAATTACAAGTAATTTAAAGTAATTTTGTATTTACTTACTTGAAATTATATACAATTAGTCATACACGTATGTAATAGAGTAAACAAAAAACCATGCTATCACTTTACTTGGATACATGGTTTTATTTATTATGGAGCGGGTGAAGGGAATCGAACCCTCGCAATCAGCTTGGAAGGCTGATGTTCTACCATTGAACTACACCCGCAAATTTATAGTGGGATAATCCCTGTTACGGGATATCCCATATCTTGTTGGAGCGGGTTACGAGATTTGAACTCGCGACTTTCACCTTGGCAAGGTGACACTCTACCGCTGAGTTAAACCCGCATTTTTAATTTGCAAAAGTAATTATACATACTTAAATAACTTTTGTCAAGGAATTTTATAAAGAAATATTAGGAAATATTAAATTATGCACAACCTGAAATTTAAAATAAAAAAATAAATTACTTAACCTTTTTGTGCTTTTTTACGAAAAATATATATGACACATGAAAATGTGAAACAAAAAGACAAAAGTGGCTTTCTATCCAATGAAATTTACAAAACAGCTATTTATAAAAAAAGTATGTTAAACATAAAAAATTAGTGTTATAATGAATTTAAGTTAAAGTCTTTTGTTCAATACACTTTTATTGTTAAAAGCCTGGTTCGGTTCAAATAAATACAAATTAATCTATAGACTTCTACAATAATGGAGTGATAAATATGGAAATAAAAACTGGGGATATAGTATCCATCCGGCATTTTTCCGGAACAAAGCTGTTTAAGAGTCTGGTGCTTGAATCTAACAGCAATACTATACAGGTAAAACTTATAGAAGATATTGCTCTTCTTAATTGCTCGGAGGGAGACCCTATAGTACTTGGCTCTGAGTTGGAAAATGAAGTTTATATATCCAGCTGCACAATTATAAATACAGACAAGTCTCAAAACATCATCGAACTAAAGATTGATAACTATGAAACTACTACAAACAAAAGGCTATTTGTTAGATTTCCTGTTTCACTATATGCAGAAGCCAGGATTGGCGAATCTCAAAAAAAACATCTGGCTATTGTAAAGAATATCAGCTTTAACGGTATGATGATATACACAAAGAACGATTTCCCGCTATACCAGGAGCTTAAGTTTGATATACATGCAGGAGTAACGATACATCTTAAGGCAATTATTATCAGAAAAGTAAAGGATACATATAACTTTGAATACGGTTTAAAAATTGTTTACACAGATGTCCATACTCCAAACCTGTTAAAAAAATACCTGTTCCTTCTTAAGAAAGAGCAGGAAGAGTTTATAAAGAAGTTTAAAGAAACATAGTAAAATTAATAAGTCATAGTAAATACAAAATCTCGTACCTATTAAGGATACGAGATTTTATTTTATATGCTGAAGGTAAAGATCAAGGACTAAAAACAGCAGGGCTTTACGCCCTGCTGTTTTTAATTTATAACCTTTTTATATAAAATATCATAGCGACTTCATTAAGTTTGCCATTTCAATAGCAGTCACTGCCGCTTCATACCCCTTGTTTCCTGCCTTGGTACCTGCTCTTTCAATAGCCTGTTCGATTGTATCTGTTGTCAAAACACCGAATACAACCGGAAGGCCCGAGTCTAGTGATACCTTCGCTATACCTTTTGACATCTCGCTGGAAACATAATCAAAATGCGGTGTAGACCCTCTTATTACCGCTCCAATACAAATAACTGCATCAAATTTTTGGGAATTGGCCATTTTCTGTGCTACCAGTGGTATCTCAAATGCACCAGGTACCCATGATACTTCAATATTTGCCTCTTCAGCACCATGTCTTACAAGCCCGTCTATTACCCCCCCCAAAAGTTTACTGCTGATGAATTCGTTAAAACGCCCTATTACTACACCAAACTTTAAGCCGGTGGCTATTAGCTTTCCTTCATTTGTCTTGATTCCCATTTTTATTTCCCTCCTGATGTTCTATTGTATTTAACTCATTTAATAAGTGGCCCATCTTTTCCTTCTTGGTTTTTAAATAAAACTTGTTAACTTCATTCCCTTTTATTTCAAGCGGAACTCTTTCAACAAGTTCAAGTCCATATCCGCTAAGTCCAACCAGCTTTTTAGGATTATTTGTGAGAAGCTTTATTTTCTTTATTCCAAGGTCACAAAGAATCTGTGCGCCTATACCGTAATCTCTTAAATCGGGCGGAAAACCCAGCAGGACATTTGCTTCCACAGTATCCTTGCCCTTGTCCTGCAGTTCATAGGCCCTTACTTTATTAACAAGCCCTATACCACGCCCTTCCTGACGCATATATAGAAGCACACCCCTACCCTCCTCACTGATTATTCCAAGGGCAGTACTAAGCTGTTCTCCACAATCACACCTCAAAGAATGAAAAGCGTCTCCGGTAAGGCATTCTGAATGTACTCTTACCATAACAGGTTCACTTGTGTTTGACACATCACCCTTTACCAATGCAACATGGTGCTCACCGTTTACTATATTTTCATAAGCAACAATCTTAAACTCCCCGTACTCTGTAGGCATCTTTGCCTCTGCTGCTCTCCTTATGAGTTTTTCCGTATTTCTCCTGTAGCTTATAAGGTCTGCAATGGTAATGATTTTAAGCTGGTGCTTCCTGACAAACTCCATAAGCTGTGGTGCTCTTGCCATTGTACCATCTTCATTCATTATTTCGCATATTACACCTGCCGGATACAGTCCAGCCATACGAGCAAGATCAACCGATGCTTCAGTGTGTCCCGAACGTTTTAAGACTCCTCCTTCCATTGCAACCAGAGGAAAAACGTGCCCGGGCCTCACAAAGTCAGCGGGCTTTGATTCGGGATTGGAAAGCTCTTTTATGGTGGTTGCCCTTTCATAGGCGGATATACCGGTGGTTGAACTCTTATGGTCTATTGTAACGGTAAAAGCTGTCCTCATATGCTCACTATTTTCCTGAACCATTAACTCAAGATTTAGTTCTTTTGCTCTAGCTTCAGTTACAGGTGCGCATATCATACCTCTCCCGAAAGTAGCCATAAAGTTTATACTTTCGGGTGTAACCTTTTCTGCAGCCATTAACAGGTCACCTTCATTTTCCCTGTCCTCATCATCAATAACAACTATCATCTTGCCCTGTTTTATATCCTCTATCGCTGCTTCAATTGTATCAAACTTCATATCAACACCTCCAATTATACAAATCCGTTTTCTCTAAGAAAATTTATATCCAAAGTTTTTCCCTTACTGCCTTCACCTTGTTGATGAGTCCCAACCCCTAACAATTTCTCAACATATTTGCCAAGCATGTCACATTCGATATTTATCTTATCACCTGTCTTTTTAGACCCTAGTGTTGTAACCCCTGCAGTAAGAGGTATCAATGAAACCTTAAAGTGGTTATCCCCTACATATGCCACTGTCAAACTTGTACCGTCCAAAGCCACGGACCCTTTTGTAACAATGTACTTTAAAATGTCTGAAGGTGCTGATATCTCAAACCATATAGCATTATCTTCCTCCACCTTGCCGGATACTATCCCTGTACCGTCTATGTGTCCGCTTACAATGTGGCCCCCAAGTCTGTCACTCATTTTTAAAGCTCTTTCAAGATTAACCCTTTCACCCACCTTCAAGCCTCCAAGGTTTGTCTTCCTCATTGTTTCGGGCATAACATCAGCCGTAAAAGAAGTACTTAAAAGAGATGTCACCGTAAGACATATACCATTTACAGCTATACTGTCTCCAACCTTAACATCCTCCATTATCTTTATACATTTAACGCCTAATCTGATTGACATACTTCCAGGAATTATTTCCTTCACAATTCCCACTTCTTCAACTATACCTGTAAACATATTTATCTCCTCAAACCAATATAAAAACTAATTTAATCTATGAAGCAATCGAATCTTACATGTCGGACAAATCAGCTTTAAGTGGCACTATCTGTCTATATAGCCTTCTAACAATATATCATCCCCGAATCTGGTCAAAGAAATGTTTTTCACTTCAACTGCACGCTCCATACTATTAATACCTTCTCCCTCAACCGAAGTAAGAGCATCCTTTCCACCTATTATTTTGGGTGCTATAAAAAACATTACTTTATCTACAATTCCAGAGTCTAGAGCTGAGCTGTTCAGATTCCCCCCACCTTCTAGAAGAACGCTGTCTATTTCCAGCTTGTATAATTCCTCCATCAGCCTTACAAGGTCTACACGTCCATCATTTCCATCAGCTTTTATTATTCTTACCCCTCTATTTTGAAGTCTTTCCTCCTTACACCTTTCAATCTGTGAGGTAGTTGCAAGGATGACCCCGGCCTTAGAGGGTGTATCAAGTACATTACTGTCTTCATTAAGTATTCCTTTACTATCTACGATAACCCTTATGGGGTCTTTACCCTCTTTTTTATCAAGCCGTGTGGTAAGTAAAGGGTTGTCTCTAAGTACTGTATTTATACCAACCATAATAGCCGAAACCCTATCCCTAATTACGTGCACATGCTTTCTGGCTTCTTCTCCTGTTATCCATTTTGAATCTCCTGTAGAGGAAGCAATTTTACCGTCTAAGGTCATAGCTGTTTTTAAGATTACAAAAGGTTTTCGATTCACAACATAATTAATAAATATTTCGTTTAATTTTCTTGCCTCATCCTCAAGAATGCCAACCTCCACTTCAACACCTGCATCTTCAAGCATCCTTATGCCCCTGCCGGACACCTTGGGGTTTGGGTCAATCATGGCTACAACAACCTTCTTGATTTTAGCCTCAATAATTGCTTTTGCACATGGAGGGGTTCTCCCGTAATGTGAGCAAGGCTCCAAATTTACATACAAAGTACTGCTGCTCACATCTTCAACAGCATTATTAATTGCAGCAACCTCTGCATGGGCACATCCTAATACTTCATGCAAACCCTCTGCAACCACCCTGCCTTCTTTTACAATGACAGCTCCCACCAAAGGATTGGGATTGGTTCTTCCCCATCCCAGCTTAGCCAACTCAATGGCTCTTTTCATATAATGCTCATGTATATTCAATCTAATCACCAATCTCTTAAAATATTAGATTTATAGATATCTAAAAATAATAAACTCCCTTGAGCAATTTCCCCAGGGAGTTACATGAATATGCACGTAATTAGAAATCCTATCTTCTCCCATCCAGACTTTACGTATTTGACTCCAATAAATACGTTATACTGTCGGCTCCGGATTTTGACCGGATCTGCCAAAACGGCTCGCGGGCTCACAGAAACTGTCTACCGCCGGTAAGGAATCTCACCCATCCCTGAAGATAATAACATTACACAATATTTAGTTTAGAAAAATATATCATACAGTTTTACTACAGTCAAGGAATAAATCTAACATTCTAATAATCTTTATAATTCATTATCACGTATCTTCTTTACGGAATCCTCATGTGACTCCTTAAGCCTTTTTAAATATTCTTTCATGAAGTTCATTGTATTTATATCCTCATATACTATTCTTAAGCCATACTGAGTATAATGAGGGCTTTCGGTCTTTCTAACAATATCTCCCTTTAAAAACACCATTTTCTTCTCCATGTATATATCTATTTCGATTTGTTCTCCCAAAGTGAAATCCGACTTGGAGTAAACAAGCATACCGTAATAGCTAATATCCTTAATTGCTGCAAGATGCTTCTTCTTGCTGAACTTTGTTCTGATGTCCGCATAGAGGGAAACCGGAAATCTTTCATGCCGTCTTTGGTCTGACCCTGTATCAACCTTATCAATAACTACTTCTACAACCTCTTCCTTACTGTCTATCTTTGTTATGTTACATCCGATCATATGAATCTGTCCGTTTGTTTCAATTCCAAATACCACAGGATCGCCTTCTAAAAAGTTCATGATTGCAAAATCTTTTGTAAGCTTAACCCTTATGGCATCGCCATCAATATCAACCACTATACTGTTAAATGGATTTATCCCGGAATAGTGTCGGATGGAAATAATATCTCCCGGCTTAACAAAATCCATAATAGTCCCTCCTGTCGTTATCTCTAATATAACCTACCCCAAAACATTAACATATACTTCCCTATTTCTGGGACCATCAAATTCACAGAAATATATACCCTGCCATGTACCAAGCATCAGCTCTCCGCCTTCAATAATAATCTGCTGTGAAAACCCAAACAAGCTTGCTTTGATATGGGCCGAAGAATTGCCTTCCATATGATCGTAACCATCTTCGAAAGGTATAATTTTATTAACTTCCATCAAAATATCTGAAACAACATCCGGGTCTGCGTTTTCATTGATGGTTATACCTGCAGTGGTATGAGGAACAAAGACAATACAAATACCTGACTTTACTCCACTGCGACTAACAATTTCACGAACTTTGGATGTTATATCAACCATAGCTGTTCTTGCAGGTGTCTTGACTTTGAGTATCTCCAATTTATATCATCCTCCCTATTTATTATATTACTATTAGGATAGACATGTAAAGTATGTAAAGCAGTTCAAAAAAAAGATGATACCCTCTGAAATAAATCCAGAGAGCATCATCTTTCTTATGTGTAATAATTTGTATTAATAGCTGTCTTATAAAACAGGCTAAATCGGATGGCTTGTCTTTACGGCTGTGTACCCCATTTCAAGGCACCTGTGATCCACCCTGTTACCTTGTTCCAGTCAACATAAGTTGTAGCCGATGAGTTGAATGAATAGTCATCAGTCTGAGTATAATTGGACCAGTCTGTTTTGGAGAACCTTACCTGTACTTCAACACTAGCACCTGCTGCCAGACTTCCAGCACCACTTGTAAACCCAATTTCCAGGTAATAATCCGCAGCGGTTGTTGGTGTAGTCATCTTTACAAAGCTGCCGGTTACGCTGCTGCTTGCGACAGATGCCCAGTCAACGAAGAAGTTTTGTGCCTGTTCTCCGTTTATTGTATAGTAGTACCTTACTTTCACATCAGCCAGATTGATTGATGTAGTACCAGTATTAGTAATCTTAATTTTCGGACTTATGCCATTAGTAGTTCCACTTAAACTTCCGCTATAGAACTGTACTTTCAGTCCTCCTGATGTTGCCTGTGTAGGTGTTGGCGTAGGCGTTGGTGCTGCAGGTGTTGGCGTTGGCGTATTTGTAGGTGTTGCTACTACAGGTGTTGGTGTAGGTGTATTTGTAGGTGTTGGCACTATAGGTGTTGGCGTAGGTGTATTTGTAGGTGTTGGTACTACAGGTGTTGGCGTAGGTGTTGAACTTGACTGCTGTGCTACAAACTCAAACCAGTTTAGATTCCAATAAGAGCTGGATGCATATATCCTTAATGTTTGTGTACCGGCACTAAGTGTCACACTGGCACTAACTGTTTGATAAGTATCCCAGCTACCCGTGCTAGGAACACTGACAGTACATAGGGTAGCATTGTTACTCCTTAATTCGAATCCACCAGTAGTAGTATTACCTCTTGCAACCCTGAAGTTAACAGTATAAGTTCCTGCAGATTGAACATTAACATTATAGTCCATCCAGTCGCCCAGTTCTACATATCCTATACCCTGTCCGCCTTCACTAGTTATTAGCTGTATCCCTGACATACTATTGTAGCTTTCGGCTTCAATCCTACCGGGTATCACTTTTCCAGCAGGTGTAGGTGTTGGAGTTGCAACTACCGGAGTTGGTGTTGGAGTTGCCACTACCTGTGTTGGTGTTGGAGTATTTGTCGGAGTCGATGCTGCCGGACTAGGAGTATTTGCTGGTGGCGGAGTGCTTCCTGATCCCATAAACATACGGGCCATATTTCCGACAAATGCAGCATTATAGTCACACGCAACTTCACTTCGTTCATAGTTGTTTCGGTTATCATCATATCCGTCATAAGCATCAGGTCCTCCTACAAGGGCACCGTTAAGTGTATAGCGGTTGGTTGGAGGGTCCGATATGCTAAATGTTGTGGAACCGTGTGAGTTACGGTGATGAGGATTCTTGGGGTATGTAGTTCCATAACCTATCAGGTAGCTCATATTACGAGGATTTTTTCCTAGAATATAATGGATCTGGCTGGCTGCAAAATCATGATAACGTGTTTTAAGGGTTGTATCGGTTATCCAGTCACCGTATACAAATGCTAAGAATGCAGCATTAGAAGCATAACGCAGAGCACCCCATCCGTCAAGATATGCCAAACCGCCAGGTGTATATTTAATCCTATCTGTGCTGTTGACACCAACTGACCACCAGTTCAGGTTTTTCTCAGCTTTTTCCTTGTATACAGCTTTACCCGTTTCCTTGGCCAATAGAACTGACAGTCCGAAGTATTTATCATTCCAGTTTATAGTCCATTTATATTCACGGTATTCGCCGTTTGTACCTAAAAGAGTAAGATATTGGCTGTAAAATGTCTCTGCCTTAGTAAGATAGCTTGTTCCGCTTCCTGCAAGTTTAGCTTCCTTTGCTTTATATAACCAATAAGCACCCCAACCCAATTCATCGATATACCCGTTAAAGGACCTGTAAAAACTATATGCATCGGTAATTGAATTATGGTACTCACCGCGGTAAGTATCCGCAAAAGTGTATAGAATTTCAGCATGTGAGAGTAGGGTATCTGCGTAAGCAGCATCAGTTCGCCTAAAAACTATAGATGATGCAGCCATTGCTGCTGCTGTTTCTGCTGCAAGATCCGAACCAGGCTTTGAAGGACTAATATGGTAAGCCGGACGTGACATGGTCATCTTTTCAGCCGGTCCCCAGTAAGCATGGTCGGCACCTCCGTTACCAACTTGTCCATAGAACTTTGCTGTTGCACCTCCACTGATTTCGTGAGACTTAATAAAATAATCGTTTACAAATTTTAAATTCAAAAGCAATTCATCCATTTGGCCGCTGCTTTCAAATCCCTGACGGTATTCAATGGCACCCCAGGCAAGTATAGTAGTTGATGCAGCCATAGGTAACCCGAACTTGACATGGTCACCGGCATCATACCAGCCTCCGGTTAGATCTTTTCCTACATCAGACCCATCTGAAAGAGCAGAAGCACCACGCCATGGAACCCTGTTCCAGCTGGGAAGTGTACCCGATTGCTGAGCTTCATAGAATAAAATTGATTTTTGAAGTGCATCTCCATAATTATAAGTTAAGTCCGCAGAAACAGGTGACAGTAGTGTGTAGGTTACAAACACCGAAGTAATTAAAACAACAGCAAGAATAATTGCTTTTAGCCTTAAATACTTGTTCATACAAGCACCTCCGAAAAATATAAATCATATATCTGTTAGGGTACACTTTTGCGTTTTCTGCCCACCTCCTTTTTAACCTTCTCCTTTTTCCCCCTAGGGATTTCTAATATGCTATGAAATTCCAAGCATACCGAAGTTAGCTCAAATAGTTATTATTTGATCATGATTATTATTGAGTTATAAGCGGACGTTAAGAAACAAGGAAGTGCCTGTTACCTGCCGAACTATAGAAAAATGAAAGCCACGGCGTAGAATTGCCATGGCTAAAGTACTAACCTATAAATACTGGCAACCCGACTGTCATAGTGATTCCACCTTAGACTCGAAGCTTTGCGTCCTTATCTTTCGACAAGTTTGCCTTTTGCAGATGTTTTATTAAGTTTTGTTTACCCTTGAACTAGTTATAAAGTACTACTGAACTATAGTTCTATTCTATCACGAGTTTATATGTGCGGCAAGTCCTATTTTCACATGTATACATCATCCATATGTATATCTCTACTTTTTTGCATGCACTGTAGTATCTATAGTTTGGCTGCCGGAAACTCTTTTATAATGTTTAGTATATATCTCTTCATCAATGTATAGTCGGTTGAATTGATTACTTTATCACCGCTCACATCTGCTATTATCAGGTCATTTTCTACCGGGAAGTCATTAATAATCCCAATTACATATCTTTTCATAAGAGTCAGATCCGTTGAGTTAACCACACCATCGCCGTTTACATCACCTTGTATAACCTGTGGTGATGTGGTAGGCGGAGGAGTTGTTGCAGGTGTAGGCTGCGGGTTGGCCGAGTAATACTCACTTACAGTAATACCGTTGTTTCCAAGGGGTATACGGTGATCCAAACCTATGAACTTACCGGCACTATTCTGCCACAAAGTAGGTTTTACCAGATTGTATTTTTCAATATCTACAGTATCCCAGTCATCCAGGAGTATCCCGGCCGTATCTGCTGAATTGGGGTTTACACACCAGAAAGTGTGGTGAATTTGTTTTTCATCAATGAATTCAGCCAGGGAAGAAAGCCAGGTTAGTGTATCACCTACTTCAAGTTTGCCGCCCCATTCTCCAACCAGAACAGGACCTAAATTGTTTTCATGTATGTAAAACCAGTTTGGACCCCAAACATCCTTATATAGGGTGTCCTTGTTAAACCCAGGATAAAACCACGGCTGCTGCCATACAGAAGGACCATAGTCATGCGGCGAGTATACAACTTTTCCTTCGTAGCCTTCAGGCTTTACAGGATGCTCCTTTACTCCTCTTAGGTTCCCTCCCCACCAGTTATAGTAATATTTGCTGGGCTGTCCTGCGTGATCCACTGCAGTATAGTCATAGCCTTCCTTTGGATACACCTCGACACCCTCAACCACTAAAAGAAGGTTTGGGTTAATATCCAGTACAGCTTTACCAACCCTTTCAGCTGCATACTTCCAATTATTCTTGTCGGTTGAACTATCCCATTTTGCACCATCTCCTAAAAAGGGTTTGCCGTGCGGCTCATTAAATAAATCCATGGCAATTACAGTATCATCATTTTTATAATGAGTCGCCAGCCACTTCCAGCACTCTTCAAAGTCCTTATCGGTATATGAGCCTGTATACCAGGTATTTGTCTGGTAACCGTTTACTACCCTGTGCATGTCCAGCATTACCTTTATACCTTTTAGCTTACACTGTGCGATAACCGCATCAAGTACTTCCAGAGTGTTTTTACCTTCAAGGCCAGGATTTTCATATATGTTTACAGCAGGGGATACAGTAAAAATTCCATTTCTCCACTGGTTAACCATTTGGACACTAAGAGGAATCCTTAACAGGTTAAATCCACAGTCGGCAACTCTGTCAATAATCAACTCCATGTTCTGAGACCATAGTCCGTGGAAACATTCATTGGGGGTCTCATACCCAAACCATGCTATACCCGTCAAGAACACTTCATTTCCATACACATCCAGGATTTTGTTCCCTTCCACACGAAGGTAATCATCGTTGTTCTCATCGACACTGACTCCCTGTACCGTTACACCCTGAAAACTTTCAGCAAAAAGATTGACCGGCAGCAAGCTTACTGCCAGCATTAAAACTACAGCCAGTAATACAACGGCTTTTTTCATACTCTTCATACCAAACATTCCTCCCCTCAAAAATAAATACTGCATATATTTTTAAAAACTATGGTTGTTGATTTATAAATCACGTCCTCACAAAATAGTTATGCGTGGCCGGTAAATATTTTGGTCGGTAGAAACAAAAAAACCACCCATAATAAAGGGTGGCTAAATTTATAGAATCTCTTTAATTCTCTATATTCCACTAAAGCATCTTTCAATATGTGTATTATCAATACTGTGTTTATTTCTTAAGGCATATACCAACCAAACAGCAGCTGTTACAAGTAACGATACAGGTAGTGCTACAATTATGGCATCATATTGAGAAAGAAAATTCATGCCTGTATTTTGAACAAGGTAGGCCTTGCCGAATAAAAGATTGCAAAGCTGCAAACTTGTTGCATTTTTAGCATGAATAAAGAATATCCAGAAGAAGCTTGAAAGAAATCCTGCTACGATCCCCCACTCTGCAGCAGCTTTAGGCATTTTCTTAAAATAAAGAGCCCCCACATAAGCAGGAAGGAATGATGCAGCAGTGAGACCGAAAAATAGTGAAGTACCACTGGCTATTATTCCTACACTGGCATCAAGCTTGCTTGACAGCCATGTCAGAACTGTACTTATTATAATTACAACAGCCACTCCGGACTTGGTTATTAGCAGCGAGTTACCCTTTTTACCCATTGACCTTTCATAAACGTCTCTGCCAATAGCCGTACCCATTGCATGGAACTGTGAGCTTAAAGTCGACATAGCCGCTGCAAGAAGTGTCACAAGAAACACAGCACCAAACCAGGCAGGCACATGGTTCTTTATATATTCCGGTATAATATTGTCTACACCCACTGCTAATGCGACCTTACCGGTAGTATCAAAGAATATGACGTTGGCTAAGGCACCTACAACAAATGCAACGCCTGTCATCATCAGAATGAATACTCCTCCCGAGACAACCGCTCTATTAAGTTCCCTATTGCTTTTAACCGTCATAAACCTCACAACAAGCTGGGGTTGTGCAAGAACACCTATTCCAACTCCCATAACAATTGAAGTAATCAGAGACCACCAAATAGCTGTATTAAATTGGGGCATGGAAGTCCAGCCTCTAAAGCCACCTTTTACGAGCTTGGCAGTCTGTTCCTGTACTGCCGGCTCATTGAACAGGCTTGTAAGTTTGCTGTGGGCCTCTACAACTCCTCCAAGCTTTACGTAGGTGAATACAAGCAGGAAAACCATTCCTGCAAACATTATAGTACCCTGAAACGCATCTGTATACATTACACCTTTCATACCGCCCATAAAAACATAAACTGCTACGATAGCTGCAAAGACAAACAGCCACAGTTCAAAGGAACCTCCAAAATATGACTGCATAAAACCTACCCCGCCTTTTAATACCGCAGACGCATAAATAGGCATAAAAATAAATATTATTAACCCCGAGAAAACCTGAATAAACTTTGAATTGAACCTTAGGCCTAAGAGTTCCGGAAAGGTGTGTGCATCAAGATTATGCCCCATCTTTCTTGTTCTCTTTCCGAAAATCAGAAATGCAATGAATATACCAATGAAAATATTCAGGAAAGTAAGCCACAGTACTCCCATACCGAGCTGTCCGGCTACGCCCCCAAAACCTACAATTGCGGATGTACTGATAAAAGTAGCTCCATATGAAAGTGCCATTATCATTGGGTGTATTTGCCTTCCTGCAACCATATAATCCTGTGAACTTTTAGTACGCTTATACCCCAGGTAACCAAGATAGGCAGTAATAATAAGAAATATGACTACAATTGTAATTGTATAAAAAAACATTTTTTGACCTCCCTAAAATTAAAGTAAAATCCAAAATAACATTAACTTTAAGGAGCTAGCTATTTCCTGGATATTTGACCCATTTCTCCTATCCCAAACTGCAAGTCCCTTTATATATAGTCAATATATATAAGTATAGTATATAGTTATACTTCAATTCTTCTTTCCTCTGCTTCCCATTTGCTCTCTTCCTCAATTTCAAGAGCCTCATTCTCCCCGCCTTTATTCCAATTCAACACTCCGTAGACAACACAAGCAGCAGCGCTTAGGATGCAGAGGATATAGGCGCTCAAAACCCAAAAATCCGGTATTCCCAACAATACCATCCCCCCCCTTTCAAAGACCCGTTTACAGACCATCTATTACAGTGTACTCAAATCCACGCAAATTCGTACCCCTTACGATATTTGAGGATTCAAACCACAGAAAAATATTAGGCTTATAAAAAGGCAAAATAAAAAATACCCATAGCAGGGTACCAACAGGAATTAAGTACTATTATATGCTAAAAGCGGTTCCAGCAGAAAATATCCTAAAGTTAAACGCTTTATCCTACCATAATACCATGCTACAATTATTATTTTACTAGAATATTCTGAATGAATCAATATGCATTTTCCGGCTTACTGCAAGCACATTAGGTATTAACTTCATAAGCACCACAAAGCAAAATGTATTTAATTTTAGTTTGCATGATTTTAGGTGTATTTAATTGTATTTGAATTAACTTGACAGTATGTGGTTTTGTGTTATAATAGATTAGTAACAACAGCTGTTCCATACTTATTTCTTTAGCAACAGGTTATTAGAGATAACGAACTGTTAAGATAAACATATAATTCGCTCCGCTAATTTGATACAAATGGCGGGCTCATCAAGTTTATCTACTTTTACAGTTCGATCTCTATATATCTTAATAGCACATATTTTAATTCAATATAAACTATTAACTATAGGGAGGTTAAAATGAAGCTTATTGAGTTATTTAAAACAAAAAAACCCGTTATTTCCTTTGAGATATTTCCGCCGAAGCTTGATACACCGTTAGAGTCCATTTATAATACATTGGAGCAGTTTAAAGAGTTAAAACCTGACTTCATAAGTGTTACTTATGGAGCGGGAGGAAGCGCAAAAGACAGAACAATTGAAATAGCATCAAAAATCAAAAATGAATATGATATAGAGAGCATGGCACATTTTACATGCGTGGGACATTCAAAGGAAGAAATTGATACTTTGCTAGGCGCTCTACATGGACATAATCTTCAAAATGTTCTTGCATTAAGAGGAGACCCTCCAGCAAACCAGCCGGACTTTGACTTTAGTAAAAATGTCTACAGGTATGCAAGTGAACTGATTAAGCACATACGAGAAAAGAATGACTTCTGCATAGCAGCAGCAGCTTACGTGGAAGGTCACGTTGACAGCAAACGTCTTAAGGAGGATTTGGTACATCTGAAGGAAAAGGTTGATACGGGTGTTGATTTTCTTGTTACACAATTATTCTTTGATAACAGGTTATTCTATGATTTTCATGATAAAGCGTCTTCCATTGGTATCAACTGTCCCATTACACCGGGAATCATGCCTGTATTTAAAGCAGACCAAATTAAAAGGATTACTGCGCTTTGCGGTGCTTCCATTCCTGCAAAACTGGTAATAATGATGGACAAATACGGGAATAGTGCAGATGACATGCGTAAAGCCGGTATAGAATATGCAAGCATGCAAATCCGTGATTTAATAGAAAATGGAGTTGACGGAATACACTTATTAACTATGAACAGACCAAAGTCCAGCAAGGAAATTCTCGAGAATATAGGAATCTAATCCAGCTTTAGGGCAGCGTGTAGCTGACATTTTACTATACCGTATGCCCTTTAAAGCTATGCTAAAGACCTTATCAATTCGTCAAAACTCATTTCTGCATTGTATTTAATCATATAGTCAATAACCTCCTGCTCGGTAAATATCTTTATTAGTTTCATATCTTCATCCAGCACATATATAATGTGAAATCTGTCAAAATCCATACTTTTGATAATGTCGCCCAGCCGCATAGACTTTATGACAACCAATTCCCTTCCCGGATAAATTCCTCTCTTTAAAAACCTGGAACGTTTGTAAACAAGGTTTTTGATGTTCATTAATGATACCTCCGTCTCTTCATGTTTTAGAAAAAATAATATATAACCTGCTATAAAAATGATGCTGAAATTGTATATATTGCTTAAGAACTGAAATATTCCAAGGATCATTAATAAAAATGCAAATGCCCATGATATCCTCTTAGAATATCTATTTGCACTAAATAAACCAATTTTGCTAACAAGTATATCTTTAAGGATCCTTCCACCATCCAAAGGTAAAATTGGGAGCATGTTAAATATAGCCAAGGAAATGTTGGCATAGATAAAAAAACGCATATTATCCGATAAAGTCAAATAATATGAGCCCAAAATATAACATACAGTGGACAGTAAAATGTTTATCAGTGGACCGCTAATATTAATGAAAAATGAGCTATTATCTCTTACAGGGTTTACTTCAATTACAGCATTTAACCCTATAGAAAGAACCTTAACGGATCTTAACTTCCTGGCTTTTGATAAAGCTGCTGCAATATGAGCCATTTCATGAATTGTCATAGAAATAAATATTGTGAAGTACTCTGTTAAACAACCATAGTAAAAAGTTATTAATGACACTGGAAATATAAAGGGGTCTATTTCAATTTTAAACGGCTTTCTCAAAATTTGCACAAAAATATACCTATTCCACTCCCCAAATCTATAAACTTATATAAATTCATAAATTATTGTATGTAATCAAGAGGGTCGACATGTTTTTCGTCTTCCCAGACTTCAAAGTGCAAATGTGGACCTTGCGATACACCTGTATTCCCCACCCTGGCAATTACGTCTCCCTTATCAACACTCTGCCCTTTCTTTACAAGTAAAGCCGAACAATGGGCGTAAAGGGATATAACGTTTCTTTCATGTCTGATTTTTATATACTTTCCAAAAGTGGCTTCTTCTCCTGCTTCTATTACTTCTCCGCCTGAAGCTGCCTTAATAGGGGTACCGCTTTGTGCTTCAATGTCAATACCTTTGTGAAATTCCGTTGTTCCTTTTATGGGATGAACACGCTCACCATAAAAGGACCCTATTCTACCTCCTACCGGAATAATAAAAGAATACTTCTTTTCATCTTCTGAAGCATCTTTTGTACTATCTGAATCTTTCTCCCCGTTGGTACTATATTCTGCACTCTTAACCATATTTTCACCAGAGGGGTAAATTGAATTCTCTGTGACGGATTCATCATCAAAAGTCTTTTCATCAACTGCGGTGTCATCGGAAGTTTTACTATACACATCACTGTTTAAATCATCTTCAGAATCCAGCAAGTTACCATTTCCTGCGTTTCTAACTGCACTGTCAATTTGCCCGAATATACCCTTTATATCAATATTATAAGACAGTACACCTTTTATTTTGTCTTGTAAGTAATTTGTAACGGGAGTATCAATACTTTTAACGATACCTACCGCTGCTAAAATAAACATACATAAAACCGTTTGCAGTGCTATCTTCTGTAATATGCTAAGCGTATCTTTATTATCTTTTCCCCTTTTACTTCTTCTTGCTTTTCTTCGGCTTTGTATTGTTTGCCGCGGGTATCTTGTTCTATACATAATGTCATCCACGAGCAACACATCCTCTTATAGTTTTTAGCTTTCTTTTCTAAAGATTATATTAGATTATATTTTTTTTAATTTTGAAATATTACAACAAAAAACTTTTATATTTAAACACAATAATATTACCAGGCAATACGTACAATTTTCACTTTATTTACCATTATATTAAGCAAATTCAAAACAGATAATATTTTTGGAGGTGAAAACTATGAAGCGTAAAATAGGAATCGAAGACGACTTAGAGCCAGTTAAAGAGTATCTGACTAATAAAGGATATGAAGTTAAGAATATAGACTTTGCAGAGGATACATCAAAGCTGACAAACAAATTTGATGCATTTGTTGTAACAGGAATCAACTCAAATATGATGGGTATACATGATACCAGCACTAAGGCAGTTATCATAGACGCAGCAGGCATGTCACCGGAGCAGGTATATCACGAACTGGAATCAAGGCTTGAACAATAAACCTTACAAAAAAGCCCTCCTTAGGAGGGCCTTTACTTGTATCTATATATTCTTATATTTATTTGCTAAGTATCTCTCTCCAATCCAGATCTCCTCTTTCAAGACCTCTTATCAACATTTCAGCAGTTCCTAGATTTGTTGCAAAGGGTATATTATTAATGTCGCAAAGCCTCAATAAAGAACTTATGTCAGGTTCATGTGACTGTGCAGAAATAGGGTCCCTGAAAAAAATTACAAGATCCAATTCGTTATAGGCTGCCCTTGCACCTATCTGCTGCTCTCCCATTAAACCGGGCAAAAACTTATGAATGTTAAGCCCTGTAGCTTCAATAATGATCGATCCTGTAGTTCCTGTAGCAAATAGATTGTGATTCTTCAGTATACCCCTATATGCAATACAGAATGAAGCCATTAATTCCTTTTTCTTATCGTGAGCAATTAAAGCAATATTCATACGAACCTTCCATAATCCTATTTTCCGCTGTTCTTTACATTTCTTATTGGAATGTTGGCAACTAATGCCGGAACAATCCTGTCTCCTTCTTCGCTTTTAGTCCGTGTCATCTGTATATCCAGAGAATCCTCATCCACGTCCATGTAGTTTGAGATGACTTTTATTATCTCTCCTTTAACCATTTCAAGAAACTGAGGAGAAACATTTGCTCTGTCGTGGATTAGCACAAGCTTTAGCCTTTCTTTAGCAAGATCTTTTGAATTCTTAGACCTGCCAAATAATTTTGATAAATCTAGCAACATAAGTCTCCTCCTATTAATTTACTTTTAGGCCGAACAACTTCTTAATCTTAAACATAAAACCATCATCAGATTCCAGATTAAGCATAGGAACATCCTCTCCCATAATTCTCCTGGTTATTCCCCTATAAGCCTCTCCTGCCAGGGACTTATTGTCTGTAACAGCCGGCTCCCCTCTATTTGTGGAAACAATTATCTTTTCATCATCCGGAACAACCCCAATAAGGTCAATAGCAAGTATATCAATAATATCATCTATCGTCATCATATCCCCGCGCTTGACCATATCCGGCCTTACTCTATTTATAAGAAGCTTCGGGTTTCTAAGTTCATTAGCTTCCAGCAATCCGATTATTCTGTCTGCGTCCCTTACAGCCGAGACCTCGGGAGTAGTGACAACTATCCCCCTGTCAGCACCTGCTATTGCATTTTTAAAGCCTTGTTCTATACCGGCAGGACAATCTATTAGTATATAATCAAACTCCTGTTTTAATTCTTCACATAAATTAATCATCTGTTCCGGGTTAACAGCCGACTTGTCCCTTGTCTGTGCTGCAGGAAGAAGATAAAGACCTTCATACCGCTTGTCTTTTATTAACGCCTGCTTTATTCTGCATGTGCCCTCAACAACATCTACAAGGTCGTACACAATTCGATTTTCCAACCCCATTACTACGTCCAGATTCCTTAATCCTATATCTGTATCAATTAAAACTACTTTTTTGCCTTGAAGTGCCAAACCTGTCCCAATATTGGCAGTAGTAGTAGTTTTTCCTACGCCGCCTTTTCCAGAAGTTATTACTATAACCTCGCCCATATATATTTACCTCCCACCTTGTAATCAACTAAGAACGTTAATGTATTGAAGCACGCGTTCCTCATTGTATGTATGAAATCTGACACAATTTATCATGTTCAAATTTAAGACTAAATCCTAAGACTTTATTAGCTAAAAAATTAGTAATAAACTAATGAGCTTTTCATCTGTCTGGGTTTTCTAACATGACTCTCAATTAAACTATATATTTCTTTTTATAATTTGTCAATTCTACTCTAATGATATTCTTTATCTTTGTGGAAGAAACCTTTCAATATATACAATATCATCTTTAATATACGCCAATTCCGGAGTAAACTGGCCCGGTACCCCCTTTTCATCCGGCGAGCGTGTTATTACATCGGCTATCCTAAGCTGCGTTGGCTGAAGGTTTAAGGCAACAACTACAGCCTCCTTGTTCCCATTGGCACCCGCGTGTACTATCCCTCTTAATGAACCCATAACAACCACATTTCCGGTGGCAGTAACCTCTCCACCTGGGTTCACATCTCCAATAACAACCAGATTTCCATCAAAACTGACCAACTGCCCGGAACGTACCGTACCCCTGTAAAATTTGGTGACCCCTTCATCAAGTCCCTTAAAGTAGAAATTACTCATTCTGATTTTTGAATGAGGCTGAGGGGAAGCTTCATTTTCAACTTTGACAGGCTCCTCTGTGTCCTCCTCGAAGCTTTTAATGCATGCTCCACTTTTGTTTTTGAGAAGTTCAAATATTTCCTCTTCCTGGTCGGGTGACAGCTTCTTTCCGCGGTATTTTACCGCAAGAGTAGCCCCCTTGAAGAACTTCCCTGCTGAAGCTATTTTCTCCTCCATCTGGGCAAGTATTGAACTAAACTCAACTTCTTCCTTCATTATTATAGTAAGGCAATTCAAAGAACCCTTGAAAATAACACTGCCATCATTCATTTAAGCGACCTCCAGTAAAATGTCAATATGATTCAATTATGAATTAAGATTGAACTTCTTGTATACGTATTTTGCATATCCGCGAAACAGACTGCATTGTAAGGAACTAGCGTGTAAAACGCACCTCATCCAAAACAATTCCATCCTTAGGTAAGTTATTGTTGTTCATACCAAAATATTCTTTCAGTACATCTTTTGCAACAGGAGCAGAGTTGGACCCCCATACCCCGTGCTGTATCACTACCGCAACAGCTATCTGCGGGTCGTTGGCAGGTGCATAGGCAATAAACAAACTATTGGATGATGCTCCAAACTTCTCCATCCCCGTTTCAGGGGTACCTGTTTTTCCTGCCACCTTGAAAGGAAAATCCCTGAAGTGTCTTTCTGCCGTTCCGTCAGCAGCATTGGCAACCTTCTCCATACCTTTTTTTACAATGTCAATAGTTCCTTCCTTCATAGGTATCTCTACATACTCAGGTTTTACCTCCAGTACAGTAGACCCATCGTATTTTCTGACTTTCTTTACTAAATGAGGGTTATACTTTTTTCCTCCGTTAGCAAGTGTACTTACAAAATTAGCTATCTGCACCGGTGTAAACAGGTTGTCGAACTGTCCGATAGCAGTCTGAGCAGTATCTGCAGGCCTCCATGCATCATTTCTGTGCTGCTTTTTAGTCTGCTTGTTAGCCCTCATGCCTTTTGCTTCATAAGGCAGCTCCACTCCTGTCAATTCTCCAAGTCCAAAAAGCTTTGACCATATATCGATATTATCAATCCCGGTCTTTACGCCAAGCTCGTGGAAATATATGTTGCATGATGTCTCCAAAGCAGTAGTCACATCAATCCTTCCGTGCCCATACTTTCGCTCCATGCATTTGAAAGTCCAACCGCCTATAACATGCGTTCCCCTATCGGTTATATAGCTGTCAGAATGAGTAATAGCACCTGTTTCAAGTCCGGCAATAGCTGTAATAGGCTTGAAAATCGATCCTGGAATATACTCTCCCTGTATGGCCCTGTTAAACATAGGCGCTTCCTTGTTGTCCGGCCTTAAAAGCTCCTTTATGGTTTTTTGTGCTTCGCTGTTATCCGGTCCCTCCAGGAAAACAGCAGGGTCATAAGTAGGATAGCTGGCCAAGGCAAGAATCTCTCCGTTTTTTACGTCAATAGCAACTACAGAGCCTGCAAAAGCATCACCAAAATTCTTCTTATAGTCGGCTTGTGATCTAATCAGTTCAATATTCCTCTTCAAAGACTCCATAGCAACCTTCTGAAGCCCCAGATCAATAGTAAGAACAATGTCATTTCCCGGAATGGCAGGCTTGCTGCCCAGTTCCGCTGTAAGTCTTCCATTTGTATCTACTTCTACTCTCTTCTGCCCGTTTATACCCCTTAAATACTTTTCCTGTGTATTCTCTATCCCTGCCTTGCCCAGGCTGTCAGTCATCCTGTACCCGTTACTCTTGAGTTTTGCGTATTCCTTATCGTCTATTGCGCCGATATATCCTAAAACATGTGCAACTGAAGAAGCATCAATATACTTTCTTTGAGGCACAATATCTATAAGCACTCCGGGAAACTCATGGTGCCTTTCCTCGAGCTGCGCAACAGTCTCTGCCTTAACATCCTTTGCTACAAGGAGCGGATCCACAGCAGTATACCCCTTGATAAGCATATCGTATTTAATTACCATTATTTTATAAGCTTCTTCATCGGTATACTTGTCATCAATATAAAACTTCTTTCTAAAGTACTTAAACACATCTTCCGGGGTCTTTAAAAGCTCAACATCCTTCTCTTTTACAACCATATCTTTTTTCCAGTTTTCCAGGGCTTTTTCAGACTTGTTTATTCTAGGCCCGAAAGCGATAGGGTTAAAGGTAAGATAATTGCTTAGATTTTTCTCGTAAGTGTCCTTGTTCTTTTCAAATATATTTATAAGCTTTAATATCATTTCACTCTTTTCTGCTTCTTTTAAACCGGTCCTTGCAATCTTTACAGTATAGCCCATCCTGTTAACGGCTATGGGTATTCCGTTCCTGTCAACTATGTTTCCCCTTGGGGCTATTATATCTCTCCCGCTAAGAAGTCTTGTCTGCGATTTTTTATCATACTCTTCCCCGTGAATTATTTGAAGGTTGATCAACTGAATTAGAATAATAACAAAGGCCAGTATAAAGCAAATTGCCATTATACCATATCTCTCATTTGCTTTGTCATTAGTTTTTTCACTCATATTTCCACCTCCAATAACAGTTCATTAGTTTACTTAATAGCGTCTCATGAGTTTACCGGATTCTTCAGAACGATGGTTGATTTTAATCACGATTATAAATATGAAAATTGAAACGACACTGTTATAAACAGCCTCCGGCAGTATTACGTATCTTAGGGGAAATAAATAGTCGATACCGCCTTTTACAAACGAATTTAACAAATAGACAACATATTCATAAACAATTGTAGAAATAAAAGAGAAAAACACCACCACCAGGACATTTTCCTTATATAATCTTTTATTTAAGGACCCTATTCCAAGCCCCAAATAGAGTCCTAGCAAAGCATAAAAACCGATTACCTTGCCTGATGCCATATCCTGCACAAGTCCACAGAAAAAACCTATTACTGCTCCTTCAATGTTATTGCTTAAAAGGGCAACACATACTATTAGAACCATCAAAAGGTTTGGCTTAACGTTATATATTTTCATATTATCCAAAACAGTGGATTGAAGTAGTGCCATTATAAAAATCAAGACAGTATAGGCTATTAATTTTACTCTCATTTGATATTTTCGCCTACTTTTTCAGATTATTCTTACTTACTAATATAAGTACTTCCTCCAGCCGTTTGAAGTCAACAGCAGGTTTAATTATTGCGTACCTGTTAAGTTCACTGCTTCTGCGTCTGACTTCTTTTATTTCTCCAATTATGATACCTTTAGGATATATGCCCCCAAGTCCGGAAGTCTCTATTTTGTCTCCAACAGAAACATCTACATCGGGAGGAATATAGTCAAGTCTGCAAAGTCCTTCATCCTTTAGCTTCAGATCGCCTTTTACAACAACCAGATCTCTTGTTTTAGAAATCCTGGCACTAACTGTACTTCCCTCATCAATAATTGAAATAACTTTGGAAGATATAAGGTCAGTCCCTATCACTCTTCCAACAAGGCCCTTACTTGTTATAACTGCAAAATTGTTACCTATTCCATCCTGTACGCCCCTATCAATAGTGAAAACATTAAACCAGTTTCCCATATCTTTCCCTATAATATTGGCGCCAAGAAAGTCAAAATCACTGAATTGATCCTTTATATTCAATGCTTCCCTAAGCTCTTTATTTTTCTCCCTGTAATCGGAAAGATCTTTTATTTCCTTTTCGAGTTTATCAATTTGGGCCTTTAAGGTTTCGTTTTCTTCCCTTAAGACCTTTGTATCCTTCAAGTAGCCGGATGCCCCATCTATTTGCCCCCCCAAATAATTGATAAACTCCTGAAATGGAGATAGCACAACACTAAATACATTTCCCGCATAATTAATCTTACTGTCTTGCTTTGAGGATAGCCCCATGATGACTAAAATAGCCACTGTAACAGCAAGCAGTATAAATAGTTTGCTTTTTATAAGGCGTAACAAGAGATATTATCTCCCTTCTATCTAAGTTTCTTAGGAGAAATAAGCACCTTCTTCAATGTTTCAATTTCTTCCAAAACCTTTCCCGACCCCATAACAACACAATCCAATGGTTTTTCAGCTATTGAAACCGGCATACCTGTTTCTCCTCTAATAAGTCTGTCAAGGCCGCTTAGGAGAGCTCCTCCACCAGTTAGCATAATGCCTCTGTCCATAATATCCGCAGCAAGCTCCGGAGGAGTTTTTTCCAGGGTATATTTTATAGAATCAACTATAGCATTTATAGGTTCCTTTAATGCTTCTGCAACTTCTGACGATGTAATTGAGATATTCTTAGGAAGACCTGTAATAAGGTCCCTTCCCCTTATTTCCATAGACTCTTCCTTAGGCTTGGGATATGCAGCACCTATAGTAACTTTAATTTCTTCTGCAGTTCTTTCTCCTATCATTAGATTATATTCTTTTTTGATATAGTGTACAATAGCTTCGTCAAGTTCATCTCCTGCGATCCTTAATGACTTGCTTGTAACTATACCTCCAAGAGAAATTACTGCTACCTCACTGGTACCGCCTCCAATATCTACAACCATACTTCCCGATGGTTCTTCAACTGGAAGATTTGCGCCTATCGCAGCTGCCATAGGTTCCTCGATAAGATATGCTTCTTTGGCTCCAGCCTGTAAAGTTGCTTCTTCAACTGCTCTTTTTTCAACCTCGGTAACTCCCGATGGAACACAAATTACTACACGGGGCTTACCGAACACTCCTTTTGACATGGCCTTTTTTATAAAGTACTTGAGCATACTTTGAGTTACGTCAAAATCAGCAATAACACCATCCTTCATAGGCCTTATGGCAATTATATTCCCCGGAGTCCTACCTATCATATCTTTAGCAGCATCTCCAACTGCAAGTATTTCGCTGTTTTTCTTGTTTATGGCTACTACTGATGGTTCTTTTACAACAATCCCCTTACCTTTAACATGAACCAAAGTATTGGCTGTACCCAGGTCAATACCTATGTCTCTAGAAAATATGCTCATTTGTATTCTCCTCCCGAACAATTAGCGTTTTGAGTAGTTTATCCTTTGTACTTCATTTACTTCATAAATACTGCAATCTTAATAGTTATCAATAAAATAATTAGCAATCATAACACGAAAACCCCAAAATCTCTCAATAAATCAGATAATTTTGCTATCGGCAGTCCAACTACATTAAAATAGCACCCATCTATTTTTTCTACCAAAACAGCACCCAACCCCTGTATGCCGTAAGCCCCAGCCTTATCCATAGGTTCCTTTGAATCAATATACGAATATATAGCATCATCCGAAAGGGTCTTCATCTTTACATCGGTTACTTCGTAGCTTTTTGCACCGTTTAAATCCAGTGCATCAATAACTGCTATACCTGTTATTACTTTATGCCAGCCCCCTTGCAGCTGCTTTAACATTTTAAAGGCGTCTTCACTATCTTTCGGCTTTCCCAGTATACCATCCTTAACAACTACAGTGTCTGCTCCAATAACCAGACATTTAGCATCGTTAAAATTTTTATTCATTCTTTTGGCTACATCAAAAGCCTTTTCATACGCCAGGTGCTGTACTAGCTCAACTGCACTTAAGTTCATTCTATTATTCTCATCTATATTTGATGTAACGACTTTAAAATTCAACCCTATCTGTTTTAATAACTCCGACCGTCTTGGTGACGCAGATGCAAGAACAATTTGTACCATAAACACCTCATAATTACTCAAATCAGTTTGTAATTAAATAATGAAATTTCAATTTGATACTAGGGGATTTAAATTACTTCTGACTGTATTACTTATAAAAACCAAATATACAATATTATAATCATACAAGCAGTCCTATTTCAACAAAATATGAAATTTTTTGAGCCTTTTTATTTGTCTACCTTATATTTGCAACAGCAATTATTTATATACAAAGCT
>JBMOLK010000345.1:0-26697 GCA_049325575.1 Bacillota bacterium | reverse complement strand
TAATGTCCTGCAGCTTGTTTAAAAATGTATGCCCCCATGGCCAAAAATTATATTTTATATGTTAAAGGAATAATTAAGTAAGTTATAATGACCAGGTAGAATTGTAGTGATATGTTCCGGCGAATTACAGATTATTCATCCTCCTCTAAAAATGGCTCAATATACTCCAGCTCTTTTAAAGCCGCATAAGAATTCAATATATAAAGCTCCCTTTTTATATCCTTCGGATACAAAGCCTCTATAATTTTAAGTGCTTCGCCAAGCCGGTTTTTAGCATTCTCATACTCTCCAATTCCTATGAAAGCACGCCCCAGATAGAGGCAAACCCTCGAGAAATCTTCACTTGAGTATTTTCTTGTCTTGCTGTCAGAGCTCCTGTAGCCTATATAGATATTATCCAGTATCGCTTTCCCCTCAAGATACTTTCCAGCCTTTATATATGCCTCACCCAGTATAATAATAACCTTTGTACGATACATTTCTATATTCTTTTCTGTACCGATTCTTTCAACATACTTATCAATAAGTTCCAGTGCTTTTTTACTGGAATTAATAGCATCACCAGGCAAACCCGCCTTTAACTGTGCATCTGCAAGAATATACCAATCGTAATATTCTCTCTCGTATCCGCTTACCTTTAATTCCAATTCCTCAACTATGCCCTTGTAATACATCGGATAGACATCTTCCGCCGGCACCAGGCCTCTGCTGGATTCACTCCATCGAAGTATATAACGAAGCTCCTGCCGTGCCTCCCCTTCTCTTTCTCTATCTCTTATTCGTACAATAAATTCAGGTATTCTTTCATTTTCAGCACCGGGAAGATCTCTAATCTCCAACTCATCATATTTGATTCTGCTGATCCTTCTTGGCTCCGGTTTTGCTTTAAGTGAATATATCTCCAAATGACTTCCAACCTCAAACCCGAGACTCCACCCCAATAAAAGCTCCTTGCGCCCATCACCGGTTATATCTATAACATCAGCCCAATCCATTGCAATAATATTTGTAACTTGTGGAGATTCCCAATACCTACCCCACCTTCCATCCTTGCCTTCTTTTAAAATAAATACTCCATGCTGCTCCGATCCGTTTTTTGAATCAACACCTCTATATAAAACCAGTAATTCACTCCGCCCATCACCCTCAAGGTCGATTACATGCACTGCATCTTTACCTCTTGGGTTGATGGGATATGCGAACTGGGTGCCTGGAAGTAAAAATCTTCGAGCTATTGCTTTTGGATCATCTATACCATCTAAGGAAAACTTTGAATATTGAGGAGGCTTTATAGCACTAGCAGGAGGAGGCAATATTTCACACCCAGTTATTGTAAATAGTATTATTAAGATAAAAATAACAAATATAGTTTTTAGTACTGATATTTTTTTCTTGCTCATATCTATCCTCTCTCTATACTCTAATTATACTTTATGGACTTCTATAAATGGTTACGAAAAAGTTAAACTTTAAAAAATTATATCGGAAGAAAGATGTTTACAACCGTCCCCTTACCTACTGTACTTGTAATTTCAATTATGCCGTTATGAAGTCTTACAATTTCCTCACATATTGAAAGTCCCAAACCACTTCCCGACCTGCTGTTATTCCCCTTGTAAAACTTCTGTGTAACATTGGGCAGGTCTTCATCCGGTATACCGGAACCTGTATCTTCAACGCGTATCCAGACTTCCTTCTCCATATTTTTAGCCATGACAAAAATATATCCACCCTCTGGTGTGAATTTAAATGCGTTGTCCAGGATATTTATCAGTA
Organism: Bacillota bacterium; assembly: GCA_049325575.1. GTDB lineage: Bacteria > Bacillota > Clostridia > Acetivibrionales > Acetivibrionaceae > JBMOLK01. The sequence goes on along the minus strand of JBMOLK010000345.1, from coordinate 24,921 downwards.
CCTGCTTTAACCTGTTCTCATCTGCATCTATCAGTGGTATTCCTTCATCAATATCCACTTTAAGCTCTATTCCCTGGCGTTCTGCCCGGGGCTTCATCTGTTTTCCTACGTGGCTGATAATCTCTTTGATGCTTACAGAGCCTGTGATCAAAGTAATTTGACCAACAGTAAACTTTGAAAAATCCAACAGTTCTTCAACAAGTAGGGCTAACCTCTCACTTTCTTTTTCAACTATACTTAATCCCTCTTTTAACTCTTCTTTATTTTCCAGGCTTCCTGAATTTATTGTAAGAATCCACCCTTTTATTGATGTGAGCGGAGTACGAAGCTCATGTGAAATTGAAGCAATAAAATCACTCTTAAGCTTTTGATGATTTTCAATTTCTTCAGCCATATAATTCATAGTATCTGCAAGCTTTCCCACTTCATCATCATACATCTTTAAAAGGCGTACTCCGAAACGACCCTTGGCAAACTCCCCTGCTGCAGCAGTAATTTCTTCCACCGGCTTTACTATGGTAGCTGAAAGGAATATTCCTGCAAGAAAAACCATTAATATTATGTTTGTCCCCAGAACAACCAAAACAATAATTCGAATTAATAATATCTGATTTATACCCGAAAGGCTTGTAACAATCCTTATAATTCCAATAACTTTATTATTCTTTATTACGGGGTGGGAAACCGACATCACAGGTTCATATGTCAAAGGTATCTGGCCTCTCCAGATGGATTTATTACCTGAAACTGCTTCCACTACATCAGGATAGTCAAGCTTATACCCCACAGATTTAGGGTCTATGGAATCAGCTAGCAAAAGTCCGTTTCTGTCAATAATCTGAACTTGCGCAATAGTACTACCTGAAAAAGAATCCATTAGTATTCTGGCATCCTTGTCAAAATCATAATTGTCCAGATAATACACATAATTGTAAGTTAACGTTCCGGCTGAGCGGTTTAATTCAGCTTCAACATTCTTATAATAGAACTGTACAAGACTATAAATCACAACCACTTCAAAAATAGCTACTGCCACCAGTGTTATAATTAGATTAGTTCCGACAAGTCTTTGCTTTATAGTCTTCAAATTAATTCTCCTTTCTCCATATATAACCGTATCCCCATACGGTTTCTATGAATTTAGGATGCGAGGGATCATCTTCTATCTTCTCTCTTAGACGCCTTATATGCACATCTACTGTTTTAGGATCACCTACAAAATCTTCTCCCCATACCAAATTTAATATTTCATCCCTGCTTAATGCCTTATTACAATTATTTATGAATATTTTCATTAGACAAAACTCTCTTGGCGTAAAGTCTAAAATCACGCTATTTTTATAAATACTTTGAGAGTCAAAATCGATCTTAAAGGGTCCTATTAAGATTTCATGCTGCGGCTGGACTTTATTAGTACGTCTCATAACAGCCTTTACCCTTGCTACAAGTTCCATAGGGTTAAATGGTTTGATTATATAATCATCCGCCCCAAGCTCCAAACCATTCACTTTGTCAGTATCCTGACCTCTTGCTGTCAACATGATTATGGATATCTCAGGATGTATATCGGTTACTTTCTTGCATACTTCAAATCCATCAATGTCAGGAAGCATAATGTCTAATACAATAAGCTCCGGTTTTTCCAGCTCCACCTTCCTTAATGCCTCCTTACCGGTAGCTGCCTCAATAACACTAAAATCATTTCTCTTAAGGTTTGTGACAATAAAACTTCTGATAGAACTTTCATCCTCTACTACTAAGATTTTTACCCCCATAAAATCATTCCTTTTCAGGTTATTTTATATAAATCGCTTCTCTATATATCTATTATGTTATACGCGATTTATAAACAGCAGATAACCAATTTCCAAAAAAATAACAAAGGCCAAATTTAATGAATTTGGGCTTGGTTACCTTTAACAAATAAGATAGCTTATAAATATAATAAATTATGCATCTAATATATTATACAAGATCAACGAGAAAAAATTGAGTCCTAAATTTATCTTAGCTTTGGTATTTTTATACAATATATCGTCGCAATTCGCTACGCCACTTACCTAGCTGCTGCTTTTAATCAGTCCGTAACAAAGGATAAACATTATAAAATTTATTAAATTCTTTAAGACTTTATACTACTATATACGTATAATAGGTAAAAAGATGTCTGGCATTTTTATAAAAATAAGATTAGTAATGGAGGAATCTATATGAAAAGAGGGAGCCCTATCTGGGGATTAATACTGATTTTTATCGGAGGATTGTTATTATATAGTAATGCATTTAACGTAAATATATTTGGCTGGCATACCTTATGGCCAATATTTGTGTTGGGACCCGGGCTGGTATTTGAAATGAGCTATTTCATCGGCCGTAAAGCGCCTGGACTGCTTGTACCCGGTGGTATATTGACAACCATCGGCTTGCTTTTCTTCTTTGAAACCTTTACAGGCTGGCGATTTGCAGCCTATACCTGGCCAATATACATATTGTCTGTAGCAATAGGCCTGTTTCAGCTCTATCTGTTTTCAGGAAGGCCGAAAGCGCTTCTTATTCCCGTATCTATCCTGACAGCTGTTGCTATGGTTTCACTTTCTATAATAGTATTAAATAGTTTTATGTCTTTTATAGATTTTGGATTAATAATCCCTCTTGCTCTATTAACCCTTGGCGGTTATATAATTTATAATAACTTAAGAAGCTAGTGCTTTTTAACATTACAAATTTCCAGTCTTTCATAATGTTATAAATGCACTTCCTATGTTTGTGCCTCGCATGCTCAAGAAAAGAGTTACGTTACGAGGCACTAGCAGGTAAGAGTATAATATGTGATGTCAATATCTGTAAGAGTCAATTTATAAGTAGAGAAGGGCTGGTAATTGTATTAATCTTAAATCCCAGCCCCTGGTGCATTAATGCTTTTGACACCAAGATAATCAAGGGATGTATGAAAGAGTAAGGTATTGACCTTTCAAGGTACTATTTGCAAATTCGCAGCTGTACCTTTCTCACGAAACAAGCTGCTTTTATAAAATTTGTATAATAAACTTCAATAAATTTTAACATCTTGCGGGTGATCACCCATATACTTTTAACCATCCCTGGTCCTTACAGTGTTATCTTACGCTGATTTCGAAGCTCATCCCAGTGCTGACACCTGTCTGCCTTAATCTTTAAAGTAATTTCCGCTCCTATCAGCTTGTGCAGTGTAGGTATCGTATTTCCCCCTAAGAAGTTATATCTCTCTCACCAGTAAATCAATAGTCTCTAAAATAATCAATATTCAGTCACCAGTTGTGTCTAAAAAACGCCTGCATAACTAATTTGACTAAATTCAATAATTCTCTATCTTTTTGTTTTCCCCCTTAGTTCTATACCAGTCGTCACACAAATTTTTATAACAGTTCTCTATATGATTAACGCGCGCGTCAATACTTAAAATGTCAAACAATTTATAAGACCACCTAACAACTACTTGATAATTAGTACAAATCAGCTGTAAAGAGTACAGATACATAACTGCTATGAGTGGTGAGAAGCCTTGAATATAGTTTATTTAGTAGAAATCTTAAGACAAGTACGATTAAGAAGATTATTCTGGCGATTTGTAGGAACGTTGCTTTATATAGTTTTCAATGCTCTACAAAATCAATTACTGAATATGTGCATATTTATTCTTTAGGTTAGTTTTGCCAAACAGTCTTGTATACAAGAGTTATAATATTGTGTGTGCAAATAATATTATTTGAAGTACTTCAAGTTTATTATATATTAAAGCTAACCTTAAATGGTTACAAAAAAGTTAAAATTTTAAATTTTTTAAAAGTTATACAGCATGGTTTAGCTTATAGCTTCGTTCCTCATAGCATTTACGCTAATATCAGCTTCCTTTTTTTGAGTAAGTATTGAAACTACTATTAATGCTATAAAGCTTAAGGGTACTGAAATAATTGCCGGATTGTTTATAGGCATTGGAGCTTTTACATTTGTAAGATGGTAAACTTTATCAAAGGTCTCCTGAGATAACAATATTATTCCAAGGGCAGACACAAGTCCTACGGTTATAGACGCTACAACACCCTTGGCAGTTGTCTTTTTCCAAAATAATATCATTACTATTGCCGGCAGGTTTGCTGACGCTGCAACTGCAAATGCCCATCCAACAAGATAAGATACATTCATACCTTCAAATAGAATACCTAAAACTATGGCAATACAACCTACTACAAGGGCAGAAATTTTACCGGCCTTGACTTTTGCTTTGTCTGTCATTTTTATACCCATAAACTTGTCCATCAAATCATGTGCAACGGCACCCGAAGCAGCTACTATAAGACCACTAACCGTTCCAAGTACGGTTGCAAAAGCTATTGCTGAAATAGCTGCAAAAATTGATATTCCAAAAGACTTAGCCAGAAGCGGAGCGGACATATTGTCATTGTTAAGATCGATAACTCCATTTACCATAGCTCCCAACCCCATATATAAAGTGAGCACATAGAAAAGACCAATTACTGCTATAGCCACTATTGTAGACTTTCTTGCACAAGCAGGACTCGGAACAGTGTAATACCTGATCAGAATATGAGGAAGAGATGCGTTTCCCAGGAAAAGCGCCAGCATAAGAGACACAAAATTCAGTCTATCCTTTGGCGTGGCCCCCTTGGCAGGATCAACTTTAAACTTAAGTCCAGGGCTTAAAACATCTTTTCCCGGGGTAATCTTTTGATAGTAAACGGTAACACTATCCTGTCCATCCTTTATTACTGCTGAACTCCAAAGTACCGTATTAGACTTTTTAATCTTTTCAATGAAACTAAAAATATTTAAAGAACCTGTTTTAGCATCCTTTTGTCCCTCGATATCACTTAGACTACCAACCTGAAAAAATTTCTCATTTTCTTTTGGTTCGCCGTTATAAAGCTTTTCCCCGTTAGGAAGAATCGTCACAGAAAGGGTCTCTTCAAGTACCATGCCCTCTTCGTTTATTTTCCAGAAAGAATAGTTATTATCTTTTGAGAGTTTTACAAATTTCATTTTACCTGATTCATATGTATTTTCTATTTTATATGAATTATCCGACAAACTTAAACTATTATCAGAAAGCTCACTAATCTTTATTGAAGTAAAGCTATGATATGGCACATCTCCGCCCTGATCAGGTGCTGTAGACAATCCCCTTGACAGTACAAGGGTAACCAGCATTATTGAAAAAATAATCAATAAGGCACCTTTTAAAAATTGTACATAAGTAGTTGAAGCCATTCCCGCTGTTGATACAATAACTATTACAATAACGCCTACCATTATAACCCCTGCTGCGTGCGGCAATCCCAGAAGAGGGGTGACAAGAGACCCTGCTCCAACCATCTGTGGTATCAGGTAAAAAACTGAAACTACAAGAGTACTGATTGCTGCAGTAAGTTTGATTGCCTTAGAATTGAACTTTGAATCAAGTGCGTCTGTGAAGGTGAACTTTCCAAGTCTTTTCATAGGTTCAGCCACTACAAAAAGTGCAACTATCCAACCTGCAAGATAACCAATTGAGTAAAGATATCCATCATAACCATACATTGCTATCATTCCGCAAATTCCGAGAAAGGATGCTGCTGAAAGATAATCTCCTGCAAACGCAACACCATTAACAGACCAGTGTATGGAACCTCCGGCAGCATAATAGCCTTCTGCCGACTTTGTACGTCTGGCAAAGTAGTAAGAAATACCTAGTACAGATATAACAAATCCAACAAATATTATAACAGCCCAAGATGAGGCTTGGTAATTCATTTTGTGCTCCCCCCTAAATCATTTTCTTTCTCTTCCATTTTTGTGCAGATGTGATTGTATATTACAGCCTGAACAAGAGCTACTATAATAAGCCCAAAACCATATACTATAGCAAGATTCATAGCTCCGATGTCTATACTCATAAGCTCAGGTTTTGTAACATTTATAATGATAAATCCTGCATACACGATTGTATAAATGATAAACATCCATATCCCTATACGTGCTTTTACAGGGGAACATTTATCTTCCTTCCACTCTGTTGAAGGACCATGCGACATTTTGACCGCCTCCCTATTCTTTATTAATCTTTTTCAACAATAATCCTATTTTTCTATACAGATAACTTAATCTTATAAAAAACACATTTATATTCCAATAATTCCGATATGTTTACCGTGCTTTGTTGCAGTCTTTGCCATTATGAGTGTAAAGAAGAAAGTCGCTTTAAATTTGTTAATACGAAAAGTAATATACAAAAAACACGCCGGTTGTTATTATGTAAAACTCTCAAAACAACCGGCGTGTATCTTTTTAAACTGTTCCAGTTCCCGTAACGCCACTTATTTCTTGATCATACAAGGCACAAACACAGGAAATGAATTTCAAATACTATGAAAAAGCCACTTCCACATTATGTTCTTTATTGTCATCAAACAGAGGAACAAGATTCCCCTCTATCGCTTTACCATCAACAGTAATCTTTGCATTGCCATCTGCAACACGGTAGAAACCCTTAGGCTTCTTAACATGGATATTGTAAACTGCCTTACCGGTATTAACTGTATAAGCTGTTGACTGCTGTTCTTCTCTTATTACAGGGTCGATTATCAGGCCCTTTGTTGTGTATTCCAAGCCGAAGGCAGACATCAGGGTAAGGATCAGCCATGTTGATGTACCGCTAAGCATAGGTCCTATGTTCTCACCAGTATCACTATTGTTATACTGGGTACAGAATCTTGGGTTACCACAGATAGTAAACGGATTAACCATTGTCCTGTATGGAGCAACAAGATCCACCATCCAATATCCGAGATTTGCAAGTCTGGCTGCAAGATTTTTATCCTTAACCGTCTTTGCTGCTTTAAACATAGCAGCAGTAGCCATCATTGTGGCATGCTTGAATACTCCTCCGTTTTCCCTGTCTCCCGGGAAGTAGTGCCCTGTTGCTGTATCATTGGCAACCTTGCCCAAATCTGTTAAGGTAACAACCTTAAGTCCATAAGGTGTCTTAAGTGTCTTTTCCATGACATCAAGCATGATTGACATCTGTTCTTCAGTTGCACAATCTGCAAGTATGGACCAGTTGAAGGAGTTCAGGAAGTATGAACCGTCAATATTAGGATCTGCTGACAGTTTATCTCCTTTTGCTCCCAGGTATTCAAACTCTTTGTTCTTATACCTGTTAAACAGTGCTCTTGCAAAGAAGTCACCCTTCCAAACATGCTCCTGAACGCTGTTATACAACTTTTGTGAAAGCTTTTCAAGCTGCGCCTTATATTCACTATCTCCCTTTTCACCGCAAAGACTGATCATTTCATCTATGGCAACCTTTAGGAGGAAGGCATTCATTGTGCTTTCAGTATAGTCGCTTTCAAATGGGTCGCCTATCTTTCCACCCTTTTTCTCAAGCTGTTCACGGTAGCGCTTTTCCTTTGTTATACCGTCAATAAAGTTATTGTCAAGCTTTAGGCAGTCGTTCCAGTCAGCATTATCAAGAAGCGGCAGTCCATGTTTACCTACAGATATTTCTGCAGAGTATCTTATGAGTGCCTTTATGGTTTCATAAACAGGCCTTGTTCTAACGGGTGAAGTTCCTGCAACTTCAACTTCCTCATCGAGGAATCCCATATCTCCAGTGAGGCTTATATAACGGTATGCAGCCTGAACAAACCACAGTGAATCATCCGACCACTTTCCAGGTTCTTTTCCAACCCAGAAAAAGTTGTGGTATGCAAAACCAAATTCGAATATTTTAGAGCACCATTCCTTAAGAAGCTGCTTTACAAAGTCGCTTTCTCCCATACTTACGAAATAGTACATTGTAGCATATATATCCTGAATTTCTCTAAATCCGATTTCCCTGTATCCTTTCTGTGTCTGACAGAAGGACCTTGATACAAAGGTCTGGTACAACACCTGGAACGGAAGGTTTTTATTGAAATATGTATTAAAGGCTTCATCTTCCGTCTTAAGCTGCATGAAACTGCTGTAGCTCTCAATAAACTTTTGTGTCTTTTCAAATGCCTTTACAACTTCTTCATCCTTTGAGAACTTGTTTATAAGGCTCTCTATCTCTACTTTATAGGTGTCTTCATTAAAGCTGCTGTTAACCTTGTTTGAAACAAGGCCGGTGAAATTATCTACAATTGAGCTGCCGTTTGGATCCAATTTCAATTCCCCGCCTAATGCGAAGAAACCAGGCCCTTTACGGTAAAAATTGTTGCTAAGCTTGCATACGTTTTCCGGGTTCTCTAATGTGCCGCTTCCAACAAGCTCATTGTAGTTTGCACAGAATTCCTTAGGGAACTCAATGCTGTTTCCGTTTCTTATAATCATTGAGCTGAATCTTACATCTTCCCTGCATGGCTCCGGATAATAATCAGGGCTTATAGCCATAATTGAACCATCATCTTTTCTAAGTATTGAAGACTGCATAATAACATTTGTATATGTAACGTCTTCAAATATAGCATGTGGTGTAGCCGGGCCAAACATTCCCGTGTACACAATCTTAAGATTCCTTGATTTGTTTGTAAGGTTCTTGACTTCTATCCTCTGAACTTCGGTAGCCAAAGGCATTCCATCCATTTGAGGAAGAATAAATATGGTTCTCTTTATTTCCAAACCACATTTTGTCTTGTATTCAATAACAGTATGGTTCTGTGAGTGAGTACATACTGCGGTTTCAATATTGGTATCATTTGGGTCCGCCGAATAGAATATTTTTTTGAAGTCTTCAACAAGGTAAAACTGGCGGTTTGCAGGGAATCCGTTTTCTTCCTGCCTCATGTCCCAACGGGTTGCTAAAACCTGTGTTGCAGCGTGTGACCTGAAGCTTCCTCTACCAAGTCTGTCAACAACACTCTTTGGTGTAGTTTGCAGGGCATGGTCATAGCCTACCCTGTTTCCTAAAAGCAGGTTTACATAGAAATGTGGTCCCGGTGCAGGTGTGCGAAGATCTACAACATGCTCACCCTTTTCATTTAACAAGCCCGCCCAAGTCTTTACATTAGACAATATTTTTGCAATACCTTGCTTTATATCGGAAGGAGCATCTGTTTCCTGTACTTCATTTGCTTTATTCTTAAACACCTTTACACTGTTATCTTCAATGACAATCATTACAGAGCTGTCGTTTACAGTCTGGGTAAGCAAGTACGCTGCCACATCACTGTTCTTTAAAAGCTGAAGAACAGCGGGTACTTTAAACGGCAGGTTGGCTACACCTATAACACTCTTAAATGTTGTATCTGCAAACATTGCGTCAACTATCCACTCATCCTTCAAAACACCCTTAAAACTGCTTAGAAGCACTGATTCAGGTGTTATTTTCACACTTCTGGCTGCAAGTTTTTCGTACATGTTAAACCTCCTCTTAACCCATTATAACTTCTACATTGTGCTCTTTGCCATCGTTAAACACAGGCAGTGAGTTTCCTTCTATTTCTTTTCCATCTACAGTTATCTTCTTAACTCCCTTTGAAACATGGTCAGGATTCTTAATTGTAATCATATAGTTTGATCCCCTGTACCACCTTGATACTTTATATCCTTCCCAAGCATTAGGAATACATGGATCAATCTCAAGCCCTTCATATCCCGGCTTTATTCCAAGTATCCACTGTGAAATAGCAACAAAGTTCCATGCTGCTGTTCCGGTGAGCCATGAGTTCTTAGCTTCTCCATGACGTTTTGCATCCTTACCCCCGATCATCTGTGCATATACATAAGGCTCCAGCCTGTGTATTTCACTTATATGCTCTGTATAAGCAGGAGCTATCTTGGAATAGTATTCAAAGGCCATATCTCCTCTTCCCATTTCAGCTTCCGCACAGATTATCCAGGCATTGTTGTGGCAGAATATTCCGGCATTTTCCTTATATCCTGCAGGATAAGTTGATATTTCACCATATTCAATATAGTACTTGGTAAACGCAGGGTTCTGGAGTACAAGCCCATATGGAGTATCAAGATATTCTTTTACCGAATCCATTGCCTTTAGAGCTTTACCGTCTTCCTTACCTATTCCTGCCATTACACAGAAGCCCTGGGACTCAATGAATATCTTACCCTCTTCGTTCTCGTTGCTTCCTATCTTTCTTCCGAAATCGTCATATGCCCTAAGGAACCATTCTCCATCATATCCGTGCTTCATAATGATATCCTTCATCTTGTTTATGTGTTCCTGTGCTTCCTTGGCTTCTTCCTTAAGTCCTCTATATTCACATAGTTTTACATAGTCTGCACCTATAAATACAAACATTCCTGCAATCATTACTGATTCTGCTACCTTACCGTCCTTACTGGTAGTTGTCTGGAATGGTTCATCAGGAACATTGGAGAAGCAGTTGAGGTTGAGGCAGTCGTTCCAGTCTGCTCTACCTATAAGCGGCAGTCCGTGTGGGCCTAGATTGTTTACCACATGGTAGAATGAACGCTTCAAGTGCTCAAACATGGTATCAGCCTTGCTTGCGTCATTGTTGAATGGAACCTGCTCGTTAAGAATACTGTAATCTCCTGTTTCCTTAATGTATGCAGCAACAGCCAGAATGAGCCACAATGGATCATCGTTAAAGTCTCCGCCTACTTCATTGTTACCTTTCTTGGTAAGAGGCTGATACTGGTGATATGCTCCACCGTCTTCAAGCTGTGTTGCAGCAAGGTCTATCAGTCTTTCCCTTGCTCTTTCAGGTATCTGGTGTACAAAGCCCAATAAATCCTGATTTGAGTCTCTAAAGCCCATACCTCTTCCAATACCTGATTCAAAGTATGATGCACTTCTTGACATGTTAAACGTAACCATACACTGGTACTGATTCCATATATTTACCATTCGGTTAAGCTTTTCGTCATGGCTTTCAACAGTATATTTTGAAAGCAGGGATGTCCAGTAGTCTTTCAATTCTGCAAAGGCCCTGTCGACATCGCTTGCTGTCTTGAATTTCTCTATCATCTCATAAGCTTTTTTCTTATTGATTACGCCCTTTGATTCCCACTTTTCTTCTTGCTTATTTTCAATATAACCGAGAACAAATACCAGGTCTTTTTGTTCTCCCGGCTTTAATTCTATTTCTATACTATGGGATGCTACAGGTGACCATCCGTCTGCAACAGAATTGTTGGATTTGCCGTTTACAACCGCCTTTGGAGCTTCAAAACCATTGTAAAGCCCTATAAAGCTTTCCCTATCGCTATCGAATCCGCTGATTTTTTCGTTTACAGAGTAGAATGCATAGTGGTTTCTGCGTTCCTTATACTCTGTCTTATGGTAAATAACCGAGCCCTCAATCTCAACTTCTCCCGTGCTGAAGTTCCTCTGGAAGTTTGTCATATCGTCGTAAGCGTTCCACAAGCAGAACTCAATGAAAGAGAAAAGAGTTATTTTCTTGTTTTCTGAAGAGTCATTCTTCACTACTACCTTTTGTACTTCACAGTTATAATTTTGAGGCACGAAGAATGTAACTTCGGTGCTTACACCGTTTCTTTTTCCTGTAATTCTGGTATAGCCCAAGCCATGTCTGCACTCATAGCTGTCAAGATCCTTCTTAACAGGTGACCATCCCGGGGACCAGTAATCTCCATTATCATATATGTAGAAATAGCGTCCTCCAACATCAATTGGCACATTGTTGTATCTGTACCTTGTGATACGTCTTAGCCTTGCATCCCTGTAAAAGCAATAGCCTCCTGCAGTGTTTGATATCAGTGAAAAGAAATCCTGTGTACCCAGATAGTTGATCCATGGGTACGGAGTAGTAGGTACGGTAATTACGTACTCTTTGTTGACATCATCAAAAAAACCGAATTTCATTTTGAAGCCTCCTTAAAGTTTAAGTAATTTTTATAATTAAGTTTTTTTTATCTACGCTTTGTTAATATTTATGCAAGTATCCCTTATAATAAACTGTGTTGGGAAATTTTCATACAGGAAAGTCCTGCTGTCATTCTCAACACTGCCTATCAGAAGTTCCGTCACCTGTGTTACCATATCGTAAACGGGAACTCTGACAGTTGTAAGCGCAGGTTTCATCTGCGATACCGTTGGAATATCATCAAATCCTATTATTGAAATGTCTTCGGGGATTCTTATACCTTCTTCCTGGAATACCTCTACCGCAGCTAAGGCCATGTCGTCATTACATGCAAACAATGCTGTCGGAAGCTTTTGGGATTGGATAAGCCTTTTTACTTCATTATATGTATTCTTCTTAAGAAACTCTCCCCTAAGTATGAACTCAGGTCTAATATCAAGACCGTTCTGTTCCATGGCGTACTTGTATGCCTCAAAGCGCTGCCTTCCGGAATAGGTCTCCATACGACCCGTTATAATACCTATATCTCTATGTCCCAGGCTGATAAGATGGTTTAGCGCTTCAACCGTTCCTTCAAAGTCCATAGAGTTGACAACTATTAAATTTGAGTTATCAAGCTTGTGCTTTTCAATCTCCCCCGGGTCATAATCCACTATCCCAATTGGATAGCCCATTCGGGCAATATCCTTTATAGCATTGGAATCTTTCTCGTTGCCTACAAGGATTCCTCCGCTGATTCTCTTCTGCTGAAATGACTGGTTTATCTTGGAGTAGTCTTTGCATGAATAAATGGTATGTACTAAAACATAATAGCCTATTGTATTTGCTGCATCTACCACTGCATTAATAAAGGATGAATAGTATGTACTTCTGTAAATCTTGTTTGGACCATCACTTTCTGAAACGCTTATTACAAATAAACCGATTGTGTTGTTTGACTTCCCTGCCAGTACCCTTGCAGACGTGTTAGGCTCGTAATTGTACTGTTCAATAATCTTTAAGACCTTTTGCCGGGTAGCTTCAGGAACATTCGGGTAGTTGTTTATTACCCTTGATACGGTGCTCCTCGATACTCCTGCTAGCCGGGCAATATCCTCACTCTTCATATTCACCCCCATGAACGCGCGTTTACTATATAATTATACTCGCATCCAATCAATAATTCAAGTGGTCAACTCTATATTTGTACCAAAAAATTCTCACTGATTTTTGTGCAGGTTTTTTATTTTCCAAATCTTTTCTGGTGTTTTAGATAGATAGTATAATATAGTAAAACCGCTGCCATTCAAAATCAGATGGAGCATTTGCAGAAAAAATACCCATACCTTCAATAATTACGGTTAGGTATAGGGATATCTGGCATGCTGTGGCAGTTTTAGGCAAAAAGGATAACTTTTCAATATTGGGGGACCCTTTAAACGGCAGAATAGTATACCCCAAATGGACTCGTTGAAGAGTATAAATTTAACGGGGTAGTATATCACTTTATTGGAGAAACTAAAAAATCATCATAAGCACCAAGTACAATAATACATTTTTTATAATTTCTAATCATTATTATCATGGCAGACCATATCAATGACTACTGCCAGCGCCAGGGTTAGCATCCCATCCTCTTCGTTTAATATTTCCACACCGTAGGTATCGGTGAATGAAAAAAACTTCTTTGAAACCCGGCCCACCAACTGCCTGTCACTATATATATTGAACTCGTGTGCCCAAAATTCTCCTTCTACATAAAAGTTTCCCTTACTGCTTTCAATATCAAAATCGTTTTTAAAGAGGGCAAACTTCTTCTTTACTTTAGCAGTAAGTTCACCATCAACATAGATATTGTATTCAGGTAAAAACCTAAAAACTTCCTGCTCGATAAAGCACAGCTCATCACCCTGTAGACCGTAAATCCTAAGCTTCCTTCCAAAGGATAAAAGCTGGCTTCTTACGATAAACGCATCATTATTGGCCTCATCCTTTATAGTAAAGCTGTCACCAAGTGAAAATATCTTCTGTCTTACAATATACCTCATAAATACCGCCTACCTTTCTCTTTTTCTCTTCTTATCAAGAAGCTTCGAAACATGAGTATCTGTATTCGCTTTAGGAGTATCTTGGTAAGATTCATTATTCTTTGAAGCTTCCATGCTTACCCCCTTTATAGTATTCTTATCACCTTTCCTATCCCTTACGCTAACATCATTATTTGTATCATTTTTCTCCATCTTCCCTGGTGAACTTCTCTTACTATTCGCCTTCTCAATAACCGGCCTCACAACTGTATCCGTAAACCTTGCGCCTTCCTCTCCAATCCTGTTTAACAGTGCTTCAACCTTTCCAAAAGGTAAGTTAAGCCTTCTTATTGCTATATCGATCATAAAAAGTATCAGGATTAGGATAAGGAGCAAAGGCGTCATATCATTTATACTCTCTATAGCCGGAAGCTTTCCGGCAAATACCTCCCTGGCGTTCCTTATTATCCTGCCTCCGCTTTCATAGGAAAGCCTTTCCATAAAATCACCGGAATCATTCTTATCTACATCATATTCAGGCGAGTATGGAATTATAATACCTGTACTTATGGACTTTATAGTCTCACCCTTACTGCTTAAACTGATATTTGTGATATATACCCCTGTCTCGTCCCCTGAAAAGGTTCCATTGTAAACTCCGGGAGAAACCGGGTTCAAGCTTGCCTTTTCTTCTTTCCCCGAGGGACTTATTATAACAGCCTCAACCTTCACATCCTTAAGGTTTTCATCCGGTGGAACCCTTAGTTCTATATCGCCTTTTCCTTCGGAAAATCCGCCGGTTACACTATAGTCTTCCTTAACCTTCTTCTGAATAAGCCAGGATACAAGGTTCTTCCAGAATTTTGGCGACTTATCCCAGGCCAGCCAGTTTGATGTCCACATGCCTTTTGCGTCCGAAGTCCAGGCAGCCGTCCTTCCCAGGCCATACTGCCATACAGCAAGTACAGGATCATCCTCATCACTGGTAAAAATCACCCTTGCAGTCCCCTTTGGGGTGGTACCTATGTATCCATCCAGGGTCGGAATAGACTCTATTTCATTTAGAATAGGAGAGTAGCTTTTAAGCTTTGGGGTAAATGTCCTGTTGTTAAGGTATGTCTTTCCTGCAAGGAAGGTCTCCTTTGCAAATATTTTAGGTATATCGGTAAACTCATCGGTAGCATAAAACCTCCCCTTTCCTACATAGGCTAAAGCTTTTAAAAGAAGCGTGTCCGCCGAGTTTCCCACCGCTACCGTTGAAAGGGTAATACCTGCTTTATTCATTTTTTCAAGAACAGGCTCGTATCCGCTTTTTTCTGCATGCCCATCGGTTAGAAGTATAATGTGCTTTAGCTTTGTATCAGCGTCCTTTAATGACAAATACGCTTCCTCCAATGACGGAAGTATTGATGTTCCCCCATCCGCCCTAATAGTTCCTATTGCGTCCTGTATTCCCTTCAAGTCAGTGACCTTTTGTGTTTCTACCACCCATTTGGCCTCACCGTCAAAACCAATTACTCCTATCATATCTCTGCTCTTTAGAACTTCCGTTGAGCGTATGGCAGCTTCCTTGGCAAGCTCAACCTTGGAAATACCGTATTGTCCTTCACTCATACTTCCGGACTTGTCAATAGCAAGAACCAATCCCAGATTTGGGTCCTCTTCCTTGGCCTTTATGTCCATATTGACAGGAAGCACCTTTTCCAGTACGGTTTTGTAATAGCCTCCAAGTGCATAGCTTTCATCTCCGCCCGTAACCAGAAGTCCCTTTCCCATATGCTTTATGCATATCTCAAGACTGTCAAGAAATGCATCCTCAAACCTTTCTGCAGAAACATTTGAGATAATATAGCCGTCATATTTCTGAAGGTCTTCTACCGCCACGGGAACATTCTCAGGTTTACTTACCGTTACCCTGGCCTCGCCTTTTAGCATCCTGGACAGCTCCGAGCCTCCCTCGTCACTATCGTGTATAACAAGTATCCTGGCAATATCTTCGATATAACTGAATGAAGACATTTTATTGTTTTGGGTAAGGGTATCGTCCAAAGGCTCAATTTCAGCAGAATATGTCACTACCCCACCCTTTTGTGCCGTATCCGAAAAGACAAAGTTATTTTCTCCTTGCCTTATATCAATATCTGTCTCCGAGGTTAGTTCTCTATCCCTGTAAAGCTTTAGTCTAGCCTTTGTATTTGTATTGCTGTTTAATTTTATATGAACCTCAAACTTTTCATCAAGCCTAAGGATCTCGGGAACTTTTATATCCTTGACCTGAACATCCGTCACCGTTTTATTCTCTATTTTGAAAACATCAATACTAATACCCTGCTCTTTTAAAAGCTTTGCTTCCTTAAGAGCATTACCAACATTCTCTTCCCCATCACTTAAAAGCACAATCCTCTTCCTGTCCTGCGCAGGAATTAATGAAGCAGCATATTTTAAAGCCTGCCCGATGTTTGTGAAGCTTCCGTTTATCTTTGTTTGCAAGGAGGTAAAATTCGGCTTATCTGTAGGAGTAAACTCAACAAGTGCATCAGCCCCAAAATTAATAACTGCAGCTTTATCGGAGGGCTTCTTACTCCTTAGGGCTTCCCTGACAAAGGCTTCCGCATTACTTTTAGAGCCTGATGTACTGTCAGAACCGTCTACCACAAATACCGTAGTGGAATTGCTGGAGGTATTTTTAAGCCCCAAGCCTGCAATACAAAGCACTATCAGCAGTATAATAATTATTCTTAAAGTAATGACAGTTCTCCTTCTCCACCCGGGGAGTCTCGCCAAACGCCTTGAAGTATATAAAACAAAAGCAGCCAAAACAGGCAGTAAAGCAAGTAATAAAGGATAGCTAAAGCTAAATACCATTTGAATAAACCCACCATTCTATTAATAAGACCGCAAGTACAAGCCAGACAAATATTGTTTGAAGATTCATACCTGTCCTTAAAGGTTTAGTCTGATTTTCCTCTGTTGAAGGTTCTTCTAAAGCGGATTCTCTATCATCATTTATAAGATCCGATTCTGTCTCTGACGAGGCATTTACAGCAAAGTAAAAACTGCTCTCTCCATCCAAAGTCTTCTGACTTAAGGTATACAGCCCCACCTCGTCCGTTTCCTCAAACACTTGTGCAGGAAATGGAGGCGCTACCCTAAAGCTTTTACCCGATGGTGACGTTACAACTGCTTCCTGTGCCTTCGGGTCCAGGTTAAAGGTTATGCTCTCACCCGGCAACAAGCTCTCTACATTCCTTATTGTTGAAGGCAGCAGCCATTCCAACGCATTGGTCATGATAATTGGAAATGCCGGAGTCAATGGAAGATCTGTATTATGAATGTCAAAGCCCAGGGCAAGGACCCTCCTATTGTCAAGCTGCCCCATAAAAGCAGCATTGCCTTCTTTAAGCCTGATAACTTCCTTACCCCACTTTGGAACTTCGAAAACTCTGGTCTTTCCAATTGAGAAGTCAAAATCATCGGCATATTTAAAAATTTCCTCATCCAGTTCCTCTACATTAGGTGTTTCAATCTCATCTATGACCTCAAAAAACTTGTTTGTGGGGGGATTTAAGATCATGATGCTCCCATCCGAAGGAAATTTTTCCGGCATATGACCATCCATGATATAAAGATCATACCCCTTTAAGTCCTTATCGTCTTTGAAATCCGTCTTAAAAAGCTCCACACCGTTTGACAGTGAAACAACCTTTTCAATAAATACGTTGCCGCTGCTTACAAGTAAAACTTTATTCGTCTTTGTTTTGTTGACCGCATTCCATGCCCTATTATCAATATCCAGAGAGTCTTTTTTGTCAATTCTTACTTCAATGAGATTTATAGCATTTGGAACGCTGTCCCAGTAAACACTTGCGGTCTCACCTTTTTTGATATCCACATTCTGTGCATCAAAAACTATTCCGTCAACATATAGACTGACAGGAACAACAGCATCCTCCGTGCTGTAGTTTGCAATCCTGCTAAGTACAGTGAGGCCCTTATTTGTCCATGTATGGGAAAGCAGTATAACCGCAAAATTGTCGCCATTATTAGATATTCTTGAAAACTTAACATCTACCCCCGGAACATTAAAATCCCTGTCTCCAAAAATAACTACTTCTGTACCCGGCTGCTGTTTTACAATAGATTTGACCAGAACTTTGGCATCCTCCAAATTGGAGATACCGTTTGTAACCCTAAGGTGTTCAAGCTTATCCAAAAGGCTGCTCTTATTGCTGCTCAAGTTCTCCTCAATAACAGCATTCCTGCCCATACTGATGAGGGTAACAAAAGTTTCCGGCTTCAGGTTGGTTATATACCTTCGCGCCTGATCCCGGGCTTCCTCAAACCTGGTTCGCCCTACATCGACAGCCTGCATGCTAAAAGAGGTGTCAATTACCAAAACAACATTTCCAGCCTTCCCCCCCAATGCATTGAGAAACGGCTTTGACAGGGCAAAGGCCAGTAGAATAACGGCAATAATCTGCAGCAGCATAAGAATATTTTTCTTAAGCTTTTGCCAGGGTGCATTAGCCTCAAGATCTTTTAAAGCCTCTTCCCACAAGAATAGACTTGAAACAGTATACTCCTGGTGCTTCTTCTTTAAAAGATACAGCATTATAATTACCGGAACTCCTATTAAAGCTAAAAAAGCCCATGGTGAGTAAAAGGTCATCCTCTGTTCACCACCATTTTTATCATATGTTCAACAGGTATGGAGGTATCCATTAACATGTAGTGTACTCCACGCCTTGCACAAACCTCTTCAATTTCCATCGTAAACCTACCTAAAACCTTATTGTATGTCTTTAAAAGCGAAGGCGATACAGTAACATCCTTAAATTCCCTGGTTTCCGAGTCAATAAGCCTTAAACTGGAATTTATATCAGGGTCAATTTCCTGTGGTGAAAGGACATGGCATATATACACTTCCTGCTTCCTAAACTGGAGATAATTTATCATATCCAAGAGATTGCCCTTTGAAAAAAGGTCTGATATAACAATTGAAATCCCCTTCCCCGATCTTAAATCAAACCTTGAGACTATATTGTAAATATCGGTTATTCCAATGTAGTCAAGTCTCTCCAGCATGTTCATCACTTCACCAAAAGCATTCTTACCCCGCAGTGAAGACTTGAATAACTCAACCCTGTTATTTAAGCAAACCAGAGATACCCTGTCATAATTTGAAAGGCTTATATAGCTTAGGGCAGCAGCAAGTCTTCTTGATGCAATGCTTTTATTGGGCACTCCCCAGTCCATGGACTTGCTGGTATCTAAAAAAATATGGACGGGAGCCTCCCTTTCTTCCATAAAAAGCTTTATAAAAAGCTTTTCGAATCTTCCGTATGCATTCCAGTCTATCCTTTTGAAATCATCGCCAATGGCATACTCCCTGTAGTCTGAAAATTCCACAGAGCTCCCCTTTGCCCTGGATTTTCTGTTGCCTGAAGCGCCATCCATAAGCGTTATCCTCGATGATATGACCATCTGCTCCAGCTTTTTTAAAAAATCACTGTCAAATAGTTGGCTTCCCACTTATAGCTACCTTTCCTCAATAGATTTAATAATCTCACCTATCATGCTGTCAGTAGTAATTCCTTCAGACAGTCCTTCGAAATTCAAGAAAAACCTGTGCCTTAAGGCCGGGTAGGCAACATACTTTATATCCTCAAAGGCTGCATTATACCTTCCCTCTAAAACCGCACGTATTTTTGCGGTAGATATTATGGCCTGCGCCCCTCTGGGACTTGATCCGAAACGCATATACTTTTTGGCAGCTTCCGGAGCATACTCGCTTTCCGGATGAGTTGCCAGTACAAGCTTTATGGCAAATTCCTGTACAGGTTTTGCAACAGGTATCTCTCTTGTTATGTTTCTTATTGACAGTATTTCTTCTCCTGTTGTGACCTTCTGCAGTTCTTCCTCTTCCCTTGAGGTGGTCATTGAAACAATATCCATAAGATCTCCTAAAGAAGGAAAGGGAACGTTCAATTTAAAAAGGAATCTATCCATCTGGGCTTCAGGAAGAGGATAAGTCCCTTCCATCTCAATGGGGTTCTGGGTAGCAAGCACAAAGAAAGGCTGCGGTAAATTGTAGGTAGTATTACCCACAGTTACAGTTTTCTCCTGCATAGCCTCCAAAAGTGCACTCTGTGTTTTGGGAGTTGCCCTGTTTATTTCGTCTGCAAGCACTATATTGCTGAATACGGGACCAGGCTGGAACTGAAAGTTTCCACTTCCGCCTTCTGATTTTGTTATGATGTTTGTACCCACCACATCTGCAGGCATCAAATCAGGTGTAAACTGTATACGTGAAAACTGAAGGTTCAAAACCCTGCCAAGAGTTTTTACAAGTCTTGTTTTCCCAAGGCCTGGAACACCTTCAAGCAGCACATTGCCACCTGCCAGTATTGAAATCACAACCTGCCTTATCAGATCCTTCTGGCCAACCATATGCTTTGCAACTTCATTCTCTATCTTTGCCACCGTATCTATAACACTTTTTACATTTGTTCCATTGACCTCCATAAACTGTCCCCCTGCCTTATTATTTACATCTGTTATTTAGAATTGCCTAAATAAAGCCTTGCCCGATCTATTTCACAGACTGCTTCATTTTATTCAAGTGTTGAAAAGTAATCTCTTACTATATCCTTCATCCCTGGCGGTATAGGTGCATCTTTTAGACCGGACATTGCTTCATCGGTATACTCTTGAAGAACCTCATTATAAGGTCTGGCATTACCCTCACCAATAGGTGCCTGTACCTCCGACCATTGGCTTTGTCCGCTGTTACTCTTGCTTCCCTTGACCTGTGACGCCTGTGAGTCACCACCAAGTCTGTCGGGAACATAAATCTTCTCATAATCTCCTACTTTCTTCTCTCCGGGCTTTTTTACTCCGCCCCCTGATTCTGTACCGGTATAGCCTGCGTCCTGGCTGGAGGAACCATCTCCTACTCCGCCTCCAGCTTGACCTAAACTATTTTGGCCGGAACCTTGGCCTCCCTGGTTGCCCTGACCACTGCCCTGGCTTCCATCAGCACCTTGACCGTCTCCACTGGCCCCAGACCCGTCATTCCCTTGCTGTCCGTCCCCCTGTGAGCCGCTATCATCGCCTTCACCGCTGCCGTTTCCCTCCTGCCCGCTGCCTGGTGTAAATGCAGAGCTTCTTCCGGAAGCTCTAAATATTTGATACCTTGCTTCATTAAGAGCCTGCACCATTTGGCCCAAATCTCCGTTTCCAGGCTGCTCATTTGCATTGATCTCCTCAGTGTTTGCTTTAACAATATTTGCCAGAGTGCCGGACAGAGTCTTTATGTTTGCATTTAATGCGCTTAAATCACCTGTCTGTAATGCTTCGGATAAATCCGACAGGCTTTGGGAAAGGTCCTTGTTCTTTATTTCCTTTAAAGCCTCTTTAAGCTCCTCTGCCAGCTTTTTTCTATACTCGTCATCAGCACCTTTTAACTTTTCTTCCAGCTCTTTAAGTTTCTTATCAATGTCTTCTGTCTTACCTTCTTTTAATGCCTCTCCAAGCTCTTTTGTCAGAGGGTTGTTCACAAGCTTTTCTGACAGCTTGACAAGGTCCTTATCCATTGCAGGGTCCTTCATCTTTTCAAGCTCATGTTTTGCCTTTGAAAGAGCCTTTAGGGCATCTTCCTCATTTTTTGATCTATTAAGCTCCTTTAAAAGCTCGTCAATCTTCTTATTTACCTCTTTAAGCTTGTCATTGGTAATCCTGGTATTCTTGCCAAGCTCTTTCCTCTTGGCGTCAAGCTTCTCTGCCTGCTTTTTGGTCTCGTCTATTATATTCTCTGTAGTTAAAGCCCTGTCTTTTGCCCCTGTAGGAACAATAAAAGTAACCAGAACCATAGATAAAAGCACGAAAGCAGCTATAATCTGACCATATGGGAATTTTACAGGATAGAGGGACTTGAAATCTGTGTCCGAAACAGCATTTAGGGCATCCTGCCTTTGAATTTTTACCAAAGCGGAATCCTCGTCTTTTAGCTGGTAGGCAGTGACAAGCCTTTCTTTAAGACCCAATGAATCTCCCATTTTTATGGTCTTTTGAATACCCGGCCTTAAAAATATAGAAGTTAAGGCTCCTGCCAGGATAAAAAATCCATATATTGACAACAGCCTATCTCCTAAATATGGTATAGCCAAAAACAGTGCAATAAAGGACAGTATGAAAGAAAAAGCTCCTGCCAAAACAACAGCATATACAAGACAAAGTATTGTATTGTTTAAATGCATCTTTCTTCTTAAAGGTTTAAGTGCTTTATATATATCATTAAAACTCATAAAATTCACCCACTTTACTGTATAACCTTCTTAACTAATTCATTTGACTGCACAATAGAATTGCTGAAATAAAGCTTCATCGACCCAAAAAGCAATACTTCCGGGTGGAAAAATCCGGCTTTTGGGGAATACTAAAAGTAATAGAAGGATTTTTTCACTGTCCTTGAAGCTTTATGAAAGCAATCTATTTCAAGGTTTAAGTTTATTTTAAGCGTTTTATCCTCCATGCGCTAACAAATATGAGCACTGTGGATAAAACTGCATAAAAACCTATATTAACCATCCATGACTTGACTAATATATCGTTATTGTCCCCTGCATTGGCCACTGTAACAAAGGCACCAAAAAGCGAATTGTTTGATGCTGTTCCCTCTATTACAGACCCAAAACCGAAAAACGGATTTGAAAATAAAAACGCAGCGACCTCGTGATATGCTGGTTCACTGGTCCAACGTGCTACAAAGAAACCCCAAATAGCAAACAAAACTACTGTCCCTATAGTAATAATAAGAACCGTCAGGTAAGTTATTACTATTGCTACGATAGTTTTTTTAAACACAGTTGAATAGAATGTACCTATACTTCCCAGCATAACTGCAGTAGCAATGTAAAACAGAAATAGAAGCATTATATCGGTAAAGCTTACTCCTCCAAAGAGAAACACTATGGCCATAAGAGGAAGAGAAGCAGTTATCAGCAGCATTATATGTGCTATGGATACAAATATCTTCCCCAGGATGACTTTATAAGTTGAAAAGTTTGTACAAAGAAGCAGATCCAAAGTCTGCCTTTCCCTTTCACTGCTAACTGCACCTCCGGTCATTGCAGGGGTTATAAAAAGCAGTAAAAGGAGTTGAAACAATGCCACAGTATTGTATGCATTAATAGCTACCCTTGGATTAAAGGTACTAAGCCCAAAATCAGATAACTGGTCATTATATATAAAGTATAGAATAATAACCAGAAGTAAAAAACCCAGGTATACGGATATTAAGGCAGGTGCTTTCCAGCCTCTCATTTTCGTCTTTAGTTCTTTTTCAATTATAGGATTAATTTGCATTCTTATCCCCTCCTAACGTCAGGTGCATAAACACCGATTCCAGATTCCTGTCAGTTTGGGTAAAGGATACCACAGGTATTCCACTGTTTACCGCCCTTTTTAGTATTTCTGCCATATCTTCATTAGTCCCGTCAAAATCTGCGTCTATATAATCATTATGCACACTTACTCCGCCTATGGAAGGCTGCTCTTTCAGGAGTTTTACGGCTCCCTCCTTGTCTCCCAATACTTTAACTCTTATTGTTTTCTTATGAGAGACCTTTTGCATTATCTCTTCAACAGTCCCGCTGATAGCCATCTTTCCATGCTCAATAATCCCTATGGACGTACAAAGCTCTGCTAACTCGGGAAGTATATGGGAGCTTATAATTATTGTTTTTCCCATATCCCTAAGTTCCTTAAGCACTTCCTTCATTTCAACCCTGGCTCTGGGGTCAAGGCCTGATGCCGGTTCATCCAGTATTAAAAGCTCCGGGTTGTGAATAAGGCTCCTTGCAAGGCAAAGCCTTTGTTTCATCCCTCTTGAAAGGCTGTCAACATATGCATCCTTTTTATCGGAAAGGTTTACAAGCTCAAGAAGCTCATCGGCAATCTTAGTCCGTTCACTTTTTTCTATTCCATACACCCCTGCATAGAAGTCCATATATTCTGTGACCTTGAGGTCATCATATACTCCAAAGAAATCAGGCATATAACCTATTTTTTTCTTATAGCTTACAGGGTGCAAGCCCGTATCCATACCATCTACCATTACTTTACCGGAAGTAGGTTTTAGAAGACCTGCGACTATTTTCATTGTAGTTGTCTTACCTGCCCCATTTGCTCCTACGAAACCGAATATATGCCCCTTTCCAATCTCAAGGGACAGGTTATCAACTGCTTTGAACCTTCCATAGTTTTTGACAAGATTCTCAATAACCAGCACTATTTCACCACCCCGCTTAGTTGTATTTCAGGCTTCCACATATACTCACCCGGATTTACATTTGAGTCAACAGTTATACCAGCCTTTACTTTTATTTCATTAGTCTTGTTTATATAAGGTTTAAGGCCTCCTTTAGGCTCAAATACATCACCTATTCTTTCCCAGTCGGATGTATTGTTGTTATAGACATATAGTTTATAGTTTCCACTGCCAAGGGGGCTCTTTGCAGTGTTTGCCTGGTTAAACTGATCCTTCATATAAATAGGCATTGAATTAGACCAATCAATTTTAAATCTATCTACATCAATATCATTGGGTACTACAAACTTAAATACCACATCTGTGCTCTGATGCACCCTCATACTCTCACCATACTGACCTTCAAATCCGACCCCGTCTCCACTTTCAAACATAGCACTTATCATACCTGTAGGGATTTCAACCCTCTTCCCCTTCTCGAATACCATTCTTTCAACCGAATATATAATATTGGTATGATATTTCTTTGACTGCTTTCCATTTACTTTAAGACCGTAGTCAATATTATCGTAATTTAGTGCGTAGAAATGGATTTCTGTTTTGGTAAGATCGTTTGTATTTAAATATCCAGTATGTGAATAGTTTCTAAACACCTGGTCGAAGGCACTGCGTTTTCTAATCTGCCCCCTCCAGTCCGCTTATCTTTATACATAACTCTTCCAATAGAATGGAAAGTAATTTAAACTCAGTTAATACATTCAATTGAATATTTAAAATAGTTTATGTAGTATTCAATATGACTATATAAATAGAATTGAGTGGT
>JBMOLK010000344.1:0-26728 GCA_049325575.1 Bacillota bacterium | reverse complement strand
CACCAATCAGAAATGATGCTTCGGTTATTATTGGTACTATAATAGTACTTAAGGATATTACGGAACTTAAAAGAACTGAGGAAATTATTTATAACATGGAGTACTTTGATTCACTAACAGGTCTGCCAAACAGAACGTTGTTTTCAGACCGTTTAAACATGGCATTGGCACAGGCACGCAGAAATAACCAGCAGAGTGCTTTAATTATACTGGATCTTGATAATTTTAAGACAATAAATGATACCTTGGGTCACTCTGTGGGAGACCTTCTTTTAAAGCAGGTAGGGGAGAAAATAAAGAGTTATCTTAGAGAAGTTGACACTGTTGCAAGGCTTGGTGGCGATGAATTTGTCATACTCCAGCCGCAAATTAACGATATAAGTGACGCAACAAAAGTTGCAGACAGGATACTTGAGAAGTTTCAATGTCCTTGGATTTTGGAGGACAAAGAATACTATATAACTGCAAGTATGGGGATCGCTATTTATCCAAATGATGGACAAGATGAACAGACTTTGTTTAAAAATGCGGATACGGCTATGTATAGAGCTAAGGAAGTGGGAAGAAATAACTACCAGATGTTTGCTGAATCCATGAATAGAAAGGTACTGCAGAAATTGGAGACAGAGAACAATCTAAGGCGTGCCGTAGAAAAGGAAGAGTTTGTACTTTTTTATCAGCCTCAAATTGATATATTAAGCGGAAAGATTGTTGGTATGGAGGGTCTGCTAAGATGGTACCGTCCGGGGTTTGGACTTGTTCCCCCAATGGACTTTATTCCTCTGGCAGAGGAGTCAGGATTGATAATTCCTATAGGTGAATGGGTGCTTCGTACAGCCTGCAGGCAGAATAAAGAATGGATTGATTCGGGAATAGAACCTCTCATAATAGCTGTCAATCTTTCAGCCAGACAATTTCAACAGCAAAACCTTGTGGAAGCCATTGAAAAAGCCCTGTTGGAAACGGGCTTGCCTCCAACCCTTTTAGAACTGGAGATAACGGAAAGTACAGCTATGGAGGACCTGAATTTCACAATAGAGGTATTAACCCAATTAAGGGATAAAGGAATAAGAATATCCTTAGACGATTTCGGTACAGGGTATTCTTCGCTAAACTACCTAAAGCGCCTTCCAATTAACACTCTAAAAATTGACAAAAGCTTTGTACACGATATAACTTCCAATGCTAATGAAGAGGCTATCGCAAAGTCGGTTATCAGCCTTGCCCATAAGATGATGCTCACAGTGGTGGCAGAGGGAGTAGAAACAAATGAACAGCTTTCCTTCCTTAAAGAACAAAGATGTGATAAGGTCCAGGGATATCTGTTCAGTAAGCCGCTGCCAGCTGATGAAATTGAGAAAT
Organism: Bacillota bacterium; assembly: GCA_049325575.1. GTDB lineage: Bacteria > Bacillota > Clostridia > Acetivibrionales > Acetivibrionaceae > JBMOLK01. Next base: position 25,366 of record JBMOLK010000344.1, on the reverse strand, counting down.
TGCTAAGAAACAGAAACCAGTTTAAAGAAGTTTGATAGCCAAGAATATTTTGTGAAAATATGTGAACACTGTATTGTTTATAGTGTTCTTTTTTATAGAGGTCGAACTGTAAAAGTAGATAAACAAGATAGGCAAGCCATTTGTATCAAATTAGCGGAGCGAATTATATGTTTATCTTTACAGTTCGTTATCTCTAATTTAGGCTTTAATAAGGTACATTTTCATAAAAAAAGGTTGCTTTACAGGATGCAACCGTTGCTATTATACGTTCTTAAAGGTATAATACTAATGAATTCGCGTTTCTAGCAGCAAAAGCACAAATATAGGAGGAAGTCACAATGAGAGCAGTTATAACCGTTATAGGTAAGGATAAAATTGGGATTATTGCAGGAATAAGTAATATTTTGGCAAATTGCAGTGTAAATATTTTAGATATATCCCAGACAACCATGCAGGATGTTTTTACCATGATTATGCTGGTTGATATTTCAACTCTGAATATATCATTTGCAGAACTATCGGAGCAGCTTGAGAAAAAGGGTATTGAGATTGGACTTTCCGTAAGGATACAGCATGAAGATATCTTTAATTCCATGCATCGGATATAAGGGGGAAATACAGTTGATAAAGCCGTTTGAAATAATTGAAACAATTAAGATGATCCAGGAGGAAAACCTGGATATAAGAACAATAACCATGGGAATATCCTTAAGGGACTGCAGTAGCTCAAGTGGTAAGACATCAAGAGAGAAGATATACAATAAGATTACAAGTCTTGCAGCAAACCTTGTCAAGGTTGGCGAAGACATTGAAAAGGAATATGGGATTCCAATAATAAACAAGAGGATTTCAGTAACCCCTATTTCTCTTGTAGCTGAAAGCTCCGATGAGGAGGACTATGTAAAGTTTGCCGAAATACTGGACAAGGCAGCAAATTCTGTTGGAGTCAATTTTATCGGTGGTTTTTCCGCTTTGGTTCATAAAGGCTATACTGTAGGTGATAAAAAACTTATTGCTTCGATACCAGAGGCATTAAGCACTACAAAAAAGGTATGCTCTTCTGTTAATCTGGCAAGTACAAAAGCAGGTATAAATATGGATGCCGTAAGAGAAATGGGCCAGATTATAAAAAAAGCCGCCAAGCTCACAAAAGATAGCGGAGGTTTGGCCTGTGCCAAGCTGGTTGTATTTGCAAATGTTCCGGAGGACAACCCTTTTATGGCAGGAGCATTTCATGGAATCGGTGAGCCGGAGTGTGTGATAAATGTAGGTGTAAGTGGGCCTGGTGCAGTAAAGAGCGCTCTTGAGAGGGTAAAAGGAGCAGATTTTGAAACTGTATCGGAAACAATAAAAAAGACAGCTTTCAAGATTACAAGAATGGGACAGTTGGTTGCCCGTGAAGCTTCTAAGAGGCTGGGAGTTTCTTTTGGTATAGTGGATTTATCTTTAGCACCTACTCCTGCCCTTGGAGACAGTGTTGCCCATATACTTGAGGAAATGGGGCTTGAAAGATGCGGAACACATGGGACCACAGCAGCCCTGGCACTCTTAAATGATGCTGTAAAAAAAGGTGGAACCATGGCTTCCTCATTTGTAGGAGGCTTAAGTGGTGCATTTATTCCTGTAAGTGAGGATGCAGGGATGATTGAAGCTGTGCAAAAGGGCGCACTTTCAATTGACAAGCTTGAGGCAATGACCTGTGTTTGCTCTGTAGGACTGGACATGATAGTGGTTCCCGGCAGCACCAGTGCTGAAACAATATCTGCAATTATAGCGGATGAGGCTGCTATTGGCGTAATAAACAATAAAACAACAGCTGTCAGGATAATTCCCGCTCCGGGAAAAAAGGTTGGAGATGTGGTTGAATTTGGAGGACTTCTAGGTTGGGGACCCGTAATGAAGGTTAATAAGTTCAGCAGTAAGGAATTTATAGGAAGGGGCGGCAGGATACCGGCTCCGCTTAACAGCCTTAGGAATTGATTATGTTCATAATATTAATTTGAGATATGTGTGAAACGAGTAAACACGGATACGTAACCATGCCTATAAAAAAATTATCCCATGAATGACTGCCATGGGATAATTTTTTTTATTCCTGAATCTTAAGCAAAAAAGTTGTATTCTTTTTGATGACTGATTAAAAGTGTTTGCTTAGAACCAAATATTTAATTGCGATTCATTTACTTTCCGTTAACAGGAAAGTCAGGTATTATACGAAGCAGATATCTCTTCATAAGTGTATAATCTGTTGAATTTATTGAACCATCTCCGTTTAAATCTGCTGCATTACTTGGAACACTAAATTCTTTAATAATTACAAGAATATATCTCTTCATAAGTGTATAATCTGTTGAATTTATTGAACCGTCACCATTCAAATCACCATATAAAATTTCCGGACTACTGGTAGGTGTAGGCATCGGTGTTGCTGATGGTGTAGGCTTTATAGGGGTTGTTCCATCCGGCTCAATACCGCCTACAAGAACACCGGCATCATAAACACAAATATTATCTGTTTTCACAGGTGTTCCTGTCCAATTGTCATCTTCAATACTTAGGCCTTGATAGCTCCAGTCATCTGATGGATTCCAATAATTCTGCCAGGCATACGTGCCAAGTGCAAACTGATACTTTTTATTGGAATTAGCGATTACAAAGCCCTCCCAGGATATCTCAACATAGTAAATGTTATCTTTATAGTGATGAGGACCTGTAAGTTCAGCTGCATACTCGGTTTCTGCTGCTGTCTGATCATATAACTGCCTCATTTCTATTTTATCAGGATCAAGTGATGTCATTCCAGTAGCATCAAAATAGTACCTAACTGAAATGTTTTTCGAAGTGTTCCTCACATTAGAACGTACATATAGGGTTACTTCAGTAGCTTTTGGTCCATCAGCCTGTTTTATATCAACACCAAATGCTTCTACCCAATACGCAGAACCACCTGGATTCTCTCCGGGGTCTTCTATAATAACTTCTGGTGGAAAATCCGGTGTAACCTGCATTGAAGAATTACCAAAGAACCTGTAGAGACCGGCACATGCTCCAACAAACGCAGCATTATAGTCTATTGTTACTTCATTATAAATATAATCCGAGGTAACGTCTATATGTTGGTCATTAGACCCCGGGCCACCGACTAATGCACCATAAAGCACATATTTATGCGGATCGGGATCTTCAGCTTTTGACAACCCGGATGCTGCTCTATGATGCGGATACTTTGCAGAAATATCACTATATCCTACGATATAGCAGCGGTTAATTGGATTATCACCCATTATGTATTCCATTTGTGATTTTGCCCACTCACTGTATTTTGATGGTTGATCACCATGATGTTTGTCATAAACAAGGGCTACAAACTGAGTAGCAGTATTATATCTGGCAGAACCCCATTGGTTAAGGAATGAGTATCCGCCAGGTGTTATGGTAACGGTTTGGCCTGTCATCCAGTTATCAACCAGTTTTGCAACCTGACTCCAGAAATCTATTTCCTCATATGGGCTCTTATTAGCAGCTGTTCTGTATCTATCTTCAAATACTGTTCCATCTTTATCGTATAAATCATTTATTTCCGCTAAAATACATGCTGTACCTGCCCAGACATCATTCCAGCAATGTGTCCATGAAGGAGGTGCATAATAATCATAATATTTGAACACTTCGTCTAAATAATGATCATCCTGCGTCGCTAAATAAAGCCATACTCCAGCCCATGAATAATCATCCTGCCATTTAGATGAAGTATAATAACCTTTAGGTCCATCAGTATTAACTTCTTTATCATGTGTCTCTGCAAATTTGAATAAAGCTTTTGCATATTTAAGGTTTTTTTCTGCATATTCAGGATCTTCATCTTTGAAATTCATATAGTTTACTGCAAGTGAAGCTGCTGCTGCTGACACAACGTCAGTTGAAGGCATTTCTTCAGTAGCAAACCATCCTCTTCTGAACATTTCATCAACTTCAGGTGCATTCCAATAAGCATGGTCAATATCGCCATCACCTACTTGATAGCAAAACGCTGTCACTTCACCGGAACTATCCAAATATGTAGACTTCATAAAGTAATCGTTAAAATATCTTAAAATTGTTTTAGCATGATTATCCTGTCCTGTAGCTTCATACTGTTCTCTGAATTCATAAAATCCCCATCCTAATGTAGATCCGGAATATGCTTCAGGCATACCGAATTTTACATGGTCTCCTGCATCATGAAAGCCACCTGAAACATCAAGTGTGCCATTTCCATCAGGATCAAGTATACTTCTATTTCTACTAATGAAACTTTCTGACATATTGGTGTTTACAGCATCAAGTGGAAGCTCCGCATCATAAACATGACAATCACCTCTCCAGCTGTATAGACTGTTTTCGTCAACACCAGTACCACACATGTTCGCATCGTAGAAAAATTGGGAATACTGCAGTGCTTTTGCATAGTTAAATTCTACATCAGCAGCATTACTCACAGTGCCACCCGGAATAACTACTGCGACAAGGATAGCACCGCTTACAATCCAGGCTCTTAATTTCTTTAAAAAATTTTTCCCCTTTATCATCTTATCTCTCCCTTTCTAAATCTTAAGTAAAAAGTTGTATTTTTTTTGATGACTGATTAAAAGTGTTTGCTTAGAACCAAATATTTAATTGCGATTCATTTACTTTCCGTTAACAGGAAAGTCAGATATTATACGAAGCAAATATCTCTTCATAATTGTATAATCTGTTGAATTTATTGAACCATCTCCATTTAAATCTGCTGCATTACTTGAAACACCAAATTCTTTAATAATTCCAAGAATATATCTCTTCATAATTGTATAATCTGTTGAATTTATTGAACCGTCTCCGTTTAAATCTCCATATGAAATTTCCGGATCACTGGTAGGCGTAGGTGATGGTGTTGTAAAGCCTGATATAGGGTATGTTTTAAGGTCAGGAAGCTCATCTAGGGTTATACAGTATTCACTTTGATACATTTCAGTCAGCCAGGCAACAGGATTGTTTTGTTCTCCTGTCAGCCACCAGCCATACCATGGACAAAAATATAGCCAGCCAGCACTTTCATTTATAAGATTTGAAACCCTGGGAATTGTATCATTTTCACTCATTGTAACCATCTTTTTTCCGCCTGTAAGCTGTACCAGATTATAGAATGTAGAGGAAATTGCGCTTCCATTAGGCAGGCCATCCTTAGCGTTATACTTATCGTAGCCAACGATATCAACTACATCATCACCCGGATACCACTTTGGTGATGTTTCGAAAGTATAGGAAGTCCATACCCAGATAAGGTTATTTAGTCCGTATTCATTTGTGAACTTATCATAGAGAAGTCTATAGAGCTTAACACAATTCTCAGGACCTTCAGCGCCCCACCAGAACCAACCACCTTCAGCCTCATGTAGAGGTCTGAACAGCACGGGTACTCCCGCATCCCGAACCTGCTTAAGTTTTACTGCCATAAAATCGATATCGTTAAGCAGTGCTTTATTTTCTGCTGTTCCCGGAGTTAAAGCCTTTGATATACTGAAGGTTGTACTATCAGTGTAAAAGCTATTATCAGCTTTCTTACCGATATCTCCAGGCGAGAACCAATGCCAGCAAACTGTAGGTATACCATTATTAACCCTATACCAATCAATAACACGTTCGGCACATTTATCATCCCAGCCTAATCCATTTCCCCTGTAATTCATAAAGTCAAAACCTCTTACTGCAGGCATTTCTCCGGTTTTTTCTTTTATGTAAGTAAATTCAGCCTCAGAGCCCTCCCAGTTATGAGAGCCAGGAAGCTCCTGCTGACCTGAAAGTATATGCTTTCCGTAAATGTCAACAAGATAGCTCATGAGTGATTTTGCTTCCTTTGTAGAGTTAGGATTTACCAATGTTTTGTCAACCCTAAGATTTGTAATGCTTTCATCTGCAGGTTTTACAATCAGGTAATCAAAGAAGGTATACCCCCAATAGCTCTCAAATTGAATATTATTAGTGCCTTCTTTAAGCTTTACAATACCCGCCGAAATTTCCTTCCAGGCAAGGGTATATGTAAAGCTTACCTCTCCCTGATTAGAACCATTTACATTAAGATATTGAACCTTTTTGTTCTTGTCATATGGCTGTGCATAGCGGACGATTAACTCGTAAAGCCCTTCCTGGTCAATCTCAACATTAACTGAAGTGCTTGTTCCCTTCTGACCAATAAAGCTGCAGGACGCTCCGCTTAGGTCAAATGTCAGGCCATCATCGGTTTTTCCAACATAGTCAGTATAAATTTGGGCTCCATTATGGACACCGTTCTCAAATTCGTACTTAACTTCCTCTCCTGTTACAGCAACTGCCGCATTGATGAATGACATTAGAGGTATCAGAGCTGTCAACACTGATGCTAAAAAAACCATCATTTTAGGTTTCTTATTCATAGAACTCCCCCTTTTTAAATATTTAATATAATTTTATTTTATCATTTGTTCGAAATAATGTCATAATTTTATTGCATTAAGTTTGTGTCGCTTAACAGTCTTGGGAATTGAAGTTGTTTTTACATGATGTAAATGAATTATTAATAGATTTGAAAAAACGAGTAAACACGGATCTGTAACCATGTTTACTCGTTATTAGTCTAAAAAGAGTATTATCCTTTTACATGAGGGAAGCAGTTACCACCAATTTCTGCCCGGGGTATATCAAATTTGGGTTGGCAAGATAGTTGAATGTAACTATATTGTTAACATATGTTCCAAACTTCCTTGCAATTGAATACACAGTATCACCGGGCTGAACAGTATAAATTATTGCTTCTGCCGGAGACTCTGGAATCACAAGGGTCCTTCCGGGATAAATTACATTGGGATTAGGGATATAGTTAAATTTAAGTATGTTTTCTACAGTAGTATTGTAGAATCTGGCAATCTTGCTTAAAGTGTCTCCCGGTTGAACTGTATAACTTACAGTGCCTAAAGGGGCTGTAAGCTGTCTTGAATGAAAGTACGGGTACATGGTATCACATCCTTTATGTGTTATTTTCTATATATTGGTGATTAGATAAACCTATGCTCTGTTGATAGGTTTTGTGAAATAAAACGGCTTTTCAGCAAGCTTATCCTGTACTACTCTAAGAGCTTCTCCAAAGCGTTGGAAGTGTACAACTTCTCTTTCTCTTAAAAACCTTAGTGGATCAATTACATCCGGGTCATCAGCCATATTTATCAGGTTTTCATAAGTAGCGCGGGCTTTTTGCTCTGCTGCCAGATCTTCGTGCAAATCAGCTATAGGGTCGCCCTTTGATTGTATATATGCTGCAGTAAAAGGGTTACCGGCAGCACTTATAGGATATACTGCATGATCATGGTCCGAGTAGTATGCACCAAGACCCATGCTTTCCAAAACATCAGCAGGGACACCTCTGGTTAGCTGGTATACCATAGAGCCTACCATTTCTAGGTGAGCAAGCTCTTCAGTACCTATATCATTTAATGTCGACTTTGCTACTTCTGTAGGCATGCTAAACCTTTGGCTTAGGTATCTTAGTGAAGCGGCAAGTTCTCCATCGGGCCCGCCCGATTTAATGTTTTTATAACAGTGAATATCAGAAAATGAACATTCTAATGATAAAGACACACCTCTTAGCTAAATAGTTTGCAAGAGGTGTAATCAGAATTGTTTTTATATTTTGCATCTCATTAAGCATACCCTTTTTGAACCTATATACTCCCAATACTCTATATGATCGTTGTCCTGCCTGAAGTTATCAAAAGAAAAGTTATTAGTGCTGATAAACTCATATATGTCATTTGAGAATAAGACATCCCATGCTTCTTCATTGATAAGTGGAAGGCTATCCAATATAAACTCATTACACGGATTTTTACACTCATCAAACAACAGCACCTTATAAGTGTAGTTTTCCTTGTATATTGCAAATCCGGGACGAATTTTTACTATATCATCAAACCTTACTTTCCTGTCTTTAATTAAAAGATCATTGAGTCTTTTGTTTAGGTGAAGCATTTTACAGCAATCCAAATAGCTAAACAACGCTTTTGAGTTTTTTTTCTGCTCAAATCCTTTAAGGCTTATTTTAAGAAAATCCGGTTTGTTATTTTTAAACACTACAAGTGTTACTTCTTCACCATCCAGATACCAGATTTCATTCTCATCCATATGTATGATATCGCCGGTTAACTTCTTTTCGTTAAATATCGGGTAAAGGTAGGGAATGTCGTTATGGAATTTGACGCATTTAATCAGAATATTGGTAGAGTCCTTTACAGCTACAGTACAAGGTTCTCCACCGTAATCCTTATCTATAACGACAACTTTTCCCGACTCGGTACAATAGACATAATTTATTTTGCTTGAGACTATCAAATCTTTCTTACTAACATCCAGAATTCTTTCTAAATTCCTTATTTTATCTTTCCTAAGAGACCTGAAAAAACTTGTAGACCTGTCGGAATTTTGTTGAAAGTTCTCAACTAAATTGTCCTTTAAGGTTTTTGAAAAGTTGGAAACAAGTTCCTTACTTTTTTCATATTGAACTGAAGACATCCTGGATGATATTATATCCATTAAGCCTTTAAAGCCTTCAAATCCTTCACTTGCTTCTTTAAGTGTTCCCCCATCTTTCCATTTCTCCAGAGCCTTTGGTGATGCATACCTTAGCTCTTCCGGTAATAAGTTGATATCTTTCTTACTACCCATGAGAATCACTCCTTTATTTAAACAAATAAGACAATTTAGATGAGATAAAAGTAACGAAAATTATAAACTTAAAAAGTATCACTACTTTATAAATATAACTTATTTTGAAGATTGTCAAGTAAATTTTTCTTATTTTTTACATTATTTTTACATTCGATCTTTTTCGACTATTTTTATGCCAGAATTTAAGACTTTAATGTTTTATTTTTAAGTGAGGGCTAGAGCTTATAAAGTCATCATACAAGCTGCGTTTTGAATAAGATAGTTTATGGAAGATCTTTTAAGAAAAGGTGTTGGATCTATGTCAAGAACCGAAGTTTTGGATGAAATCATTGATATTCTTATAAGAGAAGCTATACGGGAAGAGGAAAACAAAAAGAGAAAGCAGGTATCGGCATGCACGAAGGATTAAGATATATCCCTCCTCATGTCAGCGGCAGCAAGCTCAAAGAATATTTGGACCCCCATAAAACCCTTAAGGAGACAAACCTTGATGTCGGGGGATATATAAGGGTTTCAACAAAAAAGGAGGCCCAGATTACATCTATAGAAAATCAGAGGAAGGTCTTAAAGGAATGGGCAAAAGTAAACGGCTACAACCTTGCAAAATTCTATATTGACGTAAAAAGCGGAGCATATTCATATCTTAGAAACGAGATGCAGCAGCTTAGAGAAGATATAAAATCAGGTAAAATAAAAGGAATCATAGCAAAGGAGATTGCCAGAACTTCAAGAGATATTATGGATATACTGGATTTGAAGAGGAGTCTTTCAGATAGTGGAGCGTTTTTTATATCACTTAAGGAAAACTACGACAGCAGAACGGATGATGACGAGTTCCTTCTAGTCATACATGCAGGTCTGGCACAAAAAGAGAGGAAGACGACTGCCAGCAGGGTTAAAGTGACGCAGCTTCTAAAGGCCAGGGAAGGCAAAACCAATGTTGCTACACCTGCATTTGGTTATAGACTGTCCGAGGACAAGCAGCACCTTGTTATTGACCCGGATAGATCAAAGATATATAAATTCATGGTAGAAAAATTCCTTGAGGGGTGGGGACAGCTTAGAATATGTAAGTGGCTTAACAGGCAAGGTATTCTTCCAAGCCGGGGCAAGAGCTGGCATACAAATTCCATAAGGTCGATTCTGACCAATCCTGTATACCTGGGTATTACCATATACAATGCAACAACCCTTATAAGGGACAGCACAGGGAAGCAGAAGAGGGTTGTAAGACCTAATGAGGAGTGGGTTATAAGAAGCGATACACACGAACCGTTGATTATCCTTGAGCAGTTTAACAAGATACAGGAAATTATGAAAAAGAGGGCAGAAAGTGACAGCAGAGAGTGGTCTGGTGAAAAGAAATACCTTTTATCGGGTTATCTATACTGCAATGTTTGTAAAGGCAAGTTGTATGGGGCAAGGCAGCCGTCCAGGGCCAAAGGCGGGACTGGATATTACTACTATTACGTTGACCAAAACCGTTCTGGTTTATGTGACACGAAAACTAAATATTGGGATATGCAAAAAGTTGAGAAACTTGTAATGCAAGAGATCAGTAAGATTTTTTATGATAGAAAGATGATTGAGGAGAGGATTCGGGCAAAGCGGTATTTATACAAAAAAGAGGTGTCGGATGAAAAGGAAAAGCATAAGAGGCTGCTTCAGGAAATTTGCAGCATTAATAGTGCTGTCAGAAGGCAGCAGGAAGCGTATGAGAAAGAAGCCATTTCTATTGAGGAGTATAAAGTGAGGTTGGGTGAGCTTAGGGAGCAGAAGATTGAGCTATCCCGCAGGGTTGAGTCTTTGGAGAGGAAACTTCAGAACAATGATGTGATAGATGAAAGCTTTAAAACTATTAGAGATAGGGTCTTTTATATGATGCATAATCTTAATGCAATGGATAATGGTTTAAAGGAAGCTGTATTGGCCAGGCTGGTAAAACGTATTTATATAAGCGAGGATTATTCCATAAGTATAGACTATATTTTTAATTAGTTTATAAAAATGTGAAATCCGGCCCTCCATACTGTGTTATAATATATTTTGCCATTTTCGGATTGGGGTTTTTAATCCTTACGGGATACTCCAATTTTTTTTCATAGACCCACATTTTATTACCTCCTATATGAAATTTGAAAATTTATTCTATGGATTTAATGTACCAATCAAATACTGATGTTATTCCCAGGGCCACGGGTCTTCAATCCATTGCCAGGGATATGCACTTGTTGAATATTGAGCATTCAATGGTCCGTACATTCTTTCGTACTGGTTTCTAAGCACCATAGCTCTTTGGACACTGTTGTTGTATAGGGTTAGTGCTCTTTGATCATAAGGATGGGTATTAAGGTATAGGTGCAGATCAATTATAGTAAAGTCTGCAGCCATAACCTCCTTTAATAATTTTTCACGGTTTAAGTCCATATTTTCACCTCCTTTACATATCTACGCATCAACTACATATTCGGGGTCAACTCCATAAGGTCTGTCAAGTTCCGGGAATATTGTTCCGGCATCCAACCCTTTCATAGGAGGGTATATGCAGCCTAAACACTGAAAAGGTACATATGCGTGAGCCAGTTTTGGCATAGGCAGGCATTGAACGTTAGGATTTTGCATCATATTTGCATGATAATCAGGATATAGCATTTAAATTACCTCCAGTTTGGCATTTTATTAACATAATATTCTATTTAACCTAAAAGTGTTCTAAAATAAAGCGGATAAACTGATAAGATTTTATTTAGTAAACATACTTTGCAATTTGTGTTAAATGTATAATAATATAATAAGGATAAATAAAGTGCTGTTAAGATGGTAATTATGAGGAGGAAATGTATGGAAAGGCCTGTGAGAATATCCGTGTGTCAGATGACAGTTGAAAATAATAAGGAAAGTAATATTGAGAAAGCTGTAGGTATGATTGGAACCTCTGCAGAAAACCATGCAGATATGGTTTTACTTCCGGAAATGTTTAACTGCCCCTACGAAAATTCAAAATTTGTAGAGTTTGCAGAGTCACAGGATGACGGACCGACTATAAAGGCCTTGTCAAATGCTGCAAAGGAGAACGGTGTATATATTATTGCAGGGTCAATACCGGAGATTGAAGAGGGAAAAATATATAATTCCAGTTTTATTTTTGACAGTGAGGGTAAGATTATAGGAAGACATAGAAAGATTCATCTCTTTGATATAAATATACCTGGAAAGATTTCATTCAAGGAATCTGATACATTGACTGCAGGAAATGAAACAACGGTTATTGATACCGGGTTTTGCAAAATAGGTGTAGCCATATGTTATGATGTAAGATTCCCGGAGATATTCAGGCTTATGGCTCTAAAGGGTGCCAAACTGGTAATTGTTCCTGCAGCCTTTAATATGACCACCGGCCCTTTGCACTGGGAACTTCTGATGCGCGCCAGGGCTGTGGACAATCAGGTGTTTATGGCAGCTGTGTCTCCGGCAAGAAATGTAAAGGCCTCCTATGTTGCTTACGGTAATTCCATGGTGGTTGACCCCTGGGCCAATATATTGGTTAGGGCAGATGGTGAGGAAAATATTTTATATAGTGATATACAGCTTTCACAGGTTGATAAAGTAAGGAGGGAGCTGCCGCTTTTGGCTCACAGAAGAAATGATATTTATTGACCAAATGAATATGAAATTTAGCATTTTTTGATATTGATTCTTTACAGTTTCTAGTTAGTATGTTAGAATATTTTAAGTAAATTAACCACTAGCTCGGTTTTGGGTAACTCCGGCCTACTACCTGGCTATTGGGGATTTAAAAATAAGGAGGAAGTTTATAATGCAAAAGGATCAAAAACAAGAAATAATCAGTAATCACAAGCTTCATGAAACGGATACCGGATCACCGGAAGTTCAGGTTGCTATTCTTACACAAAGAATCAACCACCTGACTGAACACTTGAAAGTTCATAAGAAGGACCACCATTCAAGAAGAGGACTTCTCAAAATGGTTGGACACAGAAGAGGTTTATTAAATTATCTCCAAAAAATTGATATTGAAAGATATCGTGCAATTGTTGAAAAATTAAATCTTAGAAAGTAGTAATGAGCGGAGTATTCCGCTCTTTATTTTAATATATAATTTTTTAGCATTTTCATACATAACGCTTATGTTTTTCACTTATACAATTTTATAAATATGGGATAATAAGTTTAGAACATGAAAAATTCTATCAAGTTCTAAATTTGTTTTATACATTTATACGAAGATATTTTTCATGTGATAATAATAATAAACAAGGACTGCAGACAGTAGAAGGTAGATTGTGCTGCAAAGCTTCGTTATTTGATGAGGATGACAATTTTGCATCAAAAGATTTTGCACTTTTGTCGACTTTGCGGTAGAATCTACATCCTACAGTCTGCGGTTTACTAACGAGGAGGATTGTATGATGCAAAATATTTTCAGCATGGAACTGGCAGGTCGAAGATTTACAATTGAAACGGGTACACTTGCCCAGTTGGCTAATGGTGCTGTATTGGTAAGATACGGAGACACTGTTGTTCTATCGACAGCAACAGCTTCAGCCGCTCCAAGAGAGGGAATTGACTTTTTTCCCCTTAGTGTAGACTATGAGGAAAGATTATATGCAGTTGGAAAAATTCCCGGAGGTTTTATTAAAAGGGAAGGAAAGCCTTCAGAGAAGGCCATATTGACATCCAGGGTAATAGACAGGCCGCTAAGACCATTATTCCCTAAAGATCTAAGAAATGACGTAGCAGTTGTTAATACAGTTATGTCGGTTGATCAGGATAATTCTCCGGAGATTGCCGCTCTTTTAGGATCTTCAATTGCCCTTTCAATCTCGGACATACCCTTTAACGGTCCTATCGGGGGAGTGATTTTGGGTCTTGTAGATGGTGAAGTAGTTATAAACCCTAATGCAAAGCAGAGGGAAAAGAGCCAGATGTATGTTACCCTGGCGGGTACTAAAGAAAAGATTGTTATGATAGAAGCCGGAGCAAATGAAGTTCCTGATGATGTTATGCTTGCTGCCATAAGAAGAGGTCATGAAGAGATAAAGAAGATAGTTGAGTTCATAGAAGGTGTGGTTAAAGAAATTGGGAAGCCCAAGTTTGAATATAGTTCTGCCGAGGTACCTGATGATATTTTCAATGCCGTAAAAGAATTTGCGTACAGCAGGATGAGAGAGGCTGTTCTTGCGGTAGACAAGCAGGTTAGAGATGAAAATATCACTAAACTGGCCGAGGATACAAAACAAAACCTTGCAGAAGCCTTCCCCGAAATGGAGGCAATTATTTCACAGGCCTTATACAAGCTTGAAAAGAAGGTTGTAAGAGAATATATACTGGAAGAAAACAAAAGAGTTGACGGCAGAGGACTTGGCGAAATAAGGACTTTATCAGCTTCAGTAGGCATCCTGCCTAGAGTCCATGGTTCCGGCCTTTTCCAAAGAGGACAAACACAGGTGCTCACCACCGTTACATTAGGAGCTATGGGTGATGTTCAGATGCTTGACGGCATTGAGCTTGAGGAAACCAAGAGGTATATGCACCACTATAATTTCCCGGGTTACAGTGTTGGTGAAGCCAAGACTTCGAGAGGGCCAGGCAGGAGAGAGATAGGTCACGGTGCACTTGCAGAGAGAGCTCTAGAGCCTGTGATTCCAAAACAGGAAGAGTTTCCTTATACCATAAGGCTTGTCTCGGAAATTCTTATGTCAAACGGTTCTACATCCCAGGGAAGTGTTTGTGCAAGTACACTGGCACTTATGGATGCAGGTGTTCCTATTAAAAAACCCGTAGCAGGGATTTCTGCAGGGCTGGTGGTTGATGATAACAACTCTGACAGGTTCGTGACTTTTATGGACATACAGGGAATAGAGGATTTCTTTGGTGATATGGACTTTAAAGTTGCCGGTACAAAGGACGGTATAACTGCCATTCAGGTGGATATAAAAGTAGATGGCTTAACCGAAGAAATTATAAGACAGGCCTTTGAGCTTACCAGAAAAGGACGCTTGCAAATCATAGATGATGTAATTTTAAAAGCTATTCCAGAGCCAAGGATAGAGCTTTCAAAGTATGCTCCAAAAATAATTTCCACATCCATAAATCCTGACAAAATAAGGGATGTTATTGGACCTGGCGGAAAAATGATTAATAAGATAATTGATGAAACAGGCGTTAAAATTGATATTGAGGATGACGGAAAAGTTTATATCTTCAGTGCAGATTCCGAAGCCGGAAAGAAAGCCTTGATGATGATAGAAGGAATAGCAAAGGATGTTGAGCCCGGTCAGATCTTCATGGGTAAGGTTATGAGAGTGACATCCTTTGGGGCATTTGTCGAATTCCTTCCAGGCAAAGAAGGTCTTGTTCATATCTCCAAATTGGACAAGAAAAGGGTGGCTAAAGTTGAAGATGTAGTAAATGTAGGAGACGAAATACTCGTAAAGGTTATGGAAATTGACAAGCAGGGACGTATAAACCTTTCCAGAAAAGATGCAATTGAAGGTGAGGAAACCAAGGAAAATAAGGAATCCTGACTTTAAAAGCCAGACAGAATATAAGGCAGGACAAAATCAAGTATCTATAACGGATATGAGATTAAACTAAAAAGTAAGGCGTGAATCTGTTAAAGTTTACGCCTTATTTTCGTAAAATTTTTGTATAAATGATCAGTAAAGATTTTTATTAATATAATAGAATGAATATAAGAATTTATATTACACGGAGGTTTTATGTTTAAACGCATAACGTTAGACAATGGTGTAAGAATAGTTAGCGAGAGAATACCTCACGTACGGTCTGTCTCAATAGGAATTTGGGTTGGAACAGGCTCGAGAAGCGAAAACAGAGAGATAAACGGTATATCCCATTTTATTGAACATATGATGTTTAAGGGTACAGAGAAAAGAACAGCGAAAGAAATTGCAGAAAGTATAGACAGTATAGGCGGGCAATTAAATGCATTTACAGGGAAAGAGTGTACCTGCTATTATACAAAGACTTTGGATACCCATTTTGAGATAGCCCTGGACGTTCTTTCAGACATGTTCTTTAATTCCAAGTTTTCTAAAAAGGATATTGATGTTGAAAGAAAGGTTGTAATTGAAGAAATAGGTATGTATGAGGATTCACCGGAAGAGCTTGTTCATGATATATTATCAGAGGCCGCGTGGGAAGGAAATCCATTGGGATTGTCCATATTGGGAACTTCAGATTGTCTTTATGGAATTGACAGGGATAAGATAAAAAACTATATAGATAGTAATTATTTGCCTAAAAATACTGTAATAGCTGTTTCGGGGAATTTTGATGATGAAATGATAGGTCTCATTAAGGAAAAATTCAATGATTGGAACCCTGCGGGTGTTATAGATAATAATTTTGAAAAGGTGGAGTTTAAGGCCAATGTGAGGAAAAAAGAGAAGGATACGGAGCAAATCCATATATGCCTTGGATTTAAGGGTATTGAACATGGAAATGATGATATGTATTCTCTTTTGGCAGTAAATAATATTTTTGGAGGGGGTATGAGCTCCAGACTGTTTCAAAAAATCAGAGAAGAAATGGGCCTTGTTTATTCCATTTATTCATACCCGTCGTCATATAAAAATGCCGGTTTGTTTACGATTTATGCGGGTATGAATCCCCAGCATCTTGACAAGGTATTGGAGCTTGTTGCAAAAGAGGTCAGGCATATAGTAAAAGACGGTATATCGGATCAGGATCTTAAAAAGTCAAAGGAACAGCTAAAGGGTAATTTCATTCTGGGCCTTGAGAGCACAAGCAGCAGGATGAACAGCATTGGAAAGTCCGAGGTACTCCTGGGAAGGATATACAGCCCAGAGGAAGTATTGAAAAAAATTGATGAAGTCAGCATGGAAAAAACCGATGAAATTATAAAAAAGATTTTTGATCTAAGTAATATAAGCTTTGCTGCGGTCGGTAACATAAAAAAAGACTTTGATATCAAAAAAATAATTTCTGCATAAAGAAGAACGTCAAAAAGCTTTGGAACCAACTGGTTTCAGAGCTTTTTTGTTATGTTTGTTAAAGCGCTTTGTACACTTGATCATAATCGGAAATTATTTTCTTTATGGCTATTTTGAAGCAATAAGGTTGTAAGAGAAAATTTTAAAGACGCTTATTATTTTCAAAGCACATAAAATTTGTAATGTACATAAGATATAGTAGTCGCCATAAATCGTCGACTAATGAAAACTAAATACATAAAGAATTTACCTTCTATCATCAAGCATCTGTACTAGAGATAGCGAACTGTAAACATAAACATAGATTTCCTTAAGCCTATTTGATTAAAATGGCTTGCCTATCTTGTTTATTTACTTTTACAGTTCGATTTCTTTAATTTGATGCATGGCTTTAATTAAATGGTGTTTTATTTAATTAGTGCCCATTAGGTAATATTAGTTTATCTTCACCTGGATTCTATCAATAAGGGAGGGATTGGAATGAATAATAAAAAGTTCGCAATCGTAGGTGGTGATCTACGAAGTGTTAAGCTAGCCAGCTTAATTGCATCGCAGGGGAATAAGGTTAATATATATGGATTTGAGAATGCAGGTTTTGAGATAGAAATTGAAGAAAGTACCGACCTTGACCAGGCAATAAAAGAATCGGATGTAGTAATTGGTCCAATGCCGTTTTCAACTGATAATGAAACACTAAATGCACCTTTTCACCCTCAAAAGATATACATAAAAGATGTATTTAAAAAGATGACTAAAAGCCAATTGTTTGTAGCAGGAAGAATAGGGGATAAGATAGCACAGCTTGCAGATGTATACAATGTATACACCATCGATTTGCTTGAAAGGGAGGAAATGGCTGTTTTAAATGCCGTTCCTACTGCGGAAGGAGCTATACAGATAGCAATGGAGGAAACGCCTATAACACTCCATGGCAGCAATATAATGATTCTAGGCTTTGGCCGGATAGGTAAGATACTTGCAAAAATGTTGGATGGGATTGGAAGTTATGTATATGTGGAAGCCAGAAAATACTCCGATATCGCGTGGGTTAGAAGCTACGGCTATAAACCGGTCTACATAAGCGATCTTGGTGATTATATAGGCGAAATGGACATTATATTCAATACTATTCCTCATGTTGTACTGGACGAGGAGATGCTAAAGAAGTTAAAAAAGGACTGCTTGATAATTGATTTGGCTTCAAAACCCGGAGGTGTAGACTTTGAGAAGGCTAAAGAATTAGGTATAAAAACAATATGGGCGCTTTCCCTGCCAGGTAAGGTTGCTCCAGTAACTGCCGCTGAATTCATAAAAGACACTATAAATAACATCATAGATGAGTTGGGGGTATAAAAATGTTGTTGGATGGAGTAAAAATCGGATTTGCACTTACGGGTTCTTTTTGTACCATAGATAAGGTTCTGCCGGAAATTGAAAAGCTTGTCAGTAATGGAGCGAAGGTTTATCCAATTCTTTCTGAATCTGTAGACAAACTTGACACAAGATTCGGCACTGCAAAAGACTTAAGATTAAAGCTTGAGGGAATAACGGGGGAAAAAATAATCAATACAATTGTCGGAGCAGAGCCAATAGGGCCTAAATCCCTGCTGGATATTGTTATAGTTGCTCCTTGTACCGGAAATACCCTTGCCAAGATTACAAACGGCATAACCGATACTCCGGTTACTATGGCATGTAAAGCACACCTTAGGAATCAGAAACCTGTAGTTATATCTGTTTCTACCAATGATGGGCTTGGTGCAAATGCAAAAAATATCGGTATGCTGCTGAATATGAAAAATATATTTATGGTTCCCTTTGGACAGGACGGCCCTTCGAACAAACCAAACTCTCTGGTGGCCGATACAACCCAGTTACTGCCTACAGTATTGGAGGCTTTAAAAGGAAACCAGATTCAACCTTTGCTAATAAAATATTAGTATTATTATACCTGATGAATGGCTAGAGCACTCCTTATAATTTTGGAGTGCTTTTATGCTAAATTTTCAAGATAAACTTAACATTTAAACAAAATTTAAAATTGATGCTTGAGAATTAGAACGAAAAGTGTTAGAATAAGTCTTGTACGATAGAATTTCTAATTATTATGACTGTAAATTGTTTTTATGTAATTTTTATATTGGCATATTGATTTATGATCATATTTTCTACTTCATAATGAATAAAATTTATTATAAACTTTAAGTATATCTTCTTGCAAACTATTAACAGGGTTCTATAAAGTGTTTTCTTAAAGCTTGAAATAACTACATATGATATTTGGGGGTACGAGATGCTAGGAGTAGATACAAGAGGTATTGATGAAATACTGTTGGAGATGGGTGTTCTCAAAATAACCGATCTTAAGAAGGCTTGGGATATTCAAAGGGAAAACAACAGCAATATAGAAGATGTGTTGTTAGATATGGGCCTTGTATCACAGAAGGATATAATGCATGCCAGTGCTGTAAAAATGGGAATATCCTTTGTTGATCTTTCAAATTACCAGGTTAAGGACTCAAGTGTTCCTACTCTTATAACGCGGAATATTGCTAACAGGTATAAGGTAATACCCATTGAAAAGGATAACGGGATTTTAACTGTTGCAATGAAAGACCCCACCGATATTTTCTGTATAGACGACATACGTCTGGCTACTGCACTTGAAATAAAGCCGGTTTTAGCAGATGTTAAGGAAATTGAAAGGCTTATCATTGAGTATTTTGGTGAAGAGAAGAAGCCGCAGGAGCAAAAAACCAAAGATATTAGACAAAACATGTTAAATACAGACCTTTTAAGTGAAAAAGAGGATTCCCTCCTTGAAAGGGGAGTCTATAACGATATGAAAGGTGTAATGGAAGCAGGTAACCTGAATGCCGACTTGTCAGATATGGGTTTTATGGATAAAAGCTTTGACAGGCAAAGTGGTTTTAGTGAAGGCGGTATATTCAAAGATAAAATAGGTAATCTTCTTGTTAGGGCTGGAGTTATAACTCAGGAGCAGCTCGACGCTGCACTGTCAATACAGTCAAAAAGCGGGGATCTTATAGGAAAGATTCTTGTTAAGGAAGGTTATTTGGATTCAAAAGCACTTTATGAGTTCCTTGAAAAACAGATGGGAGTCCAGTTTGTCGATCTTGAGAATATTGAAATTCAAGAGGATGTTTTAAAGCTGGTGACGCAGAATATAGCCAGGATGCATAAGCTTGTTCCCATTGAAAAGACTGACATGACTTTAAAGGTTGCCATGAGCGACCCTATGAATATATTTTCCATCGATGACTTAAGACTTGCTACAGGACTTGAAATCGTTCCCTGCCTGGCTGACGAAGAACAGATTTTAGTTCAATTGAATAAACACTATGGCATTGTGGAAAAGAAAGCAAAAGAGAAGGCAGAAGAGAAAAAGGTAGCTGACCTTGACGAAGAAATAAAGAAGGTAAACGAGAAGATAGCTGTTGAGATCACTGAAGCAGAGCAAGAAGACGAAACAATAGATGTAAACGATCTTGAGAACGCTCCTATCGTTAAGATGGTAAATATTATATTCCAGAAGGCCGTAGCGAGCAGATCCAGTGATATTCACATAGAACCGCAGGAGGATTGCGTCCTCATTAGATTCAGAATAGACGGTCAGTTGGTTGAAATAATGAAGCACGACAGGAAGATTATTTCAGCCCTTGTTGCCAGAATTAAGATTATAAGCGGACTTAATATAGCGGAAAAAAGGGTTCCACAGGATGGTAGAATAGCTATAAAGATTGAGGGTAAAAATTATGACATGCGTGTATCCGTCCTGCCTACCATGTTTGGTGAGAAGGTTGTTATAAGAATAGCAGACAAGGAAGGTTTTAATGTTTCCAAGAAGGACCTGGGATTCTTTGAGGATGATATGGAAAAGTTTGACGAGATTATTTCGCATCCTCACGGTATTATCCTTGTAACAGGGCCTACCGGTAGCGGTAAGTCAACTACTCTTTATACTGCGCTAAAGGAATTATGCAAGCCGAATGTTAATATACTTACAGTAGAAGACCCTGTTGAAAGTACCATAAAGGGTATAAACCAGGTTCAGGTTAATGTCAAAGCGGGACTTACCTTTGCAGCAGCCTTGAGATCTTTCTTAAGACAGGACCCTGATATAATCATGGTTGGAGAAATACGTGACTCCGAAACGGCAGAGATAGCTACAAGGGCAGCTATCACAGGGCACTTGGTTTTCAGTACCCTCCACACCAATGATGCTGCAAGCTCAATTACGAGAATGATAGATATGGGTATAGAGCCTTTCATGATGTCATCGTCTGTAGTTGGAGTAATTGCTCAAAGACTTGTAAGAAGGCTGTGCCCCAAGTGTAAGGAAGCAGTAGAGCCGGATGCCTACGAGAAAGAGATTCTTGGGCTAAAAGAAGATGAAAACATAACAATATATCGTTCAAAGGGCTGCAGTGAATGCAGCAATACGGGCTATAGAGGCAGAATAGCTGTTTATGAGATCATGAGTGTTAATCGAGAAATTAAGGAAATGATTTCCAGGAATGTTAATGCCGATGTTATTAAAGATGAAGCTGTAAAGCATGGAATGAAGACCCTTAGAATGAATTGTTCAAGATTAGTTAAAGACGGTGTTACAACCATATATGAAATGATGCGTATCGCATTTTCCAAAGACTGATATAAGGGGATGTAATCTATGAACGTTAATGACCTACTTGCCAAAGCAGTTGAAAGCGGAGCATCCGACTTACATATATGTGCAGGAGTGCCGCCGGTTATCAGAATCCATGGAGATCTAGTCTATCTTAATGAACCTATTTTGACTCCACATGACTGTGTGCAGCTTGCGAAGCAGTGCCTTAACAGCAGATTGTATGAATATTTTCTGGAAATGGGTGAAGTGGATGCTTCATATTCTCTTCAGAATATTGCCCGTTTCAGGGTAAATGTATTCAAGCAAAGAGGTACCTGTGCAATTGCATTCAGGCCTATACCTACAGATATTCCTGTTATAGAAGACCTGGGGCTTCCTGGGTTGGTTTATGATTTAGCATTAAAGCAAAGGGGTCTTATTTTAATAACAGGCCCAACGGGGCATGGTAAGTCAACAACACTTGCTGCAATGATTAACTACATAAACAGTAAAAGAAAATGCCATATCGTAACAATAGAAGATCCTATAGAGTTTTTACATAGACATAACAAAAGTGTTATTAATCAGAGGGAAATCGGAGCCGACACAAAGTGTTATGCTAACGCTTTAAGGGCTGTTCTAAGAGAGGACCCGGATGTTATACTAATAGGAGAAATGCGTGACCAGGAGACAATTTCTATAGCGCTGACCGCTGCCGAAACAGGTCACCTGGTACTATCCACCCTGCACACCATCGGTTCTGCTAAAACAATCGACAGAATTATCGACGTTTTTCCTCCTCACCAGCAGCCGCAGGTAAGGACCCAGTTGTCTACCGTTCTTATGGGCATAATTTCACAGCAGCTTATAAGAAAGGCAGATAATAAAGGGCGTGTTCTGGCCACAGAGACCATGGTATGGACTCCAGCTATTGCAAATCTTATTCGTGAAAACCGTACCCATCAGATAAACACATGTATTCAGACGGGATCGCAGTTTGGAATGTACACCATGGACAGCTGTCTTGCGGACCTATATAAACAGGAGCTTATAGACTATGAAAGTGCGTGTCAGTATTCGATTGATTTGGACAATTTAAGAAAATTGATAACTACATAAAAAAGTTCTAGCATTTTTTAGAAAAATATTATACAATATATATAAGCACATAAAATAGAGATAAAGATAAATATCGGAATATACTAGAGAGATAAATTAGTTAATATTTCTTGGAGTGTTATTGTTAGGGAGGTTGGGTTGAGTAATGGCAAGTCAAGCTTATGTCTTCAATTCATCAATACCAAATCGTTTAACGAATATCCTTAATATCTGCATACCGGGAAATATATATTCCATCTTTACAAAATCCAAATACATCTTTCCATATCACGTCAAAGCACATTAAAATTTGATTTCATGTGTAATTTCAGGGGATATAATTGATAGTCAAGTCAGCTTAATAATTATAATAGTTTTAGTGTTTTATACTTAAGTCGTATATGTGTAGTCATCATGTAGTAAATACTGTTTTGGGGGTCTGAAAATGCCACTTTACAGCTACAAGGTTAAAACTGAAGCCGGTAAGGTATTTACTGGTGAGACAAAAATCGACAGTGAGGAAGAGTTAAAAAGGCTGCTTTTGGAAAAAGGGTATACCCCTGTCGAGATAATGGAAAAGAATGCCATGACTGATATTAGTCAGATTGGTATCTTTAAACAGAGAGTCAAAATAAAGGACTTAGCCGTGTTCTGCAGGCAGTTTGCAATAGTATTGGAAGCAGGTGTGCCTATTGCTCAATGTCTGGAGGTTTTAAAGGCGCAAACCAACAATAAGACTTTAAAACAGAGTTTGAATGACATATATGAGAATATACAAAAAGGTATCGCACTATCAAATGCTATGAAGCAGCATTCTGGTATTTTCCCTGAAATTCTTATAAACATGGTTGAGGCAGGGGAAGTAAGCGGACAGCTGGACTTGGTTTTTAACAGAATGGCAACCACCTTTGAAAAGCAGTTTAAACTAAACCAAAAGATTAAAGGTGCTCTTACATATCCGATAGTTGTCACAATTATAGCTATTGCGGTTATAATAGTCCTGATGGCAAAAGTTGTACCTTCCTTTGCAGAGATACTGCAGGGATTTAATGTAGAACTGCCTATTTTCACCAAAATACTTATAAGTGTCAGCGACTTTTTTAAGTCCTTCTGGTATTTTATAGTTGGTGGTTTAATTGCAGCAGTTGTAGGGTTAAGAGTCTTTTCAAGAACTCATGACGGAAAAGTGTTTTTTGGAAATCTTTCAATTAAGCTGCCGGTGATAAGTGGGCTAACCAGAAATATTGTAACTGCCAGACTTACACGTAATCTTGGTACGCTTATGTCAAGCGGAGTACTCTTGATTCAGGCAATGGAAGTAGTTCAAAAGATTTTAAATAACGCTGTTCTTGAAGAAAGAATCGATGCAGTTATTGAAGACATCAAAAAGGGAAGAGGTCTTACACAGCCACTTGCCGATATGAGGTATTTTCCTCCAATGGTTATATCTATGATAAGGATAGGAGAAGAATCAGGAAACCTTGATTTTGCTCTCGATAAATCAGCCGATTTTTACGACGAGGAAGTTGAAACGTCTCTTCAGCAGTTAACATCAATGATAGAACCGATAATTATGTGTACAATGGCAGTAGTTGTTGCCTTTATTGTCTTAAGTATATTATACCCGATGATGAGTATATATGAAGCAATGTCAGCAGGCTAATTTTGCTTATATTACAGTTGTCTTGTTCCAAAAAAGGTTTAAGGGGGGATACTTAATTGGTTTAAGCTTTTAGGAGCAAGATAGTGTCAAATAAGCACCTACATATAGTAGTAAAGCAAGTAAAAAAAAGCAAAATTATAGGAGGGTTAAGGTATGAAAAAAATGGTAAAGAATCAAAAAGGTTTTTCACTTATTGAGCTGCTTATAGTTATTGCAATTATGGGTGTATTGGCAGCAATTGCGTTTGGGATGTTCTCCGGTGTATTAGGTAATGCTAAGAAGAGAGCAGACGAGCAGAATGCTAAAGTTATTGAGAGAGCGGTTCTTGCATACTTGGTTGACTCACAGGATTGGAACTTGGCAAAAAGCTACTATAATGTAAATGGTACTACAGGACAAATACAAACTGGTGATTCATGGAGAGAGATTATTCAAGCTTTACAGGGTCAACTCCAAGACGCTTCTTCTAATCCTACAAAGGAGTTTGGTCCATATTTGTCTCCAAAGGGTGCATCGTCTCCTGGAAGTGCGCAAGCAATTTCTGATTTTGCTCCACAGTGGAGTGGTAGTGTAGGTCAATACACAGGATACAAGATTGATATTTATCCTTCCAACCAGCAAGTTATTGTAGTTCCACATCGTACAACTACAACAATAGCTATAAACTAATATGTAAATATTTATCCCTGGGTCGTGTTTATCGACCCAGGGAGGAATTTTATAGGTGAAGGCTTATGCTTAGATTAAACAATAAGGGTATAACATTAGTTGAAATGTTAATAGTGGTTGCTTTAATCGGCCTTATAACTCCGGTTATATTTGCGGTTTTTATTCAAGGTGTGCAGGACTATAGTGGCATTAATAATTATATGGATCAACAGAATAAGGTAGTTGATGTAATAAGGTACATAAGACAGGATGTTGATGGAGCAGAAAAATATAAGATAGTAAACAGTAACCCTTCTGATCCTTTTCGTGTTGACAAAGTAGTCTTTGAAATGACATCTGGCGAGAAAAGGGAGTGGAGGTTTGAGAGTAATAAACTCATATTAAATATAAACTCCGGTTCAGACCGTGTAATCGTAAATGAAATAGATACGACAAAGAGTAAGTTTCAGTATATTAATACTTCAGGGAATGAACGTTTGGTACTAAATATAAAGCCTGAAAGAGATTCAGATATTAAAAATAAGGCAAGATCAATTCAAGATGTGATAATTACAGAGTTTTCTGTTAGATATAAAGTAAAATTACCGTAGG
>JBMOLK010000343.1:0-3187 GCA_049325575.1 Bacillota bacterium | reverse complement strand
GGAAAAATTAGAAGAGTAATGAAAATAGAATTTGAAGCATCACTTCCGCCAATAGCTTCTGCAATTACACTTGATGGGCAAGGCGGGGCGCGAATCAAAATGGACGTCCCAGAAATTTATATGGACGCAATTTTAGCAGTATCAAAATTAACTGGACGGAGTTTTAGAGTAATTATTGAGGAGATAGGGCAGGCATGAAAAGTATTCTTTCTTTAACAGAAGAAAAATTAAAATACAGAAAATTTTTAGAAGCTTTTTATGCGCCAGAAACTTATGGTAATGCGAGAGAAGCTTGTGAAGCTGCTGATATAAGTTATGAGACTTTTCATAAAAGTTGGCTAAAAAATCCAGCATTTGTAAAAGAATTACGAGAATTTGATGCTGGCGTTAGAAAATTGCTCTATCCAAAAGTGGCTCGTCTTTTAAATCGTGCAATTGAAAGAGGTTCTATTGATGGGGCACGATTATTTTATAAATTAGAAAAATTGCTTGATGATACTGCAGATGTAAATGTTGAAGGCGATATAAAAATGATTGTAGAACTTGATGATGGACAGAAAATAAAAGCAGAATCAGAAGGATTATTAAACAAAGAAAAGGAGGAAATAGATGCCTAAACACTACAAACTGACACCAGCTCAGTCTGAAGTGTGGCGTCTATACGAAAGTGGGAAAAGGAAAATTGCATTCATTGGAGGCATCAGGGCAGGTAAGACCTTTCTGGGCGCCAAAATCTTCACTGCCGAAGCCTACCGAAACCGAAACCTCAAATCAAGTCTTGGCTGGATTGTCGCCGGGACATACCCCTTATCGAGAGTTCCAGAAAGGGAATTCGAGTTTACGATTGACCGAGCAGCTATCCACAGGCGTCTCCGTAACGAAAGAGCCTACGAACTTAAAAACAACTTCCGTATCGAAATCAAAACGGCGGAAAATCCGGATAGACTTCGAGGCCCCGGGTTAGCAATTGCGTGGGTAGATGAAGCATCTTTGATAAGTGAACGAGCGTGGGATATTCTTTTAGGGCGTGTTTTAGATACTGATGGCATACTTTTACTGACAACAACGCCACGAGGTAGAAATTGGTTATATCATGAGTTTTATATTAAATCACTTACTGACCCTGATTATGTAGTAGTTCAATCTAAAACTGAAGGTAATCCTTACGTATCAAAAGAAGAAATAGAAAAATTAAGAAGCCGTTACAAAGGTGATTTTTCACGACAGGAATTAGATGCTGAATTTGTAGTATTTAGCGGATTAGTATTTCGCAGTTTTGACCCGGTAAAACATGTAATTCCATCACCGTTAAAATTAACTGGAAAGGAGGTTGTATTTGCAGGAATAGATTTTGGATTTAATGACCCATTTGTTTGTCTCTGGATTGCTAAACAAGATGGGCGATATATTGTTTTTGACGAACATTACTACGCTAACACTACATTGAATACGCATGCAGTATTAATTAACCGACGATGTAGACGTGCAGAGCGATTCTGGGCAGACCCAAGCGGGGCACAGGAACGAGCAGAATTGCAACGTTACCATGTGCCAACAATTCCCTTTCAGGAAAAAAGTATCCTGGTTGGGATTCAAATGATAAATTATTTACTTACCACTAATTTAGCAGATGGTAAGCCAATGTTACAGGTAACTGACAATTGTGTCCATACAATTGAAGAATTTGGTATTTATTCTTATCGGGAACCTAAAGATGACCATAATCCAGGAGAAGAACCGATAGATGCATTTAATCATTGTATGGATGCATTGAGAGGTGCAATTGGTTCTGAATTTTATAGTGAATTTAAAATGTTACCTAAAATGCCAAAAAGAGAAATAGAACCGATAAGTGGTTATACACCAATTGCACAGGAAATGCGTAGACGAGAAAAAGAATTGATGCGAATAACAAAAGATAAAAATGAAGATTTTTATGATGGATGGTTAGATTAAAATGAGTCCTATTTATCGAGTTAAATGTTTAAAGTGTGGACATGAAGTAGATAAGTGGTCAAAAATAAATAGTAGACACCGGATACGTTGTGAAAAATGCGGTGGAAAAACAAAACTTATATTTACCGCAATAAACTTAATTCCAGAATTAGAACCGCATTGGGATAATGGACTTGGTGAAGTTGTTAAAACGAGGAAACAAAAAAAGGAATTACTAAAGAAAAAAGGATTGACACAATTATGAATGGGAATTTAGTAGAAAAAATATATCAGCTATATGAATTTGCTAAAAAATCCAGAGCAGAAATAGATAAAGATTGGCAAACTTATTATAACTTCTATATCGGCAAACATCACCGGGAATTTACGCCAAGCACTAAAAAAGATATTGCATTAAATTATTGTTTTTCCACTATTGAAACTATTGTTCCCATAATGACTGATAACCGACCTCGGATTTATGTAATTCCTGAAGAACGAACTGATGAAGAAGCAGCTAAATTAGCAGATGCGATTATGGAATGGTCTTGGTATAACTTGGGAATGCCAGTTAAATTGCCTTTACTTATTAGAAGTAATTTAATTTGGGGAACGTCATTTGCAAAAGTTTATTGGAATAAAGTTACCAATACAGTTGCAGTTGCAGTTTGCGACCCACACGAAATATATATTGACCCGGAAGCAGTAGCATTTGAAGATTGCCGATATATTATTCATGCTGTTGTGCGAGATTTAGCGTATATACGAAGGGCATATCCTGAAACTGGGCAAGAAGTTAAAGCTGATGCAGGATATTCCGATACTAAAGAAGAATTAGAAGCAGTTGGCGATTGGAAAGCGGATATAAATCGTAAAGCATTAGTTTTAGAATGCTGGCTTAAAGAACCTGATGAATTAGAAGAATATATTGAAGAGACAGAAAAAGGAACTGAAATAAAAACGAGACAGAAATATCCTAATGGGCGTGTAATTACTGTTGCTGACCATAAACTTTTACGAGATATATCTAATCCTTATAGTTTTGATTTTCCTTTTGTACCATTTTTTGATTATCAAGACCCGACAAGATTCTGGGGTGTTGGTGAAATACAGCAGATTATTTTGTTACAAAAAGAAATTAATAAACGTAAAGCACAAATTATGCGAAATTCAGATTTAATTGCGAATCCCATAATGATAGTGCCTATGGATTCTGGAATTGATACTGATAATTTAACAAATACACCAGGAC
>JBMOLK010000342.1:0-3195 GCA_049325575.1 Bacillota bacterium | reverse complement strand
TGTAAGGAAATATTAAGTAGCATTAGCTTTTCAGCAAGAAAGAGATATAAAATAAGATATTGAAAGTACCAGAATGTATTTCAAAACCGTAATCATGGTAAGTGTTACAAAGACATATTTCTTATCTAGGAGTTGTTTCTTTGCTGATTTTCCAAATGACCCTAATACTTTATACAAAAAACATATAATAATGTATGTTTTATTTTAGTCTATAGATCTAAGTAATTAGATTGTTTTTAACTTATAAGGAGTGGTTAGACTTGAATAGATCCTCTGTTAGAATGTTACTTCTGGTAATTATGTCTGTTTTTATAGTGTTTTTTATGGGGGGGTGTATAACACTAAACGGTGTAAATAAGGGTGATGTACAAAAGAAAATGACAGAATATCTTAAGAATACTTATGAAAAGGAGTTTGTAGTCGAAGAGCCTAGACTACTTGGCAACGAAGGGTTTGGATATAGGGTCTATGAAGCGAGGGCTTATCCAAAAGATGACCCTGAGATGAGATTCAGAGTCCGTTGGGAGAAGGGCGAGCCTGGAATATTTGACGATGGCTATATACATGCTATATGGAGAAATGGCGCAATGGCGGAATTTCATAAACTATTAAAAGATATATATGGTGAAGGGGTGGTTTCGCTATACGGGTTTAATTTTAACTTTAAACACTACGAAATTGATTTTAATGATGTTAAAGATTTAAGTTATTCAGACCTGATAAAGAGGTATCCAGATAAGATTTTTTGTGATATGAAATACTATGTTTTTGTAGATGGAAGTATTGATAAAAGACAGGAAGCAGAGAAAGTATACAGGCTTATAAAACAGCACATCCTTGATAGGAATATCGGCAAATTTCATTTGGTAGTGAATTATATGTCAGATGATTTTAGAGAAGACTTTGATAAGAACTTCAAGAGTATTAGGCTTGGAAGAAATGGTTATGATGCAGATTCACTTTATAAGCAAAGAAAGCTTGTAAATAGAATGGGGTTAGTTGATATTGATTTAAAAGAGGACTATATAAATGATATTATTAATGAATTTGATTATTAAGGGGAAATGAAAGATGAATTTTGGAGGATTAACTGCAAAGCAATACCTTTTACTAAGTCAATTTGCTTATGTAAAGGTGACAGAGGACCCGGTTGATGCTAGAGATTATTACGGAAAAACGTTAGGTTATATAATTGATCAAATACTAAGCACACCAACAACAGCAGAACTTGGTGCTGATAATATATCAAAAGAAGGCGTGATAGCACTGGAGGAATTAATTATACCTGGCAATGCTTGTTTGTCCATAGGAGATTATAAAAGATTATTTCAAGAGATTAAAGATGATCCTGTATTAAGTAGTCTTACACTAAAAGCATACAGAAATGATGATGGAGATGGTAAAGGCGGGTTTGCAGGCTATGCTTTTGAAAATAGTGCAGGGGATACGTTTTTTTCAATAGCTGGTACGGAAGGTATTGCAGCAGAAATGGCGGATCTTGCAGCACAAGGCATCGACCTTGGAAATCCTTTGCTTAAGAGCGAGGACTGGCTAAACAATTATTATTGGGGTATAATGGACTCATCTTTTCAGTATGTGCCAACTGTGGAATTTGTAGAGCAGAATTTGGGAAGTTCCAATAACTATATTACAGGACATTCCCAAGGTGGAGCAAATGCTGTATATGCATGTGGTGAAGTACCAGGACTTACAGGAATGGTATTTGATGCCCCAGGGATAAGTCAGTTGTTGAGTCCCCTTCAAAAAATGAACGTTGAGCAGTCAGGAGTTATAAACTATATTAATCAAAACGATTTTGTAGGGCCAATGTTTTGGCATGCAGAAAAAACAGTATTTGTTAGGTCACAGCCAGTATACAAAAGAGATGACAATGGACGGATAATACTTGAAAATGGTGTGCCTGCTACAATAGAAGGTCTCGAAGTAGGTCATTATACTCAAGCGATATTGTTTGATACTAACGGAAATGTAGTTGAAGCTCAAAGGTCTGCAATTTCAATAACTTCTGAAATTCTTTTCCAAACAGTTTATGAAAGATTACAATATAAATTTGGGAAAAGTTTTTATGGGGGAGGAAGTACAGACGTATTGTATGGAGGGTTTTTTGATGATGTAATATATGGTGGGCAAGGCGATGATACGATAAATGGAAGTGCCGGTAAAGATCAAATATCCGGACAGGAAGGAAATGATACGATTTATGGTGGCCAGGGAGCAGACAATTTGCATGGTGGGCAAGGAGACGACACCATATATGGAGAAGATGAAAGTGATACAATTGATGGTTATGATGGCGATGACAAATTGTTTGGTGGAACCTCGTCGGATTTAATTATAGGTGGTTTAGGCAATGATACCATTAAAGGAGATGCTGGAAGAGATATAATATATGGTGATGAAGGAGAAGACAACATTGACGGGGGAGAGTATGCAGATACTATTTATGGTGGCGCGGATGATGATACAATTCATGGAGGTACAGGAAATGACCTAATATACGGGGGTACAGGAAATGATTTGATTGATGGAGATGAAGGTGCTGATAAAATTCATGGTAGTTATGGTGATGATGGATTATATGGTGGAGATGGGGCAGACGATATATATGGTGGACATGGTAATGACGTAATAATGGGGGACTTTGGAAATGATATGCTCTATGGAGAAGACGGTAATGATGAATTATATGGAGGCATAGGTAGTGATGTTTTAGTAGGCGGTCTGGGAGATGATATCCTGGACGGGGGCTCTGGTAATGATTACCTTGAAGGGAACAGCGGTAGTGATACATATTATTTCGGTTATAACCGGGGTAAAGATTTTATATATGACGTTAACAATACTGATGTAAATGGTCTTGATACATATGTTGATAAAGTAGTGCTATCCATGCTACCAGATGATGTTATTCTTAAAAGATACAGGGATAATCTGGTGGTATGTTTAAAAGACTCAACTGATGATGTTCTTACTGTTATTAACTATTTTAAAAGTGATTATGAAAAAATAGAGAGATTTGAGTTCACGGATGGAACTATATGGCACGTTGCGGATATCTTAGATAAGAATCCTTCTGTAATAGGCGATGCAGAAGCAGAAACTATTTATGGGGGTTGTACTTATGAAGAAATAATAAGAGGTAATATTGACCAGAGAGCTGCTACGGAGCTTTAT
>JBMOLK010000341.1:0-27536 GCA_049325575.1 Bacillota bacterium | reverse complement strand
TATATATAACTTATCATACTATATATATATTTTGTACATAATTATACTACTCATAGCACAGCAGTCAAATAGTAATTTAGTCCAAGAGCATTTTTTACCTCTTTTAGTCTATAATCCATAGCAGCCTGGGCTACTGTTTTAAATCATTTGTGTTTTCATCAGCCCGCAGCTCTTTTAAATTGACTGCTTCTCCTTGTGTAAGTACATCCTTTACCTTTGGAACTATATTATTTAAATTGTCAATAATTTTACTCATGTCTCCCACGCTTAAGTCATTCAACTCCGCATGATCAAATCCTATCTCTTTTAAAACCCTATTTAATACAGATGTATCATCAGGATTCATCCCCATGTTTTTAAGTCTTTGCTTAAAATAACTTATTTGCCTTGGTGTAGCTTTTTTCTTAACCGCCGGTGACAGCTGTTTTCTCTCCTGCTGTTCCCTGCCAATTCTGCCTTGAACAGCATTATATTCTTCGTCCAGCAGTCTGGCCTCCTCCGGATATAACCAGTCGTTCTCTCCCATTAGCTTCCTTATTATTCTATCGCATGCACCCGTTATAGTCTTTTCAAGGCCGAACTCCTTATCATCAATGAGTTCTTTACCAATCTCAAATTTTTCCCAGTCCGTGAGAATAAATTCCGGGTTATCTTTAATCACCGGTCTCCTGTTCTCAAAAACCATCTTTCCTCTCTCATCTTTTAAAGCATTCTTATTTTCAATCTTATCGGCAATATATTTCTGGTATCTGTTAAAATAATCAATTTGTTTTCCGTCTACAATAACCTGACCGCTTGACATGTCTTTCCCCTTAACCTTAACTATAAAAGAGGGCAATTCTATATTACCTATCCCTGGAAATTCAGCTTTGTTTTCATTTAGCACTTCTATTGATACATCATCGATGGAAATGCCTTTTTCTTTTGCCTTTTTAAACAGTCCCTCTGCCTTCATTCTTAATTCCCCACCCATACCTTTATAGAAATCCTTTTCGGGGTTATATATAATTCCAGTTGTCGTATCTGAATTTTCTGCAGCTTCAATATTATTTACATCCTTCATATAAATTCATCTCCCTAATATACGTTATTTTATGTTATAATCAAATAGTATAATTGCGTTATTATTATTTGAATAATTGCTCTTCTCTAAAACAACTTATATTTCATAAGCTAGCGCTTTTTAACATAACTGACTATTAGTTAATTAAATGTTAAATATGTACTGTCATGATTACTTTTTTTTGTAAAATAGTGAGTTGTTAAATTTTTTATACTTCTCTTTTTCTTTCTTAAGAAGTATAATATATATAAAAGGCATACAATTATGTAAAGAATTAATGGTGATGACTTATGAGAATAGAAAAAATCAATGAAAACAAAATTAAGGTTACAATTTCATTTAATGACTTGGAGGAAAGAAATATCGATTTAGACTCCATTAATTATAATTCACCTGCAGCGCAAGAATTATTCTGGGACATGATGGAACAAGCTGAAATCCAGTTCGGATTCAACGCATCGGATTCCCAACTTTGCATTGAAGCCGTTCCTGATGCCGATGAAGGCTTTGTCGTTATAATTACAAAGCTGGATGAAGACGGAGATTTTGAGTCTATTCATAAGTATATTAAAAATAGATTTAAAAAGGCAGACCTTAGATCAAAAAAGAAGAGTCAGAGGGTTTGTTCGTCTATAGTAATATACTCTTTTAGTGACTTTGATGATCTTTGTCTTCTAATCGATAGGTTAAAATATATTTACTCCGGTGAAAGTACATTATATAAACTAAAGGATATATACTATCTTCTACTGACTAAAAACACCTGGTCTGTAGATAATATTAAATCCTTTGAGTCAATATTAAATGAGTATGGTACAAAAGTATCCAACGTAAACCTCTATGAAGGTTATCTGGACGAATATGCTACCAAAGTAGTGGAATATAATGCTGTTGAAGTAATCAGCAACTATTTTTAACCTGTTTATAACTAATCAAAAAGAGTCTGTAAAAGTTATTTTCTTTTGCAGACTCTCTTTTTTATTTTATAATTTTATTATCGGATATTTTCGGTGGACCTATCTGCAAAATAGCAGCAACAGCTTCATACTTGTTTGTGTATAAAAGCTCCTCCTCTTCCCTGCCATTCTTTTTCTTAACCTTATAAACTTCAACTTGAGTACCCGGCTTTCCATAACTTATGAAATTTTTCTCTCCAGGTTTTAAGTCATAGTTGACAACGCTATAAGTTGAAGGTTCAAACTTCTGAACCTCCATGACCTTGATATTCGATTCGCCTTGTACGTCTCTCTTACTTCCAACAATATATACAGTTAGATCTTTATCCTTAACCTCGGTAAAAATAATTATTGAGTGACTTAATGTATTCCTGAACTTGAAATCGCAGTTTATATTATCTATCTTAACGTCCAGTCCTGGCATAGTATAGTCTACAGGTGTTTCATTCTTACTTCTTTTGATAGCATCAAGACTTATTTCCGTTTTGAGAAGTGCCGCATACAAAGCAGACGCAACCTGATTGTATTCATCATAAACTTGATTAGGGTCCATTCCACGTTCTTTTAAACACTCATTAAAAGAGAACTCCTCCATCCCTCGTCCCTCTAATTTGACTGAATTAATCGCTGGAGCTGCTCTTTTAATATACTCTTCCACCTCAGGATACTTTATCTTAATAGAAAAACTGGCAATAATAGTATCCATACTTTTTAACTTTTCCAATGTAACATCAGGCTTGTCAGCGTATATCTCACCATGGTATCCAAACTTTAGCTCAACAGGCTCCCTTAGGTGCTTTCCAAACCCACCTTCTATCTTTTTAATCGTGTTTTCTGTATTCAGTCTAACACCTGACTTCTCCGGAACCTTAACTATACTTCCATTTTCAAGGAACATTCTGGCATCTTCGTGAGGCTTATTTACCATTGATGACAATTCTATGACTTTACCCCTAAGCTTTTCTTCATTATACTCAATCACCGGATAAATAATCCTTTTTTCTTCTGCAAAATAATCTCTTATAAATCCCAGAAGCCTACCTTTCTCTTTCTTCTTAAAAGCAAGATCAAGAGTAGCCATATAGTCAATAGAAGCGTCTATATCGTTGAATTTAATATTATAGGTTGATTTATCCCATTTTATTGTTAGCCTGGAATTTTCAATTAAGGGCTTATAGTATTCTTTGATAATGTTCAAAGCCTGGTCTCTTGTCTGGTTACCAATACATATTGAATCGACAGGCTCAATAAAGACATTGGGTGGTATGTAATCCTTCTTTGAAACATAAAGTACAAAAAGACCTGCGGCAATAGCCATCGTTGTCTGGAAGAGTATAATTGCCGTTATTATAAGATTCTTTTTAAACTTGGTCATCGCATCCACTCTCATTCTCATAGTTAGAATTTATACCTATTTCATGGATATATAACCAGACTCAAAGTATAACTTAAGACTCCTAAGCTGCTATGCATATTCGGAAAATAGCTCCTGACTCAGAGACTTATACGTTTAAACTTGGTTATCACTAAGATCAAAATGACCGCAAATTATTTATGTTAATTAAATGAGTTTACAGAATCTCGAGGAACTTATTTATGTATGAAACATGTAGATGTGAAAAAGTATAAAACAAAAATGTTTTATACTTTTTTACATCTTAATAAGACTAGACTTTTCTAAGCTTTGTTATTCATAACCAATTCTATTAACTTACCGTTTTCTTTAGCAAGCTCAATTATTTCATCTGTAATCAAATTGCCCTCATTAATAATGACGGACCCAGAATTACTTACTATTGTCTTTGTTGACTTTCTCCCATTAAGATATTGCTTCTGCCTTTGTTCAAACAGACTTGATGCACTGCTCTGCGCCTGTGGCGCAGAAGAACTTCTGCTTAATTCTGAAGTAGCAGGCTTACTATCCTTAAAGTCCATTCCATTATCCGATACTTCTTCAACGGCTTTTTGGACAAGTTCTGCAGCATCAAAAGTTTTATCGTCAGACGCTTCAAAGCTCTGCTCAACAACTTCACCGCCAAGATCTTCATCCAGCGATACATAATTTTCCTCTTTCAAAACAGAGAATTCTGCGTTTGGTTCAGATTCTTTTATGGATTCTATCGTGTTATCTAAAGTAGAGGCTTCTGCTTCCTTAAAAAAGGCATTTCCTTCATCTGCTATGATTCTGTCAGCTCTAGAAATGATATCATTTGAAACGATATTATTGGGTTTTTCAAAACCCATCAAATTTTTTTTTTCAGTCTCTGAAGAGTTTCTTTCAAAGTTTAAATCGCTTGCTTTATCCAGCAGCGTACTTTCAACGTTTTCCTTAACAACAACCAGATTTTTCCCAAACGTAATAACACTATCTCTGGGTATAATACGAATTTTCTTGGCAGTAATATCAGCAATATACTCAAGACCTACTATCTTGCAGTTTTCATCCTCATCAACATATATATCTCCGATTTCTCCTATTAGTCTACCCTTTTTGGTAAGTACCTTTGTTCCCTTTACCTGAATGTTTTTCTGTAATAGATCAATAGCAGCAGGTATTTTACTCAACTCATTAATTGCTTCCTCATTTTCAATTGTTAAAGCATATTCACCTATTCCCAATACGTTATCTGTCGGTATAATTTTTGCACTTAGGATTTGTATGCCACTGTCCACAACAACATAATCAATAGCACCTTTTTCTGCATTGATAATAACATTCTTTACTCTTCCGACTTCGATTCCGTCAGATATACTAATTATAGGTAGACCTAATATTTCCTGCGTCTTTTTCATTGCTTAGCGTACCCCCTTAGTACTGGCTACTTTTAATAATACTTGCGTAAAATTTATTATAAATTTCTTTCAATTTCAAATCTTACCGCTTCATCCATTACATCTCCATATTCAGAAACGTAACTTTCCAATATATCCTTTGCCAACTCAACCTGCCCTAACTCTTTATATAAAACACATATATCCAGTATTAGCCAGAACACTATGTCATTTTCGGGCTGCTTGTCAAGCGCATAGAAATAATTAAGTATTGCTCCTTCCGGGTCACCGGACTCTTTTAATCTAAATGCTTCATCTATACAGTCAATTATATCCATGTCTTTATCAGTATTCAAACCAGATATCTCTTCGTTTTGTTCCGCTAATTCAATATCATCTGATAACAGATCAGTTGATACTTCTGCTATGACAGCTATTTCCTCAACTGCTTCACTACTTATATTAACAAATTTATCATCAAAACTATCAAAAACACCTTCTTTAATAGTCTGCGGTGAACCATCCATTTTATCCAAATAATCTTCAGTTTCGTTATCATTTTCTTGAAGAGCTTCTTCCAGAACTACTTCACACTCTAAGGCTTTCTTTTCATCCGTACCATCCGGCACTTCGAAACTCTCAAACTCAAAAAATCCTTCAATACCCGGAACATCTTCAGCAACAGTCAACCCTAACTCGTCCGGAACCTCGTCAACTATAGAAATATCAGTCTCCAAAATATCTTCGTTCTCTGATAATTCCCGAGCCTTTATATCTTCATCGGCCTCCCGGGCAAAAGACTCTTCACATTCTAAGTACAGATCATCAATATCATTATCATTAACATTTTCTTCTTCAAAGAAATCCTCTTGAGCCTCATATTCATTAATATCATTTATATTTGTGAAATTTGCTGCTTTCAAACCTTGACATTCAGGCTTAATAATATCCACTACTTCCAAGCCCTCCTGCTCATTATTATAGGTATCTCCTACCAAAGCATTCCCAAAACTTGCATTAGTTATACTAAGACTTGTAATTGTTTCTACTCCCATTTTATCAATATTTCGCTCACTGTCAACAGATTTTTCTAAGATATTTTTTCCTTGTAATGCCTCATAAGGTTTTTGAGTACTTGCAAAATCATTCTTTTCCCCACCATTAATAAGTGTATAAGGATCATCAACTAAGCCATCGGCTTTAAAATCATCCTGATCCATACTATATTCATTATTAATACTTAACATAAAGGGAAACTTTCCAGTAGCCTTAAGAATATCATGAAGCTTACCTCCATTATCCAGTGAGGATGCAAGAGTGGTGAATATCAATACCAGGACCACGCAGGTAATAATGCCTATAATTAAAGCAAATACTATACCATAACTGTTGCTGATTTTAATAAATGTACTGATAATACCCGGAAACAAAATACTTATAAGCAGCGATCCGGCAGCAGCAACTATAGTAATGCCCTGGTTTAAAAACCTGCTTTTATTAGAAATGTATATCATCATACATGAAGACAAAACTATTACTGTAAATACCATAGCAGTATATATATGCATATTGTCCTCCTGACTAATATTAACTTTGTTTCAAATACACCGGAAAAACTATCTTGCAAGGCAGCTTGTAATACTTTTAATACCATTCGATATATGTAATTACAATTCCTGCAAAAACAAAAAAATAATTAAAATAATTTTTCTAGTGCTTTTTAACATAACAAATTTCCAGTCATTCATAATGTTAAAAATGCACTTCCTATGTTTGTGCCTCGAATGCTCTAGAAAACAATTACGTTACAAGGCACTAGTAAAAACTTAACAGAATATAAATGTTGTTACGACTTTACTTTTTCACTTATATATTTTAATATAAAATAAATTGTTGGCCAATATCAAATAGACAGGTAGGATGAAAATGTCACCTAAAAAAGTTATTCCCAATAAGTTCGAACAGTTTCTCTTAAACAGAAAAAGCTTGATAGAACAATACACTAAAGGTGATTTGACAAAAGAAGAGTTTATAGAGGCAAATTATAGATGTATAACTACTTTGGACATTAAACCGTTTCAAAAAATAGATAATGTAAAAAAAGCCATATATAATTACCAATATTATAATGTGCTGGCAAAGTACTACCAGAAAAAAGCACATGATTTGAGCAAAAGACATGAAGCTAGGGGGGACTTTCTTGATTTGTCGAATCACTACTACTCAAGAAAAGACGATGTTACAATGAAACTCCTGAAAATATTGGATTTTGTTGGAGTTGAAGCTTATTATGTAAAAGTCAAGTCCCATAATCTTAAAAAGAAACTATTCGAGATTGTTTTAAAAGACTACGACAACGTAATTCTTCATTCTAAAAGTGAGATTATATTAAATATGCTTGTCAAAGAAAATGTATTCACTGCCGAAGAAAGAAGCTCTTTGGTAGATAGTTATATCAATCAAAAGTATTAATGGACTTTTGTGCCTTAGACCCTATTCTGTAACTTCCAGAATAAAAAAGGTAATATCATCATTAAGATTATGTCCGTCCATAAACTCAAAAACACTGGTTGAAACAATTTCGGTTAACTCTTTGGCAGACTTGTCACAGTTCGCTTTAAGAGTTTGTTTTAGCTTGGCATCCCCAAAGAAATCTCTTCTTTTGTTCTGCGCTTCTGTAAGACCGTCAGTGTAAAAGAGAACCTTGTCTCCTGCCTCCAGCTTCAAAGTAAAATTCTCATACCTGTCACTGTAAAATTCAATAAATTTACATATTGGAAAACCTATAAGTTCTATTTCAGATACCTTCCCGGATTCTTTAATTGCAAGGGGCTGCACATTTAGCCCTGCTGAAGAGTAGGTTAGCCTCCGGGTCCTTATGTTATACACAGCGTATAACATAACAATATATACGTCTTCTCTAAAATTAGTTTCGTTAAATGTTTCATAAATATTGTTTAATACTTCGGACGGGTTTATAGTGTTTAGACCATTCACATCAGACTCTATCAGGGTCTTAACTGTCTGGTTCAAGAATACCGTAAGCATTGCAGCAGGAACTCCGTGCCCGGACACATCCCCAATATAAAAAGCTATATTCTCATCATCAAGTCTGAAAATGTTATAAAAATCGCCACTAACCCTTTCTGCCGGAAAATATCTTACCTCAAATACTACCCCTTTTTCTTCCGGCAGCCTTGATGGAAACACTGCCTTCTGAATATCCCTTGCATAATCCAGATCTTCTAAAAGCTTGTCATTTAACTGCTTAAGCTCCTTTGTCCTCTCCTGAACTATTTTATCCAGGTTGTCTGCATAATTTTTCAGTTCCTGTTTTGCTTCATAAAGCTCACGATATGGTTTTTGAATATTATTAATGAAGATTACCCTGAAGATTATAAAGAACGCAAGGAACTTATATATGTGTCCAAGGTAGTTATATATGTCATAAACACTGGAATACAGAACAAACGAAACCTCGCTGAAAACACTGATTATAAGTGAAATTGAAAAAAGAAAAAGCAGCCTGTCTTTTGTCTTATTGTATTCTAGAACAAACCTTATAGCTGCAAGAACGAACAATAAGATTATAAAATACTCTGAATATATTTTATGTGGTGTGAGACCTACGCCTTCTATAAACATGGGAGGCAAAAGTCTTGGATAGTAAGTAACAACAGTAAGCACCAGAAAACTTAGTCCTAATGGAACAAACAAAAAGATTTTTTTCCCTATTCCTGACTCACTCTTTGAAGGTATAAAACCAGCAGCTAAAAATCCAATACCGGCAATTAGTCTAGAGATAATCCAAAGTGTAGTAGCTCTATTGGCATCAATGTTTTCTACTAAAAAAGCCGGCATACCTTTAAAACTTAGAGTGTGGAAGGCATCCAACATACCTATGACTAAAAATACGCTCCCTAAATATGCTGACCTTAGATTACGGGTTTGCTCATAAGTATAGTAGGAAACCACGAATACGGCCAGAGATATCAGTACGCTTGTAAACTCAAACACATTATGCCAGGTCAGGTAGCTTGCAACACTCATTACTTCAGCAAACCAGTCTTCCAACAGGTAAACAAGACCAAATATTGAATAAACGGCAATGCATGATATTACCAATATAATATATTGTTTAAATCTTAAAATGAATTTGAGAACATTATTCATTATTACTCCCACAAAATGCACCAAATAGATACTTTAGGCGTATAGTTTCCAATTCGTATTATTTATTTTAACATTTGTACGCCTTGTATTGCAATCGTTAAATAATATAAATCCGATTTGAAAAGTATACATTTAAGAACAAAGTCTTTAAAAAACAGCCGCCTTATATTCTAAGGCGGCTGTAATAAAAATATTCCAATATTGTCATAACAATAACGCGCAAACTACTGTTCTACAATAGAAGTTGTATGGTTCAAGTCACCTATGTGAGAATGGCTTTTAGGTACTACCACCTTTTCATCTCCTTGAACGTCTTTTGCGGTGTTTTTTGCTTTGTTCTTCGCAAGTGCTGTATTTAGCACCGTTTCCATATCTTCTGCTATAACAAATTTTATCTTCTTTCTAACAGCCTCCGGTATATCATCCAGGTCTTTTTTGTTATCAACAGGAATAATCACTGTATCAATTCCAGCTCTATTTGCAGCCAGTACCTTTTCCTTAAGTCCTCCTATCGGAAGTACCCTTCCCCTTAAGGTAATCTCACCTGTCATTGCTACATTTTTCCTGACAGGTATATTAGTCAGTGCCGATACCATTGCAGTTGCAAGAGTAATGCCTGCGGACGGACCATCCTTCGGAGTAGCCCCTTCAGGTACATGTATATGAATATCATACTTGTTATAAAAGTCTTTCTCAATATGATAAAGCTCGGCTCTTGAGCGTATAAAGCTCATGGCAGCTCTTGCAGATTCTTTCATAACATCTCCAAGCTGACCTGTAAGTTCCAGTTTTCCATTGCCCTCCATCAATGTAACTTCTATTGAAAGAGTATCACCACCTACAGGAGTCCACGCAAGGCCTGTAGCAATACCAACCTCATCCTTCTCATTTGCCATATCATATTTATACTTTTTAGTACCAAGGTACTTCTCAATACTGCTGGCAGTAATTTTTACCGACTTTTGGTCCGAGGAGACAAGCTTCTTTGCAACTTTCCTGCAAACACCTGCTATTTGTCTTTCAAGTCCCCTTACTCCTGCTTCCCTTGTATAGCAGTTAATTATTTCCCTGACAGCCTGCTCATCAACTTTTACGCTGCCCTTCTTAAGTCCGTGTGCTTCAATTTGCTTCGGAAAGAGATACTTTGTTGCTATATTGACTTTTTCCTCTTCTGTATAGCTGGAAATATATATTACTTCCATTCTATCCAGGAGAGGCCTTGGAACAGTTTCCAGGTTGTTTGCAGTGGTAAGGAACAAAACATCCGACAAATCGAATGGTAGCTCCATATAGTGGTCTCTAAAAGCATAGTTCTGCTCTCCATCCAGCACTTCAAGCATAGCTGATGCCGGATCCCCTCTAAAGTCACTGCTCATCTTATCTATCTCATCAAGCAAAATAAGCGGATTCTTTGATCCTGCCTGCTTTAATGCTGAAATTATTCTGCCGGGCATAGCACCAACATAAGTTCTTCGGTGCCCTCTTATTTCCGCTTCATCCCTTACTCCACCCAGTGACATTCTTACGTAGTTCCTGTTTAGAGAACGGGCAATTGACTTTGCAATGGAGGTCTTACCTACTCCCGGAGGGCCTGCAAGGCAAAGTATTGGCCCTTTAAGGTCATTCTTAAGCTTCCTTATTGCAAGGTATTCAATAATTCTTTCCTTTACTTTTTCAAGTCCGTAGTGATCTTCGTCCAAAATATCTTCAGCCAGCTGCAAATCTATTATTTCCTCTGTTTTTTTATTCCAGGGCAGATCAAATATCCAGTCAAGATATGTCCTTATAACCGATCCTTCTGCTGACCCAGAAGGCATTTTAAGAAGGCGGTCCAGTTCTTTGAGTACCTTCTTTTCTACTTCTTCACTAAAATTACCCTCTTTAAGCTTTCTTTTATACTCTTCTACCTCGCCTGTTACCCCTTCCTTATCTCCCAGTTCGCTCTGTATAGCCTTTAGCTGTTCTCTAAGATAGTACTCCTTTTGCATCTTGTCTATTTGTTTTCTAACCTTGATGTTAATATCTTTCTCAATCTGCATAATATCTATTTCTTTTATAAGGGTTTCCAGAAGCTTTTGAAGTCTTACCTTAGGCTGAAATTCGTTTAATATCTCCTGCTTCTGTTCTACTTTCAAAATTAAGTTTGAAGTTATAATGTCCGACAGCTGGTCGGGGTCATCAATACTCATAATAGATAAAACCGTTTCAGGAGAAATCTTATTATTTAATTTGGAGTACTCTTCAAAAGTTGATAATACTCTTCTTTTTAGAGCCTCAACTTCCACCTTGCTTTCTTCATCGTCAACATAAATTTTTTCCACAACCTCTGACATGAAAAAGGGCTCTAATTGTGTAAACTCACATACCTCGGCCCTGCTTATACCTTCAACTAAAACCCTTATTGTATCTCCTGGGAGCTTCAAAAGCTGCTTAACTTTCGATATGGTCCCTATTGTATAGATATCATCGGGATTAGGCGAATCATTTTTTGCATCCTTTTGTGTAACTAAAAATATCAACTGGTTATTTATCATTGCTTCTTCCAAAGCTTTAATTGATTTTACTCTTCCTACATCAAAGTGTAAAATCATATAAGGGAATACTGTTAACCCTCTAAGAGGCAATAACGGTAATACCTGTTTCTTTATAACCTTTCTTGCTTCAGACATTTGACCATCCCCTTACTATTATTTAAGGTTTTCCTTTCAAATCCACTTCAGATATCTTCCAAAACAACTCAAGGCATAACATCAGGGTATATCTCATATTTTACTTACCCGAGA
Organism: Bacillota bacterium; assembly: GCA_049325575.1. GTDB lineage: Bacteria > Bacillota > Clostridia > Acetivibrionales > Acetivibrionaceae > JBMOLK01. The sequence goes on along the minus strand of JBMOLK010000341.1, from coordinate 15,789 downwards.
AAGAAAAATTTTAACAGAGCAAACAAGTAATTATGAAGTAAAGTAACCGGCCTTAGCACTACAGTCATGAACCTCCACCCATTATAACCTTTGCATAACATTATTTCAATTATTTTTATTTGGAAAAAAAGGAATTGCACTTTGACATAAAACATGCATAAAACAGAAATTCCATGTGTTATCGTTTAAAATATATTATATTATTTTTAAAGTATAAAATAAATAGGACTAAATACCCTTTTTAATAAACCTTTTAGTTTATATTTGGAAACAAAGCATCCATTTTTATAAGATTCTTTTAAAAAACACATTGAATAAAAGTTCAAGTTATGTTGAATACTTTCTAGTATTTATGTATAATTTACATGACCGTTAGTGTTATAGTAAGCTTTTTACATTTAAAGAATAAAAATATTATGCATTAGTTTAATAGTTAACAAACTAAACATTAAAATAAAATGCAAATGGAGTTGAATAAACATGATAAGCATAATTGAAGGGGGAGTAACTGCTCCTAAAGGGTTTAAAGCATCAGGTGTTGCCTGCGGACTTAAGAATAACGGCAAAAAAGATTTTGCAGTTGTTTGTTCTGATGACATTGCAGTTGCTGCAGGAGTATTTACCACTAATGTAGTTAAAGGCCACTCGCTGCAATTAACAATGAATCATATAAAGAGTGGATACGCCAGAGCGGTTGTCATCAACAGCGGTAATGCAAATGCCTGTATAGGGGAGCAAGGATTAAAGGATGCAAAAGAAATGGCAGAACTGACATCCAATCTTTTAAACTGTGAAACCGAGAATGTTCTTATTGGTTCCACCGGTGTAATAGGTATGCCTCTTAACATGCCCAAGGTTCGTTCGGGTATCAGGACTGCGGTCTCCGGTTTATCTGATGAAGGCGGCCATGAAGCAGCAGAAGCTATCATGACTACTGACCTTATATCAAAAGAAATTGCTGTAGAAATTGAAATTCAAGGTGAAAGGGTCAAAATTGGGGGTATAGCAAAAGGATCAGGAATGATTCACCCAAACATGGCAACTATGATAGGCATAATCACAACAGATGTTAATATTTCCCGCGGATTATTGGACAAAGCCTTAAAAGAAGTTGTCACTCATACCTTTAACAGGGTTTCTGTAGACGGGGATACCAGTGTCTGTGATATGGTACTTGTACTTGCCAATGGGGAAGCTGATAACTCCGGAGTAGTTAAAGAGGATATAGAATACAGGACCTTCAAATCTGCTCTTGAATTTGTATGTACAAGCCTTTCAAGAATGATTGCAAAAGATGGCGAGGGGGCAACCAAGCTTATTGAAGTTATAGTCGAGGGTGCTTTGCACGAAGAAGACGCCTATAAGGTTGTAAGTTCAATTGCAAAATCTCCTCTCGTTAAGACAGCTATTTTTGGTGAAGATGCCAACTGGGGACGCATTATAACTGCAGCCGGCTACTCCGGTGCCGAGTTTGACCCCAATCTGGTAGATATATACATTGGCGATTTAATGGTATGCCGCAACGGAACTGCTCTAAAATTTGACGAGGCAAAAGCTAAAGAAATCCTAAAAGAAAGCGAAGTAAAGATAAAAATCAACCTCAAAAGAGGCAATGCTTCGGACAGAATATGGACATGCGACTTTTCGTATGACTATGTTAAAATAAACGGAAGCTATAGGTCCTAGTGCTTTTTAACATAACATATTTCCAGTCATTCATAATGTTAAAAATGCACTTCCTATGTTTGTGCCTCGCATACTCTAGAAAAGAATTGCGTTACGAGGCACTAGTACTGTTTGTATATTGTATTTTCATATATGGACAGGGCTCACGATGCATAGTTATTCAACCGGGGTCCTGTTCTTTTGTTCTTTTATATTTTATTATGTTTATGCACTTCACCTTTGGGTATTAATATATCTGGAGGTGTTAAAATGGATAAAATAAAAAATATCTTAAAATTTGCCATGAGAATGGAGAAGGATGCTGAAGATTTTTACACCTATTATATGGATAAGGTAAAATCTAATGCAATAAAAACCCTTTTCAAGGATCTTTCAGAAATGGAAAAGAGTCATTACAATATTCTGAAAACAAAATATGAACAACTGGAATATCAAGATCCTCCTATTACAATTTCATGGGTAGTAGATAATAGTTTTACAGCTGTCGACCCTTCAATTCTTTCTTCAAACGCAGATGTCATCAATGAAGAAGATAATGAGGTTTCTGATCTTGCCATTATACGAATGGCATATCTTATGGAAAACGACTTTGCTCTGTTCTATAAAAATGCAGCTAATGAAGCGGAAGATACAGGCGCCAGAGAATTCCTTGAAGGTCTTGCCCAGTGGGAGGAAGGTCATAGAACAATGTTTTTCAGTAAGTATGAAGGTCTTCTTAAAAAACACTGGGGAGATATTGCATCAATAATTTTTGCAAAATAAATTAGATACTTTGTAAAGTAAGTTACAGAGCCTGTCTATACAATGGGGATAGAGAGAGCATGCTATTATGTATAAATCCGTGGAGTATTTACAGGCTCTAAACTGCACAATTTAACCTACTGCCTTATTTTTCAGAAGAAACTTAAGAATGTTTCCTCTTTAAATTTCTCATTGCCTGTCTTGTTAATAACTGATATAATAGAATTATAATATACGTTTTTATTTCTATTTCTGTTCACAATTATAGGGTTAAAGCAAAGTTTATTTCCTGAATTTCCATGTAAGAGTTTTCAAAGTACAGGTTTTGCAATTCCAAAATAATTTCCAAACTATATATTTCGGAGGGATTATCATGTCACAACAATACGTTATATTTAAGTTAGATAATGAATATTTTGGGATTGAAATAAGTCATGTAATGGAAATCATCTGTCTTCAGGAAGTTTTTAAAGTTCCGGATACACCTCAATACGTAGAAGGCCTTATTAATTTAAGAGGTAAGGTCTACACTATCTTTAACCTAAGAAAGAGATTTAACCTTCCCCAGGTCAATACAGGTAAAGATGACCATAAAATATTGATTATTAATGTAAATTCAACATCATTGGGCTTTATTGTAGACTCTGTTGACGAAATCAAAAGTATTGAAAGCGAAAATATAGAGCCATCTCCGGAGTCTGTTTCAAAATTTGATAAAAAATACATAAGCGGAGCTGTAAACATTGAAGATAAACTTATCTTTTTACTTGACCTTGAGACTCTTATAAAAGAATCACATGAAAACAGTACTCCATAACAGGAAGAACATGATTTGGTTTTGTCGCAGCATATAATATCATGTTTTTCTAGCTCCTATAATATGTATGAACCTTATATCAATCCAATTATAATTTGTTATGGGGTAGTAGTCCCTGTCATATGTATGCGCTGCTATTAGTATATTATCCAGGCTTACAGGCATACCTGTCTCTACAACAACGGGAGAATGGTCGAATTCCGGGGCTCCATTAAAAGAAATCTGTATTATATCTCCTGCTCTTATATCCTTTACATCCACTACTTCAGCAAAAGGACCTGCTCCTTTATTACCTATTAGAAAGTCATACAAATAGTTTACTCCCGTCCATGATGCAGTTCTGTTATACGAGTCTATGTAATACCATCCATATGTAGGTGTATAATTCATTATACCGCATCCTGCAAGAATCACCTGTGATGCAAAATTCGTACAATCTCCCCCTAAATTCTCAAAGTCCAGATAATTGGGGTTCCTGCTAAATGCCCACCTGTGTGCATATTCAACCGCCATATCCCTGTTATATGGGATAATACTTCTCTTATAAATCATTCTTAGTCTATACCTTCATAATAACAGCTGCCTATTACATTAATATGAATGCTATAGGTTTATTTGTTCCACATATACCGATTTTTCTGCACATGGTTAAGAAAGGAGCACCTATTAAAGGCACTCCTTTTTGTCCTTTTTACTTCACTTGAGGAAGTGTTATATTATTTTATTTTTTCAAGTTCTATTTTATAATCAGCTTCTTTAAGAGACACATAACCAACCTCTTTTATAAATTTCGTACCTTCTGTAAGGTAGTATTCTATAAACTTCTTTATATGCTCTTTCTCAAGTGATTTTTTGTTCACGTATATGAAAAGGGGTCTTGATAAAGGATTATATGTTCCGTTCTCTATAGTGTCAAAATCAGGTAAAACCGGGCTGTTACCTCCATCTATAGCCAACACTTTTAATAAGTCTTTGTTTTCAAGGTAGTATGAGTATCCGAAATAACCCATTGCGTATTTATCATTAGTTACACCTGTAACCAGCACATTATCGTCTTCACTTGGTGTAAAGTCCGTTCTTATTGCGTTTGCTTCATCATTTATTTCTTCGGTGAAATATTCGAATGTTCCTGAATCGGTACCAGGGCCATAAAGCTTTATTTCTTCATTCGGCCACTCCGGTCTTACATCACTCCACTTTTTAACACTGCTATTAGGTTCCCAAATCTTTTTCAGCTCATCAACAGTAATAGACTCAGCCCAGTCATTATCTTTGTTTACTACCACAGAAATTCCATCAAAGGCAACCTTAAGTTCAACATATTCAATGCCGTTCTTTTTTGCTTCTTCTTTTTCCTTATCTTTCATAGTCCTTGAAGCATTACAAATATCTATCTCACCAGCAACAAACTTTTTCATACCTCCGCCTGTTCCAGAACGTCCTATATTAGTTTCAATGTTTGCATCAATTTCCTTAAACCCTTCTGCCATTGCTTCTGAAATAGGATAAACAGTACTTGACCCATCGATAACTATCTTATCTTTACTTCCGCCACAGGCTACAGTTGATATTATAAGTACTAGTGTCAAAGCTGTTGGAATCAATATCTTTCTTATGTTTTTCACAAACTATTCCTCCCTAATAAATTTATATCTATATTAAACAACAGGTTTCTTAAATGAGTGTTATATGAACGTTAACTATTGTTAAGAAAATATTAACTTTAAGTTAATTTATAGACACTGTTATTAACTTCTCCCTTTCGGGAGTATTAATACAGCTGAACACAGACTTTAGTCTATCAATAGACATATATTCTTTTGTTTTACATATTCTTCAATTAAATTAAATATATTGATCATGGTTTTTTTTTGTGGTATAATAAAGTGAAAGAGATTTAATTGATTTCCTGACCCATGTTCTCCTTTCTGATTTGGAAGAATATGTCTCGAAAAAGTTAAATCCAAATTATTAAGGAGGACTTTGTCATGCCAGATAAGACTTTAAGTTGCAAAGATTGTAACGCGGATTTCATTTTCACTGAAGGAGAACAAGCATTTTATCAGGAGAAGGGGTTTCAAAACGAACCACAAAGATGTCCAGCTTGCAGACAGGCTAGGAAACAACAAAAGAGGAGCTTCAACGGCGGCGGAAATAAAGGGTTCGGAAGAAGTTATAATAATAAATGGTAAATTGCTAAGGAGAGTTATACTCTCCTTATTTTATATGTATTGGTTAAGGTTTATTATTTTTTCTTTCCAAAAGGAAAAATACTTAAGACAGCCTTTAGAACTTCCCCTGCTATGCTTACAAAGTCAAAAAACCCTTCTGTACCTTCACTAACAGCTGTTACCGTCTCACAAATGGAGCTTTCCAAAGTCTCCATAGCTGCACCTGCTTTATCAATACCTCTTTTAATCCCTAAAGATACTTCATTAACGTTGTTTATAGCCTCCGGCATTGTAGTTACAGTCCTGTTAATATTGTCCTCATTCTTTTCTACAAGTTTGTTTACTCTTTTTACAAGCCTATTAATATTGATAAATGTTATGATCAGGACAACCAGAGCTGCTGTACCTAAGGTATACAAAATAAAGTTAGCTAAATCAAGTAAAGAAAAAGTTATTTCATTCATACTAATCCCCCTTTTTTCTTTGGTAAAAACTTTAGAATTAACTTCTAAATCATAACCTTATATAGAAATTTGATCTTGAAAATTCATCAGGATATAAAAAAGACATATACATAAAGGAAAAACAAACTTAAAAATTTGTTTTTCCTTTATGTACCCGGAAATTCTATGTTACTTTTTATCTTTACTCTTACCCTTATCCTCAGTACCGTCTTCGGTCTGCACCTTTTCTTCTTTTTGATCTTTATTTGATTTCAACTCTGAAATTTTATCTTTCACATCGTTAAAGGATTCCTTAACGGTATCAAGGGCTTTTTTTGTACCTTCCGCCACCTTGTCAACTGCTATTTTAGTACCCTCTGAGACCTTATTTGCAGCCTTTTTAGCATTTTCAGCCAATTCTTCCCTGGTCTCTTTTCCAGATTTAGGTGCCAACAATACTCCAGCTGCCAATCCAACTGCCGCTCCTACTCCTGCCCCAATTGCAACATTCTTAGCAGCTTTCTTTCTTGCAGCCTTTTTACCAGCCTTTTTTCTCTTCTCAACCAAGTCTTTTATTATCATGTAAAAGCACCTCCTGTTATTAAGTAGATATAAGTCTGATATTATATCCCATTAATAATATTATACGACACTTTGGCGGAAATTCCTAGACATTTTTAACCATATCGGCACCATAACTAGTAGAAATTAGTATTAGGGCTTTATACCTATTGAACTGAAAGTGCGATGAGCCCGCCATTTGTATCAAATTAGCGGAGCGAATTATATGTTTATCTTTACAGTTCGCTATCTCTATTAAACGCAGAAAAAAATTATGTAAACATTATAATTAATTATTCCGATTTTTATATAGAGATCGCATAGTTTAAAACTATAAGTTTAGCAGTATAATAATAATTCCGGGTGATGAACTATTGAAAAATAAAAGTATACTTACTGTAGACAAACAAAAACTACTGGAAATTGAAGGAAAGATACAATCTCTCCTTCCCCCGTTCGAATGCGGGCTAATACTTCCTGATATCAGGAAACTAAGGTATAAACCCTTTAGGGAACTGGTTGATTCCTATTCTTATTATGTGAAAAAACTTTCTCACCATTATAAAAAAGCTGTTAACCCGTTGATTATAGAAGGGGGGGATTTCCTTGTAGATCCCGAAATATACTACCCTTTTACCAACTCCCTTGCATGTATTCTTAGAAGTATAATAAAGCTTGGATTTGAACCGTTTGAAGAACATACAGGTGCATTAAAAAATAGAGCATTAAATATCAAGTGCTCTATAAAGCTAATTGGTAATAATATTTCATTATCCATATCACACAATGGCCTTCCACACAGTTATAACAGCTTTAATACGGTTCTATGTGAAGTAGATAAGCTTGGTGGCACATTTGAGACAAAAACAGCAGCAGGGCTTTATACAGAGCTCCTTTTTATTATCCCGGTTTATTCCAGCCTGGATTTTCCTGAAGTATCCGTCCCAGATATTCTAGGCCCCTTAATTGATACAACTAAAAATTTCTTCATGGATCAAGCAGGACTTCACCTTGAATCTAATAGTAAAATCAGCAGTCAAAATGATGAGTATCTGCGTCTTAATGAAATATCTGTTATCATAGGTGTAAAAGGGATTGTAAAAGGTACATTCATTTTTAGTGCCGATAAGCACCTCATAAAAAACTCCATGAATAAAGTGATTTATGAGTTCAAGGATCATGATGAAGAAAAAATCAGCTTTCAGGACATTATGGCCGAATGTGCAAACATGATACTCGGAGGTTTTCTTAAAGCTTTACCTGACCTTGAAAACTTCATTACCCTTGAGACACCAGTAACTCTTTATTCTGACAGTACTATAATAAATTATCCCAGTGCTAAAATCTGGTCTATGACTTTAAACTCCGACAAAGGGAATATAGATATAAGCTTTCTAAGTTCCTAACAATAACTCTTTCAACAAACTCAGGAGGGACAATAAATGGCTAGCGTACTTGTTGTAGATGACTCTTCAATGGCAAGAAGAAACCTGAAAAACATTTTGATATCAGCAGGACATAGTATTGTATCTGAAGCAACCAACGGGGTACAGGCATTTGTGGAATATGAAAAATACAAGCCTGACCTGGTTACAATGGATATAACCATGCCTATTTTAAGCGGAATAGAGAGTGTCAAAAAAATTATCAACTCTTATCCTGAAGCCAAAATAATAATGGTTAGTGCTCTCAACCAACGGGTCATGATCTTTGATGCCCTTCAAAACGGAGCCAAACACTATATCGTCAAACCCTTTTCATATGAAAAGGTTATTGAAGTTGTAGACGAAGTTTTACAGACCACATACAAACCTGTGAAAATTGATATTTCAAACAGCTCTGCTGCAAAAAAAATATTCAGCCATGCCGAGAGCAGTGAAGCATCCATTCAAAGGCCCTTTGTCATTCAAAACACAGACGGGGTCCATATAGTAAATATTTCAAAAAATATCAGCGAAAAAAATATTGGTCCTTTAAAGCTGGGAGTTCAAAGAATATCCTCCTCCCAACCCTTAAAAGTTGTTTTAAATTTTGGAGACACCGCCAGCATTAGTAATGGAGTCTTTGATATGATTCTCCAGGTTATTAATATTATAAAAGAAGCGGGAGGATCTTGTGCAATTACCTCCCAAAATCAGAACTTCATACTATATGCTTCTAGTATGAATATAAATATACCTGTACGCCTCTATTCCGGTTCCCTTAAAGTATCTGAAATCGAATTCTAGTAGCTTTTTAGCACTGAAAGGACCTAATCAGCTTCTATTTAGTTGCAGGCCCATAATATACTATACCTCTTTCAGAGTCAATTGTGACCACACAACCGTTTTTCAGAATTTTTGTGGCGTTTTCCGCCCCTATGACAACGGGGATTTCAAGAGCAAGACCAACGGTAGTGGCATGTGACCCCTGGCCCCCCTCTTCCACAACCAGAGCAGAAGCCCTCTTGATAATAGGCATCATTTCATTGTTTGTGTAAGGTACAACCAGTATATTTCCATCAGTGAAATGCTCATTCGCTTCCTGAACTGTTCTTGCAACGCGTATTTCTCCAGTTACGGAACCTGATCCTATACCCGTACCCTGCACCAATACCTTTCCAACAAGGTGCACCTTTAATATATTGGTTGTACCGCTAACTCCAACCGGCACTCCTGCAGTTATTACAACCAAATCACCATTCTTTACCATCTTCGATTCCAACGCTTTTTCAACACCTATATCAAACATTTCATCTGTAGAGCTTACCTCTGGTACCAGATACGGTATTACCCCCCATGATAAGGACAATTGGCGCTGAACCCTGGGTGATATGGTGGTGGCAATTATGGGACACTGGGGTCTGAACCTGGAAATCATTCTTGCCGTACGGCCGGAATGTGTAACTGTTATAATTGCGCAAGCTTTCAAGTCCTGAGCTGTAGTACACGTGGCATGGCTGATAGCATTTGTAACGCTGGGAATCATTTCATACTGTGTTTTTGAAAATCTTGTCCAATAGTCTATAGAAGCTTCAGCCTTTGTAGCAATTTTTGACATCATCTCAAGAGTCTCAACCGGGTATTTACCAACAGCTGTTTCACCCGACAACATAATTACACTGGTACCATCATAGATGGCGTTTGCAATATCACTGGTCTCCGCCCTTGTAGGTCTCGGGTTTCTAATCATGGAATCTAGCATTTGAGTCGCTGTAATAACAGGTCTCCCGCTTCTGTAGCATTTTTCAATAAGCATTTTTTGTACTATGGGAACTTCCTCAACAGGTATTTCTACCCCCATATCTCCTCTTGCAACCATAATTCCGTCCGACACCTTGATTATCTCATCAGCATTTTCAATGGCTTCCCTGTTTTCAATTTTAGCAATTACATTAATCTCCTGTCCTTTATATTTCTCAAGGACCTTTTTTATCTCTATAACATCAGAAGCCTTTCTGATAAAAGACGCTGCAATAAAGTCAAATTCATTGTCAACAGCAAACTTTATATCTTCAATATCCTTATCTGTAAGTGAAGGAAGATGCACCTCAATCCCAGGAACATTTATCCCCTTGTGATTACCTATCATGCCTCCGTTTATGACTTCACAATAAATATCCTTTTCCTGGACCTTAACTACTTCAAGCTCAACCAACCCATCGTTAATAAGAATTCTGCTTCCTTTTCGTACATCTTTGTATAGCTCCTTGTAGGATAATGATGCTTTTGTGTTATCTCCTATTACATCATTATTAAGCAGTACAAACTGGTCACCATCTTTTAGATGCACTTCCCCGGTTTCAAACTTACCAAGCCTTATCTCCGGACCCTTGGTATCAAGAAGCAGCGGTATTGGAAGTCCGAGGCTTTCCCTAACCTTCTTAAACCGTTCCACCCTTAACCTGTGTTCTTCATGATCCCCATGGGAAAAATTAAGACGGGCTACGTCCATACCTTTTAACATAAGCCTTTTTAATGTATCTTCACTATCCACTGCCGGACCTAGTGTACAAATTATTTTTGTTTTTCTCATAGAACCAATAACCTCCGAATATGTAAAATATATAAAGCGTAAGCACTTCTATACTCCTACGCCCTTGTTAAGAATATAAATCTATAATAATTAACTTATTATATGTAAAGAAAACAAATTATAAAGATAAACATATTTATATATATCACCTTTAACATTTTCATTCAATACCGGGATAAGGCTAAAAACATTATGTTTTTCGACAGAATAAAGGAAAAACAATATAAAATGTCTGTCGTTCTTTAATTATTAAAAACTATTGCTTATAAGTTAAATTAATACTAAAGAGATCGAACTGTAAAAGTAGATAACTTGATGAGTAAGCCATTTTTATCAAATAGACTTAAGCGAATCATATGTTTATCTTCAAAGTTCGCTATCTCTAAAAATATATATCTGAAAACTCTATTTTAATTCTTTCCACTCCTTCTTGTTTTATTCCATTTGCTCTTCTATCAACTATAATTGACTCTTCCTCATTAACCCTTTTTGCAGGCAGGATAATAATAAACTCTGTTCCTTCACCGGGCTCACTCACAATGGATATTGATCCTTCGTGCATTTCCACCAGTGACTTAACCAATGACAACCCAATACCACTTCCCTCGCTGTCCCTGGTAAGTGTAGAATTCACCTGTCTAAAACGTTCGAATACCAACTCCAGCTTATCCTTATCTATACCTATTCCAGTATCCCTTACCGAAATTCTTATATTATCTCCCAGGTCAAATACACTTAGAAAAATGCTGCCTCCCGGTTTTGTAAACTTAACCGCATTGGATATAAGGTTAAGAATTACTCTTTCAATCTTATCTCGATCAAAAGCAACTACCTTTTTGCTTACGTTTGAATAAAAAATAAATTTTAGACTTTTAACCGATATAAACTCTTCTACAGAAGCAGCTATTTGCCTTACAAAACCTACTATATCGTCATTTTTAGGCTGTATACTGTAAAAACCTGTGTCTATCCTTGTTACATCAATCAAATTGTTAATAAGCCTTAAAAGCCTGTAACAGTTTTGCTTTATAGCAGTCATGTATTTGTTCATCTTTTCGCCGGTTAAAGAGTTCTCTCCCTTCTTCCTATATAAGTCCATAACCTGTATTGTACCAAGAATTACATTTAAAGGTGTCCTAAACTCATGAGATATATTTGAAAAAAATTCTGTCTTTAACTTATCATATTCAATAACTTCATTCAGAAGCTTCCTATTCTCTTCCATGGTTTTCTTAAGTGCCTCTTCGGTACATTTCCGGTCGCTAATATCGGTGATAGTTCCTACCATTTCCAAAGGTGTTCCATCTTTACTCCAAATGGCCTGTCCCCTGAAAAGAAACCAGAAATATCTTCCATCTTTTGCCATAAGCCTGAACTCTGATTTATACTTTAAGGTCTTCTTTGAAAGATAGTCACTTATAGTCTGTACCGCCTGCTCTTTATCATCCGGATGTATTATTTCCTTAATGATGTTAATGAAGTTGGATTCTTTTTCTTGATCATATCCTAGCTTCCTTTTCCACTCTAAAGGAAATAAAATAATTCTTTTCTCAATATTCCACTCCCACAAACCGTCCGTTGTATTGTTTATAACCAGTTCATATCTCTCTTCGCTGCTCTTTAGTTCCTCTTTGGATTTCCTTATCTCTTTCGTACTTTTATCAATCAGCAAATAGAGCATCCACGCAGTACCCGCAATAAAAAACCAGCCCTTGAACGTCTGCAGCATAGTAAGCGTTTCATTGTTATGGCATAGAGATTTCAGTATCCTGTCGGACAGCAAAACCCATAAGGAGCCTACCACTATATATATCAATACAATTCTAAATGTAGTCAGCTTCCTTCCTAAAGAATCAATATAACGATAAACTTTACTTGACCTAATTTTTAAGGTTAAATCGTTGACAAAAGTATTTGTATATTTTTTCACACATTATCCCCCGGAAACAGATTGCTTTCACCTTTATTTTACCATACTTACCATCTTCAATAAATAAAAAACCGGGTACATTTTATAATAAATACCCGGTCTTTTATGTTGGGGGACCTTATTTGCGTTTATGCATCCTTACCTACAAAGGATACTAAAAACTTTTCACCTATCTTCTTAAGTTCAAAATTCAACTGATAATCTGCATCGTCAGCCTCACTGGTGTCATTCAATCTTACAAACACCAGGTATAACTCTCCCTCTTTTGCAACATTGGTTATTTGGGTAAACACAACATCTCCTTTTTTGTCCATTAGTATGTCACTTCTCATTCTGTCTACTTCCTTCTTAAACTCATCGGTACACATTTCCTTGATAGTTTCCATATCTCCTTTATATTGTGCTTTTATAAAATCTATAACCATATTCTGTATTGCATTATTATCAGCTTCTCCGATACCTTCACTGGTCTGATACTCTACTATAGAAGATCCTCCGATTTCCTTTATGGTTTTCTTCAGTTTTTCATTTTCCTGCTTTATCTCCTCATTCTCTTTTTTAATCTGCTGGTTTTCCTGCTTTACGGTATTATAGCTGCTTTGTACCTCCTTCAGCTGCTTTACGACAGGAAGTTCCGGCACATATGTTGAGGCAAATGTGGGAAAAGCAATTATAGAACTTGTTAAAAGAAACATTGCAAAAAATACTCCTGCTGCTACACCTGACAGCGCTCTTCCCAACGGTTTTCGGTTTCTTCTTACATTCTTTACTATACTCCTCTTGCTCATATCCAATATATCCTCCTTAATCTTTAATGAATTCTTAAGCTGGTGTAGTCCACCTATGACTTCTTTTGTTTCCTCGTATTCAGTCATACATGCATCACATTGCTGAAGATGCTTATCCACCAGCATACGAGTATCCAGGTCAAGTTCTCCCATTATATACTCTTCAATTAACTCCAGGACTTTATTACATTTCATATAAGCCCCTCCCCTTCTTTGCAGGTTCTCATCCGCTTTCTTAATTCTTTTAGCCCATTACTTATTCGTGACTTAACAGTTCCCTCAGGAGCATCCACAATAACCGCAATTTCTTTTAGAGGCAGATCCTGAAAATATCTTAGTGTCAGTACAACCCTGGTTTCTTCCTTCAAGGATGCCAGAGCTTTTAAAAGGTCCATATTTTCCTCTTTACCCTCTTCAATAAACCCTTCATCCTCAATATAATCAGAAACAATTACTCTCTTATTCTGCCTGAAGTAGTCGTTACATTTATTAATAAGTATCCTGTTCATCCAGGACCTGAACTTTGATGTATCTTTTAATGTATCCAAAGATGAAAACACTTTTAAAAAAGTTTCCTGACATATGTCAAGAGCATCCCAGCCAGAACGGACTATCCCCAAGGCTGTGTAGTATAGCTCATTATGATACCTTTGAACAAGCGACTCAAAAGCTTTTTTGTCCCCTCGTTTTGCGGCTTCTATCAGCATCTCTGTTTCCACCCCCACACCTCCATCTTGTTGTTACATAATAATGACGCATGACATAGTTAATCGGTTCAAATATTTTTTTATTACTTAGAAAATTAGAGATAACAAACTGTAAAGATAACATATGATTCTCTTAAGCTTATTTGATTCAAATGGCTCGCTCATCAAGTTTTCTACTTTTACAGTTGGATCTCTTTAGTATATCTGAAAAACAAAAAATGCTGTCGACATGTACCAAATACTGCCTTCAGCATTATATATTATATATGGAATCTAATATTCCTTTATTCAATGCCGTTGATTTCCAAATCACCGGCCCCAATATCCACATCAATTTCTATCTTGTTCTCTGCCTCATCATAATTTGAAGTTTTGTAATAGTCTCCTTGTTTTTCAAGGTCAATATTGTTAAAGTTAGTTGAATTAAGCCATCCGTCAACCTTAAGCCTTAATCCTGAAGTCTTGGGAACATGTATATCAAATTCTGCAGCTCCAGCATCAACTTTGACCTTTGTAGAATATTTTTCTCCCAGCACTATTTTAAAGTTTCCGGCTCCACCATCTATATCAAGATTCTTAACCTTCAGGCGAGACATATCGATCTCCGTATCAATAGCTCCCATATTCATATCAATATCCCATAAAACATTCTCATTCAAAAAAATATTTGACTCTTTTTCCATAACATTTCTTCTGATGTTAAAGAATCTTTCCAGGTTTTTTATTGAAAACACCGTAGTATTATTGAACTTGACAAAAGCAGTTTTCTTTCCGTTTTTATAGTCTACTTCATATTTTATATTAGGGTCTCTAACTATTCCTTCTATCAGGTTGTTTTCTGTAGAATCAACCTTTAGTTTAAGCCCGCCAAAATCCAGTCTTAGTTCTCCGTTAACTGTCTCATCGCTGCTTTCTATTGTAAAGGGCTTGTTATAATCGTAGTTTATACTCTTTGCATCTTCCTGGTAAAAGTAGCTTAGTGAAATCAACACCGCAAAAAAAACCGTCCAGGTAATGAACTTGATAAAATAATAATTTCTAAAAATAAGGTTTATTCCGGATAGAATAAGCAGCATGGCAATTATCAGCGGTAAATGAGTAGCCAGGAAAAACAAAATAGAAATATTTAAAACATCAAAGTAGATCAAAAGGGCAATAATACCGACAAACATAAGGAAGATACCAAAACCTATACCGCTTCTTTTCATGACATTCGCCTCCCCCCCTTGAAAATAACCAGTGAACCTATAGCTATAAGTATGATGGGAACAACAAACCTGAAATCAAACCAGCTTAAAAATTGTTTGCCTAAAAAAATAACACCTAGGATAATAAGACATACTCCAATAAAAGTTTTGTTTCTTTCAGGGTCATGTTTAAAAGTATTCTCACTGTCTCCCATTACCTGACTGAAGTCTTTCTCACTCTCATACTCCATATTAAAGCCATTGTCATCGTTGTAAAAACTATCTGGCTTGTAGCCTTCACCCTCGGGCATCACAAACAGTGCTACTATATACGCTATGAATCCTGTTCCTCCAAAAAAGCCTGCTATTACAAATCCAAGTCTTATTATGGTAGGGTCCACATTAAAATACTCGGCTATGCCTCCGCATACGCCGGCTAAAACTTTATTATTTTTTGAACGGGCTAATCTCCGGTTCATATACTATTTCCTCCTTTGGGTTTATACATTTATCATTTATTTTTATCAGCAAGCCAAATTAAACTGTTTAGCAATGCATATGCCTGTTTTACTTTTCTTATCTTATAATACGGATCATATTAAAAAAAGTCTTAAATTTTAATAAAAAAAGTAGTTAACAGCAAATTTGCATATTATTTTTTCTATAAGACTTTTAAAAAATGCATATTATTGTTATTATATCAGCATGAGCAAGTATGGTAAATGTATATAAGAAGCAGCGGCA
>JBMOLK010000340.1:0-3257 GCA_049325575.1 Bacillota bacterium | reverse complement strand
TTTGAACAAAATCAATGATATCTCCCTAAATTACAAATTTATGCTGATATATATCATGTGCGTTATAGTACCTATTCTAACTATAAGCCTGTTTTTTCTAGACAGCATATCCGGAACTATAAGGGAAAGGGAGGAAGAGAACTTCAGAATCTCTTACGACAGGGCAAAGACTGATATTGTAAGTGCGGTGGAAGAGTGTGTTGCTGTGAGTCATTCAATATCCACCGACAGGACAATATATGATGAAATGGACAAACAATATAAAGATGAAAATGAATATTATGATACTTATAATAATTCTTTA
Source organism: Bacillota bacterium (assembly GCA_049325575.1). GTDB lineage: Bacteria > Bacillota > Clostridia > Acetivibrionales > Acetivibrionaceae > JBMOLK01. The sequence continues at coordinate 2,953 of JBMOLK010000340.1, read as the reverse complement.
AGAGACAAGGTGACAAGGTATATTACAATTTATAATAATGTTTCAGACATCTGCATATATACTGCTAACAGTACAATAGTAAATGGGGGTAATTACTTTAAGTTTGATGATATCATAAGGGACAAACTATGGTATAAAAGAGTTATCGGTACAGATGATAAGGTGCTTCTGTATGCTTACAGGGAAGCCAGGCAAAACACTAAGAACAGATATAATGGATATTTGAGTCTTATAAGAAGGATGAATGAATACGGAACACCTGGTTCAAACGAGAAAATACTAAAGATTGATATTGATATAAGCAGGTTCTATGAAATATTCCACAGGGAACAGAGCTATTTGGCCTTGTATCTTGTAGATAGCCAAGGCAGAATAGTATGCTCCTCAAATTCCAGGCATGATAATTATACTTACATGGATTTCCCAAGGCTTGATACTGTCAGTTACGATAAAAATGATATTGTATTTGATGATAAGCCTGGAGATGCCCTATATTTCAAAAACTGGCGGCTGATAGGAATAGCTGATAAGGAGATAGTTCTAAAAGCAATTGGAAAGTCAAGATACTTCGTATTTTTTCTTACACTCATAAGTATGCTTGTCTCCAGCCTTCTGGTCTTTATTATTTTAAGATCATATAACTTAAGAATAAAGAAACTTTCAAAACACATGTCAAAGCTAGGAGAAGAGCAGTTTGATTTGATTGATCTTAATGAAGGAAAGGACGAAATTGGCGGACTTATAAGAAGCTTTAACAAGATGGCAGCAAAAATAAATATATTAATTAATGATGTGTACAAGCTGCAAATTCAGAAGAAAGACCTGGAACTTGAAAGAGTTCATGCAGAGCTGAATTTTTTACAAAGTCAGATGAACCCTCATTTTCTGTTTAATACACTTAATGCTATTTTGGTTGTCAGTGTTAAAAACAACTATACGGAAATCATTGATGTTATAAAATACCTTTCAAAAACATTAAGAAGGCTTTTAAGCTGGAGAGATGATCTTGTAACAGTAGAGGAGGAGATATCCTTTACAGAGATGTATCTTAAAATCGAGAAGTTTCGTTTTGGTGAGAAGTTTAAATATACTGTTTTGATAGATGAAAAGGCAATTTATCTTAAAATACCCAAAATGAGTATACAGCCTTTGGTGGAAAATGCGTGTAAGCATGGGATCCAAAGCATTAAGGGTACTGGATCTATTAGTATAAAAGCTCTGCTTAAGGACCAAAACCTCAAGGTAGTTGTAGCAGATGATGGAGGAGGGATACCTGGTGAAAAGCTGGATGAAATTATGCTGAACATGGCTGATGGTATATATAAAACAGGAAGTATAGGTATAAGAAATGTTTACCGGAGGCTAAAGTTATATTATGGTGAAGACTTTCAATTCAGAATAGACAGTAAGATAGATGAGGGTACAAAGGTAAGTTTCACAATCCCGATCATAAACCAATAAAAGTTTTATATGGGGGTAGGCCTTAAGATGTTAAAGGTATTAATTGTAGATGATGAGCCTCTATCCATAGAAGGACTTAAAAGTGTTGTGGATTGGGGAAAACTAGGATATGAAATTTGCGGTGTATGTGAAAATGGCGTGGAAGCAGTATCATTGACAAAGAAACTAAGGCCTGATGTAATAGTAACTGATATCAGAATGCCGGTGATGGATGGTCTGGCCCTGATATCACATATCAGAAATAAGCTTCATATGAATATCAGGTTCATTATTTTAAGTGGGTACGGCGAATTTGAGTACGCCAGAAAAGCCATGCAATTTGGCGTTAAACACTATCTTTTAAAGCCTTTATTTGAAGAAGAAATGACAGATGTCTTAAAGGAATTACATAATGAAATTGAGCAGCAAAGGGAAGCAGCTGTACCCTCTATGGAAGAAATGCATATATCTATGGGCTGTATCATTAGAAAACTCATCCATAGAGAGTGTGACATAGAAGAGTTTTTAAGCCTTTACAAGAGTGCTTTTAATAAAAGTTTGGTGAGGGTATGGTATTATATTTTGATTAAGACATTAGAGAATGATAATATTTCAAATTATCCTGATCAGGATGAAAATATCAGGATGGAGTCACAAAGCCGAAAAGATCCTATCGGTAATATTCTTGAAGACCTGGCTAAAGAGTATGACCCTGTCATTATTATAAATCATGATGAAAACAGTTATGGCCTCCTTGTGGGTTTTACAGATTATTATGAAGACCAGAGGGAAGTTGAGGGTTTTGCAGATGCCTTATACCGGCATTTGGAAGGAAGCTGCAATAAAAGCTTTTATATTGCTGTTGGTACACCTGTCATTGATTTAGCACACATCATCAATTCATATAACGCTGCTCATAAAGCACTAAGTCACAGCTTTTACAAAAATCCCAGCAGCATAATATTTTATAATACTGTTAAGGATAGAGTTTTTAATTATGGATTTCTGGAAAATGAATTTATTAATAATGTTATTGATGCAATTGAAGATGCTTGCCCTGATAAAGTAGAAAGTAGTATAGACGCCGCATTTTCACATTTCAACAAAATATTATTGGCACCGGAAATAGTTATTATGTATGTTAAGAATATTGTTTACCGGAGTATAAAACTAATACAGAATATGGACGGGAATAAAGGCGTGTTTTTAAAAGAACTAAATATTACCGGGATTAAAAATTGTAATATATCAAATATTGAATTAAAAAAAATACTCACTGATTACTGTAAGGACCGCTGCAAAATAATTAATGAACTAAATAAAAAGAAAAACGATGAAAACTCATACAGAATTGAAGAATATGTGAGGCAAAACTACAAAAATCCTATTTCTATTAAAGAAATGTCTAAAAGTCTATACATAACCCCAGTTTACCTTGGCCAGCTGTTTAAAAGGAAATTTGGTATCAGGTTTAATGAATATATCCATAAACTTCGTATAGAAGAGGCTAAAA
>JBMOLK010000339.1:0-27656 GCA_049325575.1 Bacillota bacterium | reverse complement strand
CTCCCGCCGGAGGGCACTGTTTTCTATTTTTATAATCCGTTTTCAGAGTGGAAGGTTGCCGAATTCGAAAGTAAAATGTATGAAATATCCAAGGGTAAAGATGTTAAAATAATTTATTATAACCCAAGAAGTATTCATATATTTAAGAATGGAAACTGGATTATCAATTCAATAAACTTTGAAAGGGATCTGGGCATAAGGAAATGGGACAGAATAAATAAGTTCCATGACTTGGCCATCATAACAAATATACGTGGTTCCCGCCAGTAAAAGAACATTTTCTCATTTCTTCTTTTCTCTTCTAAATTCTTAGTTCTACTGCGTTCAATACATCTTCTCCAGAACATTGGTATTCCTTATACTGTCCTGCAGTAAGCCATTCTCCGGATGAGGTCCGGCAACACCTGTTGCTGTAACATGTTAATTTCTACTGTAGTGTACAAAATTACATACCTAAAGTGAAAAAAAATTTACTGATATCATATTTTTTCTTACTTATGTATAGTATAATATGGTTAATATTTCTAATATACAAATAAAAAGAATTTATATCGGTATTGTGTACTAAGAGGGGGAGAATTGTGAGTAGAAAAATCGGACTATTATTAGGTTTTGTTATATTGCTTTTAATTGTTGGAGCAGTTCCTGTTCTGGCAGGAGATATACCTGAAAGTGCATTAACTAATGCTAACTACTGTTTTATCGGGACAATAGAAAAAGTTGATGGCACTACTGCTACATTAAAAATCTCTGAGGTGGTGTTTGGCAGCTTTTCGGAGAAATCAGTGGATATACTTGATTTTGAGTATGCCACCGGACAAGGCCTAAGAGCAAAACCAAAAATCAATGACTATTGTGCAGTTGTAGTTGAAACGTCACCGGATGGCTTAAGAGTATATGGACGTCTTGCAGCAAAGGCGGACTCTCTTGATAAAAAGACACTGAAGCTTAAAAGTACGGACCAATTTATAAGACGTATGAATAACTATATTAATAACGGCCATTACTCAAATGAGACTATTGAAAAGTTTAACCAATTTCGTGACGATGAAGCAAATAGTGTTACCAATAGTGTGGACAGCAGCTTAGAGAGCAGCAAGCCAGATGTGGCAGTAACCTCCTCACCTGCAGCTTCTACATCTAACGGTGAACCACAGGATAATAGTCTGTCAAACAGTACTATTGCCATATTAACAGCAGCTGCAGCCGCAGTAATCATTGGAGGACTTGCTGCTGCTAAAAGAAACAAAGAGAAATAATCTTTTTCCTGAAAATCCTTAGTCTTCTACAACTCTTAAAATGGAGTAGACCAGCAATAGAACAATACTTACAATACTGCCTTTGTCAAAATAGCTTTTAAACAATGGTATACTCCAGCCATCATCTCCAATAATCCAATAAGCCCAAAATGTATGTATACCTATACCATCATTTATGTTTGGTATTGCGGATGCTGCATAGTTAATCCCCAAGTCAGCAACAATAATTGCCGAAAATATTACCATTGGCAGCAGTGCCTTATAAAACCTAAAGCTTTCCTTCTTTTTCTTCTTCATTATAAAAGTATACAATACCCAAATAAAAATAGTAATAATTATAAACCCCAATTTCTATTACCCCCTTCTTTATTGTCTTTGCCTAGTCTTTCTTTATACTACTAATTCTATTACGACTTAATTTTCATATCCAACAACCATATAAGAATGTAAAACTGCTTTTCAAAAATACTCTTGAGTAAAAAAATAGAGCTAATTAGATTAGCTCCCTAGGGGAAACAATTGTTATATTAAAACAATCGTTTGACAAGAATATATCACATTAAACTCACCCTTGCAAGCCCTCCTGCAAACGTATTTATAATTTTAGTTTTATTAGCTTATAATGTGCGGTATTGTTTGTGGGGTTGTTCAATTATTATTGCCAAGATATAGCAAAACCCTAGAAGGTTAAGCCCTCTAGGGTTATACATGGCCTGCCCGAGACGACTCGAACGTCCGACCAACGGATTAGAAGTCCGTTGCTCTATCCAACTGAGCTACGGGCAGATATATAAAATTTTTGGAGCGGGTGAAGGGAATCGAACCCTCGCAATCAGCTTGGAAGGCTGATGTTCTACCATTGAACTACACCCGCAGTTTAATTTACCAGCTATCTCACTTAGCGCTGACTTTTTATATTATACAAACAAGAGTTTTATTTGTCAACACTAGTTTTAAGAAAATTTATAAGAATTTTTTTCCTTAATACTTAATCTTTCTTTAAGCTCCTCAACCATCTTTCTCAATGCTTTACCTCTATGACTGATTTCATGTTTCTTTGAAGATTCCATTTGTGCAGATGTCATATCATATTCAGGTACGTAAAAGAGGGGATCATACCCAAAACCGTTGGTACCTTGAGGCTCAAAACCGATATATCCTTCACAGGTTCCCCTTACGGTAAACTCCTCTCCGCCAGGAAGTATTACTGCTATCACGCAAACAAACCTTGCTTTTCTCTCTTCAAAAGGTACACCCTCAAGAAGAGAAAGAAGCTTGTTGTTCCTGTCCTCATCACTTGCACCTTCACCGGCAAACCTTGATGAGTATATTCCGGGAGCGCCATCTAAATAGTCTACTTCAAGACCTGAATCATCTGCCATTACCATTTCGCCTATGGCTTTATAAACTTCACGAGCCTTTATTAAAGCATTTTCTTCAAATGTGCTCCCATACTCTTCAATATCATCTAGCACCCCAGCTTCTTCCATAGAAATCACTTCAAAAGGAAGACCTAATAGAATCTCTTCTATTTCCTTAAGCTTCCCCTTGTTTTTCGTCGCTGCTATAAACTTTTTCATCCTTCGTTACTCTCCCAACCTCATTTGATACTTGCCCCAATGCATCTTTCTGTATTTCTATGAGCCTGCTTACTCCCTGCTGGGCCAAATTTACAAGCTTATCAAACTGTTCTCTCCTAAAGGGTGCTTGTTCACCTGTAGCCTGGATCTCTATAAATTCCCCGGCAGAAGTCATAACAACATTCATATCGGTGGCTGCGTTGGAATCCTCCTCATAGCATAGGTCAAGCATTTCCCTATCATCAACTATACCAACGCTTATGGCTGCTACAAAATCCGTTATGGGAATTTTCTCGATAAGCCCACTATCCACCAGCTTCTTACAGGCATCAACCAAAGCAACAAAACCACCTGTTATGGAAGCTGTTCTGGTTCCCCCGTCAGCTTGTATTACATCACAGTCTACTATAATTACTCTTTCACCGAGTAAACTAAAATTGACAACCGACCTAAGGGCCCTGCCTATAAGCCTTTGTATCTCATGACTTCTTCCGGTAAGCTTAAGCTTGCTTATATCTCTTTGATTCCTTACCCCGGTGGATCTTGGAAGCATGGCATATTCAGCCGTAACCCATCCTTCACCGGTATTCTTTTTAAAGGGAGGAACTCTTTCGTCCACAGTAGCAGTACAGATAACTTTAGTATCCCCCATTTCAATCAAAACCGAGCCCTCAGCATGCTTTATATAGTTTCTTGTAATTCTTACAGGTCTAAGATCAGCCTGGCTTCTTCCGTCAACTCTCAATACGATCCCTACCTTTCCAGTTACTATTTTGCTGTCAAATGTCACCATTATTCATACACTATATATTATTTAAAATATGCTAAAACTTCAAGGAGTTTTTTAAGAGTTTTCAAGTACATTTATATCCGTTGGCAGTAAAATCTCCCTTGAAATATCGGTCCCTTCAGGAAGTTCACCTTCTTTACCCTCAATCAAAATTTTGATTTTTTTAACACCTTCAATCTGCTTCATAGTATATATAATCTGCTTTAATATACCTGCTTCCCTTGCATTACCGCCATAATTTCTAATTTCTTTGTTGAAGTTTAGTATCAGAACGCCATCCTCAAGCTTGCTGCTTATTAACTCGACTTTGGGAGGCATCTGGGAGTAAAGCTTTTCGTTATAAGTTTTTCCTGATAAGAGTCTTATCATTTCCTCCGGGAGCTTATCCTGCTGCACACCTATGTACTCCATTGATACGGGAAGAATGTACTCAAATTTTTCATTGATAAACTTAAAAAGATAAATATCTACCTTCTTTACCTTTTCTGCCAGATTGGCCTTATCGGAATTAATCAATATATTGTCTCTATTAAGATCACCTGATATATCGGTTCCGTACTTTAACTTTTCTAACTGTTTTCCCTTTACTAAGATTTTCACACTATTTATTGTGTTAAACTCAGTTAAGGAATATACAATAGATGTAATTATATTTTTTTCCTCGGACTTGTCATTATACTCCAATACTTTATCATTAAAATCAACAACTGCAGTACCCTCTTTAATATTCATCCCCAGTATATCTGTGCCCTGGGGTAAAACAGTATAGAGTCCAAAGGGCTTTAGAGCAAGATTATTCTCTTCGTTGTCAACCATGGACCGCAGCACAGCCTTTGCTATTCCTTCCTGCTTCTCTATTTTTCTTGTTATGGGAATTATCATCCCCTCACTGTCCCTATAACAAACTGCTACTTCAACTGATTCCAAAGCAGTACTGTTTTCCTTCTCACTATTCTCACTTTTTTCGATGTCTTCATTATTTTCATATGTACTTTTATCCCTATTCTTAAGGTCAGCCTTGCTATCTTGGATATCAGGCTCCAAACTTACAGGGTTTGGATCGGTTTTATTATCTTCAATATTATCTACCGGTATTTGGCACCCGTAAAAAAAGGTTAATCCTAAAACAACCATAAGACATAAAAACTTCTTCATATTACCTACTCCTTACAGTAAAATTTTTGTATTACTGTAAGTATAGACAGAAATGAAGAAGTTTATAATTTGTTTGTAAAATTTTACTTATTACTTATCGTTATATCCATCGGGATGATTCAAATGCCAGTTCCACGCAGAGCTTACTATTGTGTCCAGATCCGCCATTTTAGGCTGCCAGTCCAATTCTCCCTTGATTTTCTCGGATGAAGCTACCAAAACAGCCGGATCACCTGGCCTTCTAGGAGCATCTATTGCAGTAACAGGCCTTCCTGTTACCCTCCTGACAACATCTATAACTTCTTTAACCGAAAAGCCCTTGCCGTTTCCAAGATTGTATACCTGGCTGCTTTCACCTCTTCTTAGCTTCTTTAGAGCCAGATAATGAGCTTGTGCAAGGTCTGAAACGTGTATATAGTCCCTGATACATGTTCCGTCAGGTGTATTATAATCATTCCCAAAAATCTTGATTGAGTCTCTTTTCCCCATAGCCGCCTGAATAACTAAAGGAATCAAGTGGGATTCAGGGCTATGGTCTTCACCTATACTGCCGCTTGCATGAGCTCCGCTGGCATTAAAATATCTTAACACAACGTGTTTTGTTCCGTATGCATTATCAGCCCACTTTAATGCCTTTTCAACCGCAAGCTTTGTTTCCCCATAGGGGTTTGTCGGCGAGGTCTTATCAGTTTCCAATATGGGTATGTTTTCGGGCTCTCCATATGTTGCTGCTGTTGAAGAAAAAACGATTTTATTTACACCTGCTTCCTGCATGGCAGTAAGGAGATTTAACGTTGAAATCACGTTGTTATTATAATATTTTAAAGGATTGCTTACACTTTCCCCGACTTCAATATAAGCCGCAAAATGAATAACTGCTTCAATGTTATTATTCAAAAAGACATCCTTCAAAAACTCTTTATTTCTTAAGTCACCTATCATCAGCTTTCCGCCCAATACAGCATCCTTATGTCCTTTTTCAAGGTTATCCAAAACTATAACCTCTTCGTTCTTTTCAAGCAATTCTGCCACTGTATGACTGCCGATGTACCCTGCTCCTCCTGTAACTAATATTGCCACTATAAACACAACCTTTCCGAGTAATATCCTATGTTTCTTTAGCTTTAATTAAACGCCCTTATTATCAAAGTTAGATTCTTACAACATATAATTATAATACCATAATATTTATTTTAATAACAAACATTTGCAAAAAAATGGTCTAAGCATAAATAAAGAGTGGCTGTTTTAAGGCCACCCTTTACTATTCTTTAATTCATTTCGCTTAAGGACTGCAGAATTGAGTTGCATAGAGCCTCTGCAGCTTTTTGCCTGAAAGCTTCCGATTTTAGCCTTGCCATATCCTCGCTGTTGGTCATAAAGGCAATCTCCGCAAGTGCAGCTGGCATCTTGGTTGCCTTAAGAACTACAAGGTTCGGCCGTTCAACAATTTTCCTGTCTACAGTATTAAGTGTGCTTATAAGATTATTCTGCACAATCTGGGCAAACCTTTTACCGGTAAGGCCGGTTTCACCAGGCCTCTGTGGGTAGTAAAGAGTTTCTGTTCCCTTATATTTTGAATGAAATGCATTATTGTGTATACTTAAAAATAATGTGGCATTGAGGCTGTTTGCTATATAAGCCCTTTCATAAAGGCCAACATAGCTGTCATCCTCTCGCATCATGTATGTCTTGACATTCTTGCTTTTCAGAAGAGCGTTTAGCCTCTTTGCTATATCAAGGTTAAGGTCCTTCTCGCTTATTCCCCCGTATACGGCTCCAGGCTCCTCTCCTCCGTGTCCTGGGTCTATGACAACCAGCCGGTCCTCTTTTGAGGCCCTTTTAAGCAGTGTAATTGCAGTATTGTTAACATAGCTTCTGGTATTTATCTCATAGACAAAGCTATCCTTGGCATTAAATTCTATACTTGTCTCATTGGCTGCTTCATTCCTGGTGATTTCAACATAATCTAGTATATTATCGTTAATATAGAAAATACCGGTACCTATATCTGCCAGATTACTTGGAAATGTTATAGTGTATTTCCTGCCTTCATAATCGTAGCTGTCCTTATAGAGCCGTTTTAAGAACTCTCCTCCCTCTGTCAGCTTGGCTCCGTTTAATATAAAATGTATCCTGTCTCCATTATTATTGTACGTGATATTCCTGTAAGTCGGACTAATAAGAAAAACCTGCAGCTTGCCATTGGATTTCGAAACATGATATTGCGGCTGGTTTGGAACATCAATAACAACCCGGGCAGTATTTTTCTCGTACTGGGAATATCTTATGGTATCAATAAACTTGCTCTTAACGCTGATTGTCTTCTGTTCCCCTTCAACCACAGCGTTGGGTATATCTATTACAATTCTGTTAGGCCCTGTAAGTCTGAATACATTACAATCTTCACTATTATCTAAATTAAGTATAACTTTGTTATATGTTTCATTAACTACGTAATCCAATCTTAATTTGTTTTGAACATCAGTTGCATCTCCGCTGCCGGGTTCCTCTTTTGCCGGATCACCTTCAACAGGTTTGTCTACAACAGGCTCTTGTCCTGATGGCGGCTCTGTAGCTACTGGCTCCTCACTTCCAGGGTTTTCACCCGATACCCCTTTTGTTATCATTAAAGCCAGTTTGCCGTTTTCCTCCAGGACCTGGTAGTCAGACTTCCCTTTAAGCTCAATAATTATCCTGGCAGAAGTTCTATTAAAGCTTGCATATCTTATACATTCAATCAAATTACTCTTAATGTCCATCTTCTTCTCAGCATCTGGTGCAAGAGTATCGGGTATATCTATAACAATTCTGTTAAGCTCTATTTGCTTGTCAATATTATAATTGGAATAGTTTTTAAGGTTTAATGAAACCTCTTCATATGTTTCTTTAATAAAATGATTTACACTAAGTACATTATCTGTGGGCAAAGCATCCCTGTCTACTTCTCCCCTGCTGGTAGTAGGGTTATCTAATGGATTGCCGTTAATAGCTGTCTTTGAGATATAAATAACAAGCTGTCCATCTAATTTCAGAACCTTGTAGTGTGGCTGTATTTTAGTATCAACAACCACCCTGGCACCATTTTCTTCATACTTTGCATATCTTACTGAACTTGTTAGAGGACTGTTTACATCTATTCTCTGCTGTCTGTCCGGTGCAGCCGTATCAGGTATATCTACAACAATCCTGTCCGGGTTGGTTAATAAAAAGGATGTGTATTTCTCATAGTTCTTTGCCTTTATTATAACCTGTTCATGGTCTGATTTAACTATATGCTTTACAACCAGTTGATTGTCGGAGGGTAAGTTGGTGCTGCCGCTGCCGGATGGTTGGGAAGGAGTGTCTATACTTCCTTCTTGTATATTTAATACCAGACCCGTTGGACTTTCCACTACCCTGTACTGGGGTTTACCGACTACATCCAGCACAACCCTAGCGGTCTCTGTATCAAACTGCCCGCACCGTATTGACTTTATCAGCCCGCTATTTACATCTATGTTCTGTTTAGCACTTGATACTTTTGTGTTGGGAAAATCAACTACGATTCTATCAGGCTCCGGAACTCTTATGATTTTATAGTTGCTGTATTTGTCCAAAGCTATTTGCACCTTATGTACACTGTCATCTTTTGAATACTTTATGTCGTTTAAACTGCCAAGAGCTTTGATCTCATTGCTGTCTATGGTAATCTCGTTTTTCTCCGGGTACCAGCCAACCTTCATATTGAGCTGCTCTCCTACGAAACGCAATGGTACCATTGTCCTGTTGTTGATAATCTTGGCAGGGACATCCATCTTTACCTTCCTGCTGTCAACCAGGGCATAATAGTCGTTTATTTTAAGTTCAACATTGGTGGCCTTATAAGATATCGAGACTTTTTGATTTGCCCCATCCCAAACAACCTTGGCACCAAGTTTCTCAAATATAGCCCTGACAGGAACCAAAGAACGGTTGTTAATTATTACTGGAGGTATGTCCGACTCCACCGTCTCATTATTCACTTTTAGGCTATAGACATTTCCGGTATACTTATGTACTGACCCATCGTAGCTTAGCATTATGTCCCTGGCAAAGACCCCTAATGAATTGAAAGCAAGTGACAAAATCACCAAATACATAAATAGAGCTTTTTTCATATTAACACCTCTTATTTTTTTCTTTTGTAAAATGTACCAAGCGGACACTGGCAGTTATACTCTTGTGTGGTGTCATGTCTTATATTGGGTAGTTAAATTTGGGGACACCCACTTCTTATATAATATAATTCGACAGGTTAGGAATTTTTCCTGTCGAAGCAGCGGTATAAATTGATTTGTAATAGAATTGTAATATCTTTTCATTACAAAAAAATCCCGCACCCTGTAACAGTACGAGATTTTGTATCTTTATATTTCGCTTAAACCAACACAATTACAATGTTATACCTACAGCATTTACCAGGAAATTCAACTTATCTCCATTTAGATTCTTATTTATATCAATGCCGTCTATATCCAATAATCCTACTGGATATACTGGTATTTGCAGCACTTGCTCCATATAGTCACTTAGACCCTTAAGCAAGGAACCTCCACCTATTATGAAAATCTTTCCAACCTTGACCCCATAGCATCTTGCTTCGTAGAAAGTCAAACACATATATATTTGGTTAAGCAGCTTATCCACCATATCTTTTAAAGCTCTATAAACTCTCATATGGTCTTCATCCGTATTATGAGGTGGCGGAACGGTAATGCCGTATGCCTTTTTAAGTCTCTCGGCTTCAATTATCGATTTATGCGCAGTTTTTGCAATTATTTCATCCATATTGGCACTGCCTGTAAGTATTACTTTGTTAAACTCAAGTATCTTGTTTCTTAATATATTAATTATCGTAGTTTCCGAACCAAAATCTATAACAGCAAACGCATCTTTATTAAGCTGACTTTTGTTTGGGTTTACAAACTTGACATTATCTATGCTGACCTTTATCTCCCTGTTAAAGAACTTTGCAGTACTGTTTGCAGGGATATCAACAGAGATAGGCTTCAAACCCAACTCAAACAGAACATCTATGTAGCTGTTTATTATGTTCTTTCTAACAGCAGTAACAAATACTTTAAGTTTGTCAACACCGTTTTCCTTAAATTCTTGCAAAACTTTATAGTCTATTTTGTGTTCTTCGGGATTAATAGGCATATTAGCGGTTATTGCATCAGTAACTACAGTGTCAAGATCCATTCCGGGTATTTTTTCAAGCAGAAAGACACGCGATATAATGCTCGTTCCAGACATGACAATTTTGGACTTTTTAACTTTCATTTTATTTTCTCTAATTATCCTGCTTATCTCACTTGAAACAGCATCAATATTTTTTATGACGCCGTTTTTTATACAATTGATAGGTGTAGGAGCAATTCCAAAGTTTTTTATGTAAACCTCGTTATTCCTATTCACCGCAACCTCTACGACCTTGATATTCCTAAAGCCCACATCAATGCTTAGGTAATTGTTTTTTAAAAATGGAAACAGCATACATCATTGACTCCCTTAACCCCAAAATAACCCCAAAAAATATTCTCTAAATATTTATTTGTCACCAATTATACATTAACACAATTGCAATATAAAATCAATATTTTTGTATTAAATATCCATTTTCTGCTAGATTAACCCTGTACTTTTTGATCTAATTTTTATGTTAAGACACTACACTATCTTCTAATGCGAAATAGGGCAAAAATCAGGGTGAGGATTATACTTAGCAATATACTGGTGGCCAAAGGGAAATAGAATACGAAATTACCTTTTCTATAAACTATATCTCCCGGTATCCTCCCTATCCCAAGCCTTCCTCCAAAATACATCAGAGTACCAACCAGTAAAAGCACTGCACCTAACGATATTATGAGTTTACCTGTTACCTGTATTCCATCCATAAAAATATCACCGTCTTTTTAATTTATAAATACTATATCAAATATCTTATACTATTTCCTTTTATAATTTTTTGCTTCATCATATGATATTATACATCCGCAAAACTTTTGCCTGTATAATCCTAAATCTTTGGCTTCCTGCTGCCCTAACCGGAAACCCGGTCTAAAGTCCCTGTAATAGAACTCTACTCCATATTTGCCTGCAGCTTTTTCTCCAAGATCTTTAATTAACTCATGATTTTGATAAGGGCTTACCAGAAGAGTTGTAGTAAAAGCACTAAAACCTTTGTTCTTTGCAAATCTGGCTGTTTCATCAAGCCTAAGTGCATAACACATGCTGCACCTATTGGCATTTGAACCGCTGAAATTTTCCCAGGTTTCCTGCATAAAGTCATCCATGTATATTACATGGATATTCTTTAAATCTGCGAATCTTTCAACATTTTCCTTCCTTTTGGAGAACTCCTCCGCGGGATGAATATTAGGATTATAAAAAATACCCTCAAAATTTATGCCTTCTTCCCTTAGTACACTTACAGGATAAACTGAACAAGGTCCGCAGCACATGTGAAGTAACAGCTTCATTTTTACCTCCATATTTATTCATATCTAAATCCAAAATGCTCGTAAGCCAGCTTTGTAGCAACCCTTCCCCTGGGTGTCTTGTTTATAAACCCCAGTTGAAGCAAATAGGGCTCGTACACATCTTCAATGGTCTCAGTTTCCTCTCCAATGGTTGCTGCCAGTGTATCAAGTCCTACCGGACCACCTGCAAATTTATCTATTATACTCATTAAAAGATTTCTGTCCACTGCATCCAAGCCTATTGTATCAACCTCAAGAGCATCCAGGCTGGTTTTTGCAATTTCCTCAGTGATAAACCCATTTGACTTAACCTGTGCAAAATCCCTGACTCTCTTTAATATTCTATTAGCTATCCTCGGGGTTCCCCTGGAACGTTTTGCTATCTCTTCCGCTGCCGCTTCTTCAATACCCGCATTTAGAATACCTGCCGATCTTTGTACTATCAGCTTTAACTCCCCTGGAGTATACATCTCAAGCTTGTTTATTACTCCAAATCTATCTCTTAGAGGAGAGGTAAGAAGCCCTGCCCTTGTAGTTGCACCAATCAGCGTAAACTTGGGAAGATCAAGCCTTATGGACCGCGCACTAGGTCCCTTTCCTATTATTATGTCAAGGGCATAATCCTCCATGGCGGGATATAATATTTCCTCGACACTCCTGTTTAGCCTGTGAATCTCATCTATAAAAAGAACATCATAATTTCCAAGGTTGGTCAATATGGCAGCCAGGTCTCCGGGCTTTTCGATAGCGGGCCCTGATGTAACACGTATATTAACTCCCAGCTCTGAAGCAATTATACTGGCAAGGGTGGTTTTCCCAAGACCTGGAGGACCATAGAGAAGCACATGGTCCAGCGCTTCATTCCTTTTCTTTGCGGCCTCGATAAATACCACAAGGTTTTCTTTAACCTTGGTCTGTCCTATATACTCATTAAGCCTTCTGGGCCTAAGGCTGGATTCCTCTGCATCCTCTTCATTCAATTTACACCCAACAAGTCTGTCCTCCATAATTAACCTCCAAACCGGTACTTTTTTAGTAAAACCGATATCTTATCAGAATCTCATACATTGAACACAGTTATTCTAGGGATAACGAACTGTAAAGATAAACATATAATTCGCTCCGCTAATTTGATACAAATAGCTTGCCTATCTTGTTTATCTACTTTTACAGTTCGATCTCTATATCTATTCTATTTTAATCCTATATAAAACACTAAAACCTTAATTTTAAGTTCTTGCCAGCCCTTTTAGAGCATTTTTTATTATGGTCTCCAGATCCATATCTTCGGAATAAACTGCCGAAACTGCCTTACTTGCTTCTGCCGAAGTGTATCCAAGTACCATCAGGGCACTTATGGCTTCAGAGACTCTAGAGCTGTCCTTATCCAACGAAGCCTTCTCCAATTTGTCGTTAAAATCAGGAGTCAACTGCTCTTTATTTATCTTATCCTTTAGCTCAAGAATTATCCTCTGGGCCATTTTATTGCCTATTCCCTGAGCTTTGGTTAAGGTCTTTATGTCATCCGTTATTACAGCAAGACTGAATTTAGAAGGTGATGTTGACGATAATATTGATATTGCTGCTTTAGGCCCAACTCCCGAAACACTTATCAGAAGCTCAAACATTCCCAGTTCTTCCTGGGTTGAAAAACCATAAAGGCTCATTATATCTTCCCTTACATAAAGGTGTGTATACACCTTTACCTCTTCGCCTATAGAGCCAATATTCCCGATTGTAGAAAGAGCTGTAGATATCTTATACCCTACTCCATTAGCTTCTATAACTACATACTCGTTGTGTTTGTACTCAAGCTTTCCTCTTATATATGCATACAATTTACTATTCCTCCAAGTCAATTAATTTTATGATTATCCTCTATAATTCATCATTTTATACGAATGCCCGTGACAAACAGCCACTGCTAAAGCATCTGCCACATCATCCGGCTTGGGAACTTTAGAAAGATTCAGAATTATTTTTATCATCTGCTGCATTTGAGCCTTCTCTGCCCTACCATACCCAACTACCGATTGTTTTACCTGAAGGGGCGTATATTCAAAGACATCAATACCCGACTGTGCTGCAGCAAGAACTGCGACTCCCCTTCCATGTCCTACCGTTAGAGCTGTCTTGATATTTTTGTTGAAAAACAGCTCTTCAATAGAAATGGCAGAGGGCTTATACCTGTCTATGAGCTCTTTAAGCCCATTATGAAGATGTAACAATCTTTTGGGAAGTTCCATGGAACTTTCTGTTGTAATAGCCCCATAATCTATTGGGGTGAACTTGTTACCTTCATATTTTACTATACCGTAGCCTGTAATTGCAAATCCGGGATCAATTCCCATTATAACCATTTGTATTGTCATCTCCTATTAGCTTCCCATATTTTAAAAATAGTTTTTTTATTAATGAATAATTATATATTAGATTGCATATTTATACATTTTATTGTATAATATAACTCATTGAATCAGGCTTTAACTTTTATACATTGAGTTTAAGCTTACTATATTTATTAAAATATATTCTAACATATTTAAGGAGGTATTTGTATGAGTCAAAAGGAAAAAGTAATTCTTGCCTATTCAGGCGGGTTGGATACATCAATTATAATTCCATGGCTTAAGGAAAATTACGATTATGAAGTTATTGCAATGGCAGCAGACGTAGGTCAGGGTGAAGAACTTGATCCCCTTAACGAAAAGGCTATCAAGACAGGTGCCAGCAAAATATATATAGAGGATTTAAAGGAAGCATTCGTGACAGACTTTATTTACCCTACGCTAAAAGCAGGAGCAATATATGAAGGCAAATATCTTTTAGGTACATCCTTTGCAAGGCCTATTATTGCTAAAAGAATGGTAGAAATTGCAATAGAAGAAGGCGCTACTGCCATAGCTCATGGAGCTACAGGTAAAGGAAACGACCAGGTTAGATTTGAGCTTACTGTAAAAGCACTGGCTCCACATCTTAAAATCATTGCCCCTTGGAGAATCTGGGACATTAAATCTAGAGAAGATGCAATAGAATATGCAGAAGCAAGAAATATTCCTATTCCAGTAACCAAAAAGGATAATTACAGTATGGATAGGAATCTGTGGCATCTAAGCCATGAAGGTCAGGATCTCGAAGATCCATGGAATGAGCCTCAGTATGACAAACTGTTAAAGCTTATGGTTTCACCCGAAAAAGCTCCCGATAAACCGGCTTATGTTGAAATATACTTTGAAAAAGGTATCCCTAAGAAGGTTAACGGGGTTGAGTATGGTCCGGTTGAGCTGCTCAGTATTTTAAACAAGCTAGGTGGTGAAAACGGCATAGGTATTGTTGATATGGTGGAAAACAGGCTGGTTGGAATGAAGTCCAGAGGTGTATACGAGACTCCTGGAGGTACAATCCTCTATGCAGCACATAGAGAGCTTGAGCTCCTCTGCCTTGACAGGGATACCCTGCACTACAAGGATGTTGTAGCTCAAAGGTTTGCAGAACTGGTTTACTACGGACAGTGGTTTACTCCTCTTCGTGAAGCTATATCAGCTTTTGTTGATGTCACTCAGGAGACAGTCACAGGTACTGTAAGAATGAAGCTTTATAAAGGTAACCTTATGAGTGCCGGAGCAAAATCCGATTATTCACTTTACAGCGAAGAGCTGTCTACCTTCGGAAGAGATGCTGTGTACAATCAAAAAGATGCAGAAGGATTTATCAATCTCTTCGGTCTTCCATTAAAGGTAAATGCACTTATGAAGGAAAAGAATAAAAACAAATAAGGTGATAAAATGAAACTTTGGGGTGGAAGGTTTGAAAAAAACACTGACAAATCGGTGGACGATTTTAATTCGTCCATCAGGTTTGACAGTCGCATGTATAAGCAGGACATTTTAGGAAGCATGGCACACGCTAAAATGTTGGGAAAATGTAATATTATTTCAGAGGAAGACTCACTTCTCATTCAAAATACTCTAAAGGAAATACTTAAAGATATTGAAGAAGGTCGTGTCCAATTTGAAATTGATGCAGAAGACATTCACATGAATGTTGAGAAGATTCTTATATCAAGAATAGGTGATGTAGGTAAAAGACTTCACACCGGCAGAAGCCGTAATGACCAAGTTGCACTTGATATCAGAATGTATTTAAAAGACGAAATATTAGAAATCAAAAATATGCTGGTATCACTTGAAGAAACATTAATTGGGCTGGCCGAGAAGAATCTTGATACAATTCTTCCGGGCTACACTCACCTTCAGAGAGCACAGCCAATAACCTTTGCCCATCATATGATGGCATATTTTCAAATGTTTAAGCGTGATTTGGAAAGACTCGATGACTGCTATAAAAGAATAAATATAATGCCCCTGGGCTCCGGAGCGCTGGCGTCAACAACCTATCCTCTTGACAGGCATATGGTTGCAAAGGAACTGGGATTTGATCAAATAACCGAAAACAGCCTTGATGCTGTAAGTGACAGGGACTTTGTGATAGAGTTGTCCTCGTGTCTTTCAATTATTATGATGCATCTTAGCAGATTCAGTGAAGAAGTTATTCTATGGTCCTCACACGAGTTCGCTTTTGTAGAACTGGATGATGCATACAGCACGGGAAGCAGTATCATGCCCCAGAAAAAGAATCCCGATGTAGCAGAGCTTGTCAGGGGTAAGACGGGCAGAGTTTACGGCAGCCTTATTGCACTGCTTACCGTAATGAAGTCACTCCCTCTTGCATACAACAAGGACATGCAGGAAGATAAGGAAGCAGTTTTTGATGCAGTTGATACTGTCAAAATGTGCCTGCCTGTGTTTACCAGAATGATTGAAACAATGAAGGTCAAAAAAGAAAACATGTATAAGGCTGCACAAGGTGGATTCACAAATGCCACTGATATTGCAGACTATCTTGTAAAAAAAGGTATACCTTTTAGAAATGCTCATGAAATCATCGGAAAAATGGTGCTTTATTGTATAGAAAACAAGAAAGCAATTGATGAGCTAAGCATGGAGGAATTTAAGACTTTCTCAAGTTTGATTGATAAAGATGTCTATGAGGAAATTAGTCTTTCAAAGTGTGTGTCGGGCAGAAACCTCCCTGGCGGTCCAGCTGTGGAAAGTATAATGTCTTCTATTGAAAACGGCAGAAAGTTTTTATCCGGTATTTAAAGAGATCCCTATAAATAGTGCAGCAGGACGCTGCACTATTTATTCTTCTCTCATGCATAGTCTTAACTTTACGTTATCCTGTCTTAAGTCTACGTGTATTTGTGAAATATGAACACCTTTCCTTTGCAAGCTTGTAACCAAATCTTTTCTTATTTTTGCAATTAACCTATTGTATGTGTTGCAAAACCTTCGTCTTAATATCATAATCATTACCCCGCTCGTATATTTTCTTAATCAATATGATATACCATTTCCCTTATGGTGCATAATATTTCCACATAAAAATGAATAAGTCCGGTATTTACCGGACCTGTAAAGTATATCTTTCTTTTATATGTTCTTTTTGACTTTCTTGTCCAGGGCCCTGCCGAAACTATACCAGGAATCCCTAAGTTTAAAGCGCATTTCTTCATCCAATGTCCTTTCAATTACATCATTCAGGTTCTTTCTCATTTGAATGTATTCGATTAGTTCAAATTCGGGTTTTTCCAATAAATTTTCCATTTCCCCTATCCATTCCTGCACATGTTCCAACCCGATAAAATCCTTTGATACCTTCTTTTTCAAATGGGAAATAACAAGCTTTACAGCTTTTCTTTTAACATCTACATCTGTTTGAATCTTCTTTGTCTTACCGGAACTGCTATTGGAACCAACCTTATCCATTAGAAACACTCCCTACCAATATTATATATATTACATATTACATATTATGTATTTGATATTATACATAATAATTATAATATAGTATAGTTTTTAATGCAAATTAAATGCCCATTAAAAAAGCATCCAGAGCCTGGATGCTTTTAGTAACTTTCTGTTTAGTAGGTTATGAGTTTTTTACCCTTAAGCTTGTCTTTATCCACATTTTCTTCCTTGGCTTGGGGTACCGTTACTGTTTCCGGATTACCATCGCTGACATACTGCTCACTTCTTGAAAGATTCTTTATCCACCATGCCAGGTCTGCATCCACCGGCTTTATCCCGGATGCCCTGACCCTGTGTGTAGAAAGCGGGTTAAACTTCCTGCTAACGGGGGAAAGTGCAGGGTCCCATCCAACTTCCATAATAGCAAGGTGATCATATTCAACACCTTGATATGTGCCCTTTTGGACATAATGCTGCAGGTCTTTGGACGGAAGTCCATATGGGAGTGAGAATGTCATCATTTTATATCCTGGGATCAATTCAGATATCTTCTTCTGATTTCCACCTACTTCTTCCAGTATTTTATCTGCACTCTTGGTTTGTTTCAAGTTTATATGGGTATAGGTATGATTACCTATCTCAAACCCTTTATCTACAAGATACTTAAGCCTCTGATCCAGTGTTCCCTTACCTTCAAAAGTACTATTTCCGAGATTTACGTAAAAAACACCTTTAGTTCCAAAATCAGGATGGGTCTTGTTAAACTCTTCAATAATACCTACTGCAGACTGTTTGTTTACAACCAGCTTGCCGTCTTCCTCCACCAGGTTAAACTGTCCGGAAGTACCGTCATCAAATGTAAATATCATAGGTATGCAGCTGGCAGGTACAGATATATTATTATTCAAATAATCATCCATGCTGATAAGCCTGTAACCTTTGTCATAAAGCTCGGGAAGAAGCTTCCTGAATTCACTGAAGGTAGTGGTATATTCACCATTGTCATATTTTGAAGGGGTAAAGGATTCTACAAAGTTATGAAACATGACAACCATAATTTTACCAACCTCATTAGGTTTAACTGTTTGAAGGTCTATTGAAGGCTGCGGTTCAGGTGTAGGCGTTGGGTTGACGGGTTCAGGTGATTTTTCTGGTGTCACGTCACTTTGTCCTACGGCAGAGTTTGGGACAGGAGATTGGGTTTCACTCTTTTCGCCTATTATTTTTGTACTGCTGGAACAACCGGAAAGAAGTAACGATAATGATAATACAGCTACAGGAACAATCTTGCAGAACTTCATTTTAAATTGTGTCGTCATTTGCATGCCCCCCATTTAGTATTTATGTAGTGTGGAACCTATCTAGAAGAAAACCGGTCTTATAAGAGTAGTACACATTATCCTGAAATGCACTTAATTAAGGACTTAACCTTACATTAAGTGAAAAACGATATGCTCCACACCACCAGCTCAAGGCTGTGACTTAACAGATCCTGGCTTTATAATAATTTTATATTAAATCCTTACGGTTTATTTCTTCTAAATCTATAGGTTCCTTAAAATAATTATACGCATATCTTGCGCCCAATTCAAATACAAATTGCACCTTGTTTGTACTATAATTAGTAATTTTAGAATAATTCATTAGCCAGTGTTAATTACTGTCTTCTCTCTTTTATCTAAATAAATCACTCCAAAAGCGCAAAAAATATCTTTGATGTATAACCAAACAAATTATTCAGGGGTGTAAATATCATGACTAAAGATATATACAGGAATAAAAAGGATTTTGCAAGAGAAGAGTTTGCAACAGAGCTAAGAAGGCCTCAAGGTGTACCGCAGCCAAGAGAAGTTCAGTCACAAAAAGCGCAGGTTGAATCTTTGGCAACGCCTGGCATGGGTAGAAAGGACAGAAAAAGAAAAATGAGTGACAAGCTCTAAAAGAAAAGGCTTTATAATGGGCTGCAGTCCTTATAAAGCCTTTTTTAGTGTACATTTACCTCCTTAAGACTGTATTTTTATATATGATCCCTCCCCTAAGTACTTTAATTGTGATAAAAATCACAAGAAAGTGTGTCATTGGTAACATATTTTTTCCCGTCCATCAAATAAAATTAAACTATCAACAGTAACAAACACTAATTAAATTTACTTAGGAGGTATGTAAAATGTTTTGTCATCAGTGTGAATACAGTCCTGCAGGGGGTTGTACAAAAATCGGAATATGTGGTAAGGATGAAAATATAGCAAGTCTTCAGGATACCATCGTATTTGGCCTAAAAGGAATAGCAGCATATGCAACACATGCAAGGGAATTGGGATTTGTTGATCCCGAGGTAGATGGTATTTCTCATGAAGCACTATACATGACTTTAACAAATTCGAATTTCAATTTATCTGAACATATAGCTATGGCAATGAAGGTAGGAACCGCAACAGTAAAAGTTATGGATCTTTTAGATAGAGCTCACACGTCAAAATTAGGGGTTCCACAGCCAGTAACCGTTAGTGAAGACAAGATTGAAGGAAAATGCATACTTGTGACTGGTCACAATCTTTTTGCACTGGAAGAACTTTTAAAACAGACTGAAGGTAAAGGTGTCAATATATATACTCACTCAGAAATGCTTC
This sequence comes from Bacillota bacterium, assembly GCA_049325575.1. GTDB lineage: Bacteria > Bacillota > Clostridia > Acetivibrionales > Acetivibrionaceae > JBMOLK01. The sequence continues at coordinate 7,926 of JBMOLK010000339.1, read as the reverse complement.
CTGCCCACGGCTATCCACAGCTTAAGAAATATCCTCACCTTAAGGGTAATGTAGGAAAGGCCTGGTATGATCAAAGAAAAGTCTTTGATGAGTTTCCAGGGGCAATCCTCGGTACTACAAACTGTTTGATGCCAATTAAGGGATCATATTCGGACCGTTTCTTCTCATATGGAGTAGCAGGTCTTGAGGGAGTAAACAAGATAGAAAACGATGACTTTACACCCATAATTGAAAAGGCACTTTCGCTGCCATCAGCCAATATTGATTCTGATAAGACCCTTGTAACAGGATATCATCACGATACAGTACTTGGTATAGCACCTGAAATAATTGATGCTGTAAAATCAGGTAAAATAAAAAGATTCTTTGTAATAGCCGGATGCGATGCTCCCGGCAAAGGCGGAGAATATTACAGGGAATTGGCACTATCAGTACCACAGAACTGTGTTATCCTGACTACATCATGCGGTAAGTTCAGGTTTAATGACCACGACTTTGGCACAGTGCCCGGAACCAACATACCACGCTACATTGACCTTGGACAGTGCAACAACTCTGGCTCTGCTGTAAAAATTGCAGTTGCCCTTGCACAAGCTTTCGGATGTTCAGTTAATGAGCTTCCTCTTTCAATAGTACTCTCATGGTTTGAACAAAAAGCAGTTGCAATATTACTTGGACTTTTCAGCCTTGGAGTAAAGAACATTTATATAGGGCCAAAAGCTCCTGAATTCCTATCGGAAGGAGTGGTTAAGGTTCTACAGGAGAACTTCAACCTAAAGCTTACAGGTAATGCAGCATCCGACTTAAAGGAAATGCTTGGCGAATAGGTGAAAAAGATAAAATAAAAATGAGCACCTTAGAAGGTGCTCATTTTTATTTTAATTTCCTTAATGCATCCTTTTCCAGCATTAGATCCGAGATATCAAGATCTTTTTGGTATAGTTTTATCTCCTTATCAAGAGCTTCCCTATCGAGAGCCGAACCTGTCTTTATATCATAAACCTTATCTTCATCACTGAAGTAGAAAAAGTCGTCAGTTATTACCGAGCCGTTTCTTAATACTGCATACCCTTTATCGCAGTTTAAAAGATCCTTACCCAAAGCGTAATAGTTGTCAAATCCCATTATGTTTGCCACCAGCGGATAAAAATCAACCTGACCGCCTGTCTTATCAATAACCTTGCCTTCCATTCCGGAATAGTGTATAAACAAAGGTACTTTTTGGAGTTTCGCCCATTCCAGCTTGCTATCTGTTTTACCCAGGAACTTAAGCAGATCCTCCCCTGCTTGGGCCTTTGGCAGCCCTGTATGGTCTCCATAAATAACTATGAGGCTGTTTTCATATACCCCTGTCTCCTTTAGCTTATCTATATAACGCCCTATGGCACTATCCGCATAATTTTGTGCCTTTAGGTAGTTGCCCAGATAGGTCTTATCATATTGACCTACATCAAAGGTTTGTTTATCATCAAAATAGCTGTAGGGATGATGACTTGAAAGCGTTATAAAGAAAGAGTAAAATGGCTTTTTTACATCAACCTTCTCCATTGATTGTCTAAAGAAGGAATCATCGCTTAAAGCCCATCCACCCCAACCGATATACTCATCCATTACATAATGGGTGCTGTTTATAAATTTGTCAAATCCTATAGCTTTGTACATTTCCGTTCTATTCCAGAAACTAGGCGTATAAGCATGAAAAACATATGAATCATAACCGGTTTCCTTTAAGACCTTAGGAAGAGAATTGTATTTATTTGTTGCAAATCTAAAGTACGCAGCCCCTTCCTTGGCAGGATACAGTGATGTGTTTGTCATAAACTCCGCATCAGCAGTATTTCCACCTGCAACCTGGACATATATATTATTAAAGTACAGGCTTTCTTTTGCCAACTTATTCAGGTTCGGAGTTATTTCCTTACCATTTATTTCTTTGCCAATTACAAAATCCTGTAGCGCTTCTACCTGTATAATTATTAAGTTTTTACCTTTTGCATCACCAGCAAAGTTTTTAGAAGAGCTGTCAGACCTCTTCTTCTTTTCATCAAAAAATGTCTTTATATCGTTTTCTTCAGCGCTTGTCAGTTTTTTATTTCTTAAATAATTCTCCTTAATGAACCTCATTGTATCAAAATAATGGAAATATCCTATTCCCAGGTTCTTTACAATATAATTGTTATCGTACTTGGATGTATCATTTTTGCTGAAGGCTAGCTTAAAGCCTCCAAAGGCCAAAAGGGTTATAAGCAACGCAATCATAATTCTCTTAAGAACAGGGATTCTGCTGCCGGCTCTCTTCCAAAAAATAAACGTAAACACGATAAAAAGAGGTATATCAAGAAAATACAGGATATCACTTTTCCTAAGCAGGCTTACTGCACTTCCGCCTATAGAGTTCAGAAACTGAACATGGTAGATAACAGGAACTGTTATTATTGTGTTATAGTAACGAAAATACATGGCATCTGCAAACAGGAAAACAGACAGAAAAATATTAATCAGCAGAAATAAAATCTTGTTCCTGGTATAAAAGACTATCATAAAAGAGGTAACTATCAATCCAAAAGATGTAGTAGCAACCAGCATATAAATATTTATCTTTGAAAATAAGGGAAAGAAACTCAACTGGTTTTGAAACTGAAGGAACACACTTTTTGATATGATCGAACACATAAAAAAGACTATATAAACCACATCAAGCAAGTCAAATTTACGGACAAGATTTGGAAAAAAACTGCTTCTAACTCTTTCAACACTAACTTTCATCCTAAAAGACCTCGCTTTTATCTTGCGTATTTTTTATCAATAAGTATAGCCTAAATCATCTAGTTAAAAAAATCAAGGAAATTTTTTTCCTTTACACAAGGGCAGGGATGTAGTTTATAAAACATCAATTTATATCGAAAGAATATGAAACTTAAGTTTTTTTATTTTTCACTTTCAAAAAATCTTATCAAGTCATTTTGAAGCACCTTATCCGATATTTCAAGCTTTTGCCGGGCAATATCCATATAATCATTCATTATATCCCTGCCAAGCTTCTCTCCCGATTCAGTATCGAGGCACACACCGGATTTTTTAAGATAAACCCTCTTACCATCTGTAACACTTCCATCCCTGAATATGGCATAGCTCTCTTTCGTATTTAGAAGGTCTTTTCCAAGACAGTACCGGGTACTTATGTCAAGAAGGTTTGCCAGTGTAGGAAATAAATCCACCTGCCCACCCGTAACTGTTTTGACCCCCGACTCCTCATCCCCCGGAAGGTGAATAACAAGAGGAACCTTAAGCATATCAAGCCAAGCAATCTCCCTAGCCTTATGAAGCCCTATATATTCTTTAATATCATCAAGCCTTTCCTTCTGTAGTGCCGGGTGGTCGCCGTATATAACAAGAACACTCCTCTCCATAAGACCGCTTCTCTCAAGCTCCCCTATAAACAATCCAAGGGCCTTATCGGCATAATGCATTGCTTTCAAATAATTGCCATAGAATGTATTTTCATAGGACCCTGCATGAAATTCATTGTAGTCTTTAAAGGCATCATAAGGGTGGTGAGATGACAGGGTAATCATAAACGTATAAAAGGGCTCCTTTAATCTTTTGATCTTTTCAAGGGACTGTATAAAAAATGATTTATCGCTTAGACCCCAGCCAACCTTCTCATCAATAACATAATCCCTTACATCATAAAACCTGTCAAAGCCCAGAACAGGGTATACGGCAGCCCGGTTCCAGAAGCTTGCTTTATATGGGTGCATGGCATATGTACCATACCCTTTTTTCCTTAACACCTTTGGCAAGGATTCGAAGGCATTATTACTATACTTGAAATATACCGAGCCTCCCGGCAGCGGATAGTATGATACATTTGAAAGAAACTCGGCATCCGATGTACTTCCCTGGTCAGTCTGTGAATAATAATTATTAAAATAAATGCTTCGCTTTATTATGCTGTTAAGATTAGGCGTAACCTCACTGTTCCCTATTTTCATACCGACAACAAGGTTTTGCAGCGCTTCAACCTGAACAACAATAAGATTAAGCCCCCTGGCTTTTCCCTTTAGCGCCGGGACTTTTCTCTCACCGGTCTTCTTTGCAAAAACTTCTTTTAAAGCGTTTTTCTCTGAATCAGTTATTACCTTCTTGCTAAAGCTTTTGTAAAACAGATTGTAATAGGCATCAAATCCGTGAAAATTAATAACTCCCGTATTCTCCACTATATATACACGGTCAAATATATGTGAAAACAGTCTATTGCCTTGCAGAACATTTATTTTAAAAAAGCCCTGGCCAATAAGCACAATACCTATAAACAAAACCAGAACAGCAGATATTGCTCTTCCTCTCATATCTTGATCCCTAATCTTTTTATCCTTTAGCATGTATAAAATAATGGGAATTAGAATGATTATATCTGCGATAAATAGTATGTCTATCCTCCTAAAGAGACTTATTATGCTGCTTTTAATTGAATCAACAAGTACAACCTGTGAAAACACCGGAACAGATATTACATCGTTAAAATATCTGAAGTATATTAAATCCGAAATTATAACCAGAGTAATAAAAAGGTTTAGTGTGAAAAGAAGAGCTATTCTTGCTTTTCTGCCAAACCATAACCCGAAACTCAACATAACAAGAACAGACCCTGCAGAAGTAAGGATAAACAGGTCATTCAAATAATTTAATCCTAGAACTCTGTTAAACAATTGTATTTTATAAAAAACAAGAGCTAAAAATATTATAATCTCTATATTCTGGAGTATAAATTTCCAGATTAATTTAATACTAACTCTAAAAAGAGGATTAATATTACCATAAAAAAATCTTTCAAACATTACAGTCTCCTTCGTAAAATGTAAATTATTACAGCCTGCCATATATTTTAACCATTAAAGTATCTTAATATAATGACACACCGGTATATTGATTTTTAAGAGCAAATTAATATGACCATAAACTGCATAGAATATCCACATCGGGGATAAATTAAAGTATTATATAAAGCTTGGAGGGTAGAAAGTGAGTAAAGGATACAAGTCATTTAAAAGGCCAATAAAAGTCGAAAATTTAAAGAGGGCGAAATATAAAAATATAAATAGTAAACTATCCTTTGCGGAAACTCTGAGCGAAAATTCAATCGGAGATCAACTCCTGTCAGATAGTGTGGAAGAGAACTTAAAAATGCTTAAGAGCGTATTTAAAGACTGCTTTGACATAATTTTTAGAAAATTCACCTTCGGGTCACTTAAAATTGAAGGTCTTTTAGCCTATATCGAAGGAATAGTTGATTCCAAGAGTATAAACAAAAACCTGCTTCACTCTCTAATGCTGGATATAAATGACCAAAGCAGGGATGAACCTTCGGATGGACAAAATCTCATTGATGTCATAAAGAACAACTCTGTCACAATGGGAGAAATAAAGGAAATAACCTCTGTGAAGGCTGCAGTAAAAGAAATCTTACAGGCCAACTGTGTACTTTTTATAGCTGGCTCTCCTATCGCTCTCTCCCTAAGCACACAGGAATGGGAGCAAAGATCGGTCAGCGAGCCCATAACCGAATCGGTTGTACGAGGACCCATGGAGGCCTTCACGGAAGGGCTTAAAACAAATATATCCCTTATAAGAAAAAGAATTAAAACTCCAGAGCTTAAAATGGAAAAGTATGAAATAGGCCGGATAACAAAAACCCAAGTTGTATTATCATATATAAAAGGAATTGCTGATGAAACTGTTGTAGATGAAATAGCGAAAAGACTTGGCAGGATTGATATAGATGCAATAAATGACAGCGGCGAACTGGAGCAGCTTATACAAGACTCTCCATTTTCTCCATTCCCGCAAACCCAATACTCGGAACGTCCGGATATAATATCTGCTTCTCTGGCTGAAGGACGTATTACTGTTTTAGTAGACGGCTCACCCTTTGCACTTATACTTCCTGCTGTCTTTGTACATTTTTTAAGTTCCTCTGAAGATTACTACCACGGCTTCTACTACGGTTCTTTTACCCGGGTTATAAGATATATAGCTTTTGCAATAACCCTTCTGCTGCCTTCGGTGTACGTTGCCTTAACAACCTTTCACCAGGAAATGATACCTCCCCCCCTTCTGACAACACTGGTTGCCGCAAGGGCTGATATTCCCTTTCCTGCAGTCGTAGAGGCACTATTGATGGAATTCACCTTTGAGATTCTAAGAGAAGCAGGGATAAGACTTCCAAAGCCCATAGGCCAGGCAGTAAGTATAGTCGGTGCCCTGGTCATAGGAGAGTCTGCTGTTAATGCAGGGATAGCATCTCCTGCCATGGTTATAATTGTTGCTTTTACTGGAATTACTTCATTTGTAATACCAAAATATAATCAATCCATAGCAGTAAGGCTTCTTAGGTTTCCTATGGTTATACTGGCAGGATCTTTAGGGATATTCGGCATAATTATGGGACTTCTTTTTCTGCTTACTCATATGGCGGCACTAAGGTCTGTGGGAGTCTCGTATCTTTCTCCATTTGCTCCTGTTACTTTAAAAGACTGGAAAGATACTGTTGCAAGGCTTCCAAAGTGGCTTATGCTTGACAGGCCCACTTTTATGGGACAAATTGATACTCAAAGAATGAAAAAAGGGTTAAAGCCCGGCCCGGGAACTGGTGAGTGAAAATGCAAAGAAAACTGATTTTTATCATAATAATTATTATACTAATAACATCTACGGGCTGTTGGGGAAAAAGGGAGCTAAATGAGCTGTCCGTAGTGTCTGCAACAGGTGTTGACTTGGAGCCTGACGGTTCTATAAGAATTACTGTTATATCAATAATGCCTGTAGGGGCAGCCGGGCCGGCAGGATTGCAAAGGTCAAATGCGTGGATAGGCACTGCCACCGGGAAAAACATAGCAAGTGCAAGTAAAAACCTTGGCAAAATTGCTACAAAAAGACTGGCCTGGTTTCACAACAGGATAATTTTAATTGGTGAGGACCTTGCCAAAAAGGGTGTTGGAGATGTTATGGATTATATAGCCAGGAACAGGGAGTTCAGGTATGAAAACAGTATTCTTGTAACAAAAGGCAGGGCAACTGATATGCTTACAGTACCAGCAGATATTGAAAAGCATCTTGTTACTGAGATAGATGGAATTATTGAAAACATCAAACAGGAATGGCCAAGATCCTATATAGATAATTTTAAAGGCTTTTTAATGGCCCTCTCGGAAAAAAACAAGGGTCATATAACCGGAATACTTGATTACTACGAAACCTCACAAAATACTTTTTCCACTAACAGGGAAGATTTTAAAAAAATGGATTTAAATAACACAAAACTTGGTATCGCTTATATTGAAGGAAGTGCTGTCTTTAAAGAGGATAAACTGGTTGGATGGCTGGATGGCCAAGAAACGAGAGGTTATATCCTGTTGACTGAGGGCTTGCGTGCAGGAGTCATTACTACAGATTATAAAGATCGTAATGGAAAAATATCCTTGGAGTTATTAAGGTCGAAAAGCAGTATTAAGGCTCAGCCTAAAGAAAATAAAATAACAATGAATATAAAACTGGAAATTAAAGGATCATTCAAGACCGGGTCAGGAGAATACGATATATTAAAAGAGGCTGATATTGAAGAAATGGAAAGAATATTTGCAAAAGAAATTGAGAGCCAGGTATCCAGAACTGTAAAAAAGGCTCAAAAGGAGCTCAACACGGATTTTCTTGGATTTGGTGAGCATATCTTTAGAAACCACCCTGGTACATGGAGAAAAATCAGTGATAGATGGGATGCAATTTTTCCTGAAATTGACGTAAACTATGATGTAAAAGTAAGAATACTTAGAACAGGAATGATATCTGAACCAATTTATTAGGAGGCGTTGGAATGCTTATATATATAACCATTATTTTTATTATTACTGGTTTGTATCAATTGCG
>JBMOLK010000338.1:0-28082 GCA_049325575.1 Bacillota bacterium | reverse complement strand
TACACCTACAATGCCCAACAGTATTTCCGGTACAATGCTATTTGATTGGTACGGAAACAAAGTATCAGGATATACTGTAGCACAGCCGCAGGTAATTAGTATTTCCAATCCTGTGGTAACACCGACACCAAGTTCGACTCCAACATCCAACGGTTATATAGCAATGGAACTGGACAAGAAGACAGCTGTGGTAGGAGATATAATAAAGGCAGTAGTTAAGATTAATGAAATAAACAATTTTGCAGGATATCAGGTAAATATCAAATACAATCCTGCAGTATTGCAAGCTGTTAACCCGGATACCGGGGTACCGTTCACAAACAGGTCAATGCCGAAGGACGGAACATTGCTTGTGAATACAGAATATGGGGTTATATCTGCAGTAGCCAATGATACTGCTCAAGGAATACTGAACTTTGGTAAATCCTACTCGTATTTAGATACATACAAGGCTGCTGGTGTACCCGAAAAAACAGGTACTTTGGCAGTTATCGGATTTAAGGTACTTAATGCATCAAGCAGTGAAACCATCAGCTTTGAAAGCTCATCCTCAATGCCTAACGGGGTTATGGGAACCATGCTGTTTGATTGGGATGGAATCAGGGTTGCCGGATATAAAGTAGTTCAACCTGGAGCAATTACACTGGTTAAGCCGGTAGTAACTCCAACTCCAACTGTAACACCAACTCCTACAATGACTCCATCAATTAAGCCGACAGTTACTCCTTCTCCTAGCCTTTCTCCAACTCCATATATAAACGGATATATACAAATGGAGTTTGATAAGAATACAGCAATAGTAGGAGATATAATAAAGGCTACAGTAAGGATTCAGGATGTTAATTATTTTGCAGGATACCAGGCTAATATTAAATACGACCCTACAGTACTGCAAGCAGTAAATCCCGACACAGGAGTTCCGTTTACAGCAAGGACAATGCCTAAGGATGGAAACCTTCTTATCAGGTCAGAATTCGGAATTATAACAACTGCAGCTAATGACACTGCACAAGGAATATTAAATTTTGCGAAATCATATTCTTACCTTGCTGATTACAGGGCAAGCGGTACAAATGAAAAAAGCGGAACACTGGCAGTTATAGGTTTTAAGGTTCTTAAAGCAGGTACTACGAGTGTTGCTTTTGCAGACTCAATAACCATGCCAAGCAGCGTATCAGGAACAATGCTATTTGACTGGTATGGAAGCAGAGTAATAGGTTATAAGGTAGCACAGCCGCCGGTTATAAGCATATCCGGTCCGGTAACTTCACCAACGCCTACGGTTACACCAACACCGACACCAACAATCAAGCCATCGGTTTCACCTTCAGCTTCTCCGGTAACTGACGGATTCATAGCACTGGATTTGGATAAGTCCACTGCAAAAGTAGGAGAAATAGTAAGGGCTTCTGTTAACATTAACAACATAGATAATTTTGCAGGGTATCAGGTAAATATAAAATATGACCCGACAGTATTGCAGGCAGTAAATGTTGACACAGGAGTTGCATTTACTTCAAGAACTATGCCAAAGGATGGAAACATACTTATAAATCCTGAATATGGAATAGTATCTGCCGTAATGAATGACACTACTCAAGGTATTCTAAACTTTGGTAAATCCTATTCATACCTGGATACATACAAGCTTAGCGGTGCACCGGAAGAAACCGGAACATTAGGTGTATTAGGTTTTAAAGTACTTAAGGTACAGAGTACAACAATAAGATTTGAAACCTCTGTCACAATGCCGAACAGTATATCAGGAACATCACTGTTTGATTGGAACGGAAATAAAATATCAGGTTATACAGTAGTACAGCCTGAAGTTCTCAATAACAACATAATTATAGTATCACCTACACCAACAGCTACTCCTACAATAAAACCAACTGTAACACCAACAGCTACACCAATAAGACCAACTGTAACACCAACAGCTACACCAATAAGACCAACTGTAACACCAACAGCTACACCAATAAGACCAACTGTAACACCAACAGCTACGCCAATAAGACCAACTGTAACACCAACAGCTACACCAACAATAAAACCAACTGTAACACCAACACCTACAGCTACAGTAGTACCTAACGGGTTCATTTCCATGGAACTGGATAAGAACACTGTTGTAGTAGGGGATATAATCAGGGCAACTATTAAGATAGACAGTATTAAAAACTTTGCAGGATATCAGGTAAATATAAAATATGACCCTGCAGTTCTGCAGCCTGTAAATGCAAATACAGGAACTGCATTTACAACCAGGTCCCAGCCTTTAAACGGCACGCTTCTGGTAAATTATGATTACGGTCCAATGACTGTTGCTTCCCATGACCTGACTCTGGGTACATTAAACTTTGGTAAATCATATTCTTACCTAGCCGACTACAGAATGTCTGGTGCAGCTGAAGAATCAGGAACACTTGCTGTAATTGGATTTAAGGTACTTAAAGCACAGAGTACAACCATTAAGTTTGAAGATACACCGACAATGCCTGGTAGCATATCAGGAACATCCATATTTGACTGGTATGGCAATAAGGTATCCAACTACAAGGTAGTTCAGCCAGGAGTAATTACTCCTTCTACCGTTATATCAAGTAATTATATATCAATGGAATTTGATAAGACTGCTGCAGTGGTTGGCGACATTATTAAAGCAACTGTTAAGATAGACAGTATAAAAAACTTTGCAGGATATCAGGTAAATATAAAATACGATCCTACAGTGTTGCAGCCGGTAAATGCAAGTACAGGAACTGCATTTACAACCAGGTCCCAGCCTTTAAATGGTACACTGCTGGTAAATTATGATTTTGGACCAATGACTGTTGCATCCCACGATCTTACAAACGGGATATTAAATTTTGGTAAATCATACTCGTACCTTGAAGACTATAAAATGATGGGTGCGGCTGAAGAAACAGGAACTCTGGCAGTAATCGGATTTAAGGTTCTTAAGGTACAGAGTACAACTGTAAGGTTTGAAGATACACCAACAATGCCGGGCAGTATCTCCGGAACATCTATGTTTGACTGGAACGGAAATAAAATATCTGGTTATTCGGTAGTACAGCCTAAGACTATTAATTAGTTTACAAGATATAAAGAGAATTATGACAAATAAATAATTATCTTTCTAAACATGCTGTAGGTAGTTAATGCTTTAAAACTGCCTACAGTTTTTTATATTTTATAGAGATAACGAACTGTAAAGATAAACATATAATTCGCTCCGCTAATTTGATACAAATGGCTTGCCTATCTTGTTTATCTACTTTTACAGTTCGATCTCTATAGTTTTATAAAAGAGTAATTGAATTTAATTGCATTATGTGATATAAAAGTATTCTGGGGTTATTAAAAGCTATTATAGGGGGAAATACTAATGTATGGAAGGAATTTCATAAGTTTATGTATAGCAGTGAGTACATTGTTTATGATATTGACCGGCTGTGGATCCGGTACAGAAATAGGGTCTAAAGAACCGAAAAGTACAATGCAAGTTGATATGGTGAGTGAACCGAATAAAACTCAAGAGCCTGTAGACATAAAGAACGGAAAGGACTCAAAGACAGCAGAGGATCCAAAACCGGCAGAGGACCTAAAACCTTCCCAAAATGCAGAGGTGGTAAATACCCCCTTACCAAAAGATGGACAAGACTCTGAACCAGTCAATGATACTAGCGGAAGCATCAAATTAAGGCTGGATAAAAATAAAGCAGAGATTGGTGAAGTTATCAAAGCGGATATAGTTATTGAAAATATAGACGGTTTTACCGGGTATCAGGTTAATATAAAGTATGACCCCAAAGTATTGCAAGCAGTATTACCTGACTCCGGCACACTATTTACAAATAGAAAAATGCCTTTGGATGGGACAATACTCACAAATACCGATTACCTTTTGATACCGCTAGCATCCAATAATATTGAAGAAGGAATATTAAACTTTGGTAAATCATATGTAAACCTGGAGGATTATAAGAAAAGCGGAAAGCCTGAAAGAACAGGGACAATAGCTGTAATAGGCTTTAAGGTACTAAAAAAAGAGAGTACTTATATAAGGTTTGAAGACTCGTCAATTATACCAGGCGGCAAATCCGGCACATTATTATTTGACTGGGATGGAAAGAAGCTTTCAGGGTATAAAGTAATTCAACCGGATAAAATCAATTAAGTTAAGTATTGGATATAAAGGCTAAAAACGCATCTTAACAGGTGTGTTTTTTTATTTTGTTTTTAGGAGTGAAATGATAGATCTAAAATTTCAACTTTATTCAACAAACTTGCAACAATATTCAACTCGCAGGTATGACTAATTATTTATAATATCAAATATAATATCTATTTACTAAAGATAACTTTCATCTTTTGTAGTCACATGTGGTAGAAAGGGGGAAAAAGATATGATTTGTAGACTGCCTGAAAAACAAAGCAGGATGTGGAACTACGAGATTAAAGTACTTTAGTAGGAAGGTTCAAAAATATAAGGAGGATCAGAAATGAAAAGATTTGTAGCAATCAATGTAATTTTGGCACTGATAATCAGCAGCTTCATGGTTACGACAGGCTTTGCAGCAGGTGGCGATAAGGCAGGCGGTAAAACAAATGGTGAGATTAAAATTAAAAAATTCATGAAAAGTGACATGTTTGATGCGCCTGGTTATGTCAGTGGAAGTCTTACTCTTCCTTCAAAAGAAAAACCAGAGAAGATAGTAAAGAAGTATGTAGGTGCAGATTCAAAAGACAAAGATGTAGTGGTACATAAGAATTTCAAGAACGAACAGAATGAAACTATAATTAAGACAGAGCAAATATATAAAGGAATTAAAGTCAGGGGAACCTTTCAGTCGTTCATAATAGATGAAGAAGGAGTCATTAAGACTGTATCCGGAACTAATATTCCAGATATTGAAAAAAAGGTTAAAGGTAAATTCGAAATATCAGAGAATGATGCTTTAGCAGCTGCAATGGCAGATATCAACAGGGAAGTTAAGGAAACAAGCTATAATTCGGTAGAAAAAATTTTCCTGCCAAGAAGTGAAGGCGTTTTAAGCGCTTACAGCGTGAAAATAAGCTTCGTTTTTCCTGCTGTAGAATCATGGGAATACATAATTGATGCATCAACTGGGAAAATAATCGAAAAGAATGATGCGCTAAGATATGAAAGTGTTCAGGTTACCGGGAAGGGACCATTTGGGGATACTAGAACCCTTAATGGTTATAGAGGAACCATACCTGATGTTAATATTACACCAAGGTATGAATACTCTCTTGCAGATTTAGCAAGGACAGCTCCTGCAGGTGTTTCACCCGTACCTTTTAAAATATTAACCTATGACATGACTACAACCGAGGCTATAGACTATATCTACCCAGGAGATCTCGATAATTACAGGGAAATTTCATCTGATAATGATGGTGTCTTTACTGAAGACAGCAAGAAATACCATGATGTAGACGCTCATTACTTTACAGGAAAAACATATGAATACTTTAAAAACAAATTTGGAAGATACAGCTTTGATGACAAGGGTAGAAACATCATTATCAATTGTCATGCGCTGTTTCTAACTAGAAGTGGTACTACAAGCCCTAACAATGCATGCTTTGATCCATGGGCAAGACAGTTCTATTTAGGTGATGGTGACGGAGAGATGTTTTCAACATTTGCGACTCCGGAAACCATTGGCCATGAACTCACACACGGTATAATAGACAATGATGCGATGCTTGCGTACTTTTACCAGTCAGGTGCAATTCACGAGGGTCTTGCAGACTTTTTCGGTGAAGCAATTGAATCATATGCATATGGAACAGCTCCAGACTGGAAGAAGATGGTAGTAGGGTATACTCCAAATACTCCAGACGATGCATACCTTGACTACAAGAACCCACAGGATTATGGTTGTCCAGGTCACATGGAAGATATATTGACACAGCCAGGGGATAATATTGGTGTACATGACAATGCAGCTATACTAACCAAGGCCTTTTCACTTATGAGTGATGGTGGATGGCACCGTACAGTAGCTGTTGAAGGTATAGGTCTTGAAAAAGTAGCTAATGTTATGTATAAGGTTATTAATGAATACTTGTCTGCGAACACTAATTTTGCTCAATTTGCAGAAGCCTCTGTAGATGCAGCTACTAAATTGTATGGAGAAGGCAGCAGGGAGTACTACTCAATAAGGGCAGGTCTTCATGCAGTAGGAATTTTAAATAGTGTCTCACAGTGGAACAGAGTAGAGGAATCAACATTTGAATTGCTGGCTGACACCTTTACAACATGTCAGTTAGGCAGTAAAGTTTACGTTATGGGCGGCTGCAAGGATGAAGCTAAGATGGAGTACTCAACAGAGGTATGGGAATATGATTTGATTAATAACAAATGGACCAGGAAAAGTGACATGATAGGTCCTAGAATACATGCAGAATCGGTAGCTGCCAACAATAAGATATATTTGTTATACGGCCAGGATGATATTTTTAATGAGACGGTCATAACACGTATTGACCAGTTTGATCCGGCTACCAATACATGGACAGCAGTAGCGGATTTGCCGAACAATGTTATTATACCGTCACAGCAGTATAGTTCCGGCTCTACAATAACAAAATCCATTACAAAGAAGGATAGTCTTCTGGAAGTAAAAACGGGACTAATTGAAGCTGGAGGATCAATCAGTATTAAGATTCAGGGAAGTAAGGATAATCAGACTTTTGTTGATGTTCAAACCTTTGAGCCAATAACAGCTTCAAACTCTACTGTTAAGCTTTGTTTTGCCGACAACAGCTATTATTATTACAGGGTAGTTACAACAGTAAACGGTGCACCATGTACATTCGGAGTGACCGGTTATTATTACAGGCAATCTACCGAAGTCGTATCCTACGACAATAAGTTATATGTAATCGGTGGCTCAGATTTTGCAAATGAGCTAAATTACAAAATGGATATATTTGATACTGTGACAAACCAATGGACTTTAGACCTGCCAGGCTTGCTATACAGTAAGAATGATCCGGTTGCTACTGTTACCACAGTAGATAGTGTTCCTATGATTTATGTATTCTTTGGTGAGAGATTTGGTAGCGCATCAACCCATATTGAAGTATATAACCTGAACACAGGATATTGGAACCTGGAGGGATATAGTCCAAGCGATATTACTACAAGCAACCCGGCAGTTGCAGTGTATAAAGGTAAAATACATTTTGTGGGCGGAAATGAAACCAACTCATTTCTCCTTGGGAATGGAACAACTATAGTATATGACCCACAAACAAAAATTTGGAATAAAGATGTTATTCCAGGTGTCGCCAGTGTAAATGGTACTCTGGCAGCTTATGACAGCCACTTATATCATATTGGAAGCTTGGGCGGAACTGTAGGATGGGTTGCGCCTTTAGCAGTAGACATATATGAACCCCTTAGGATAGATGCGTATGAGAACAGTAATGCTATTGTTGTACAATGGAGTAAGTATGATACAAATACAAGTACAGATTTGGTAATCGACGGCAGCAGTAGATACACAGGAACAGCAACAAGCTACAGGGATATTTCATACTATAACCAAAGTAAAAAGCATACAATGAAGGTAACTCAAAACCATCCTCTTTACGGTACAATATCCAGTAAAACCCTGTGCAGCGTGTATCAAGTTATAGGGGACCTGGATCAAGATAATGGATTATCGGCTATAGATATTTACCTTCTGGAAGATTATATAAGGGGAATTTCTCCTTTAACAAATGCTCAGAAAGTAGCTGCAGATATTAATAAAGACAATACTATAAACAATGTGGATTTGGATTTGCTGTCTGCTTGGGTATATAATAATGACTATTCAAATCAAAGAATAGGTAGAGCAGAGTTCATAATCTACGGTGACGTAAATAACGATGGAGATATTGATTTGAGAGATTATAATATTCTCTATGATGCAGTATTAAACTCAACACCATTATCTTACATCAACACGCTAGCAGCTGATGTTGATGGAAACGGAAAGCTAAATACAACTGATTGTTCTTATATTAAAAGGTACTACCTATATGATGATATAATTTTCCCAGCCGTAAATAATTAGGGGATTTATAAAGTCGTAATTGCTAAATGGAAATTTATAAAGGGTGGGGCTGACTAGTTGGTCGCCCCATTTCTTTTATGAGTTGGAGGAAATTATTAAGATGATTCCGTTTGAGAGCTTAAAGACCTTACCCTGAAGTATTTTACCCAACTCTGATGAAACCTTCTCCAGTTCATCTTCACTACTTGCTATTATTGTAGGAATGCCTTTTATGAAATCGCTATTAATTGATAAACATACAGCAGCCAGTATACTTTTATCCTTCATATTTAGTATCTCCTACCTTTTGTGCCTGCTTCTTAAGTGATTCCAGAAGAGGTACGTTCTCAATTATCTTAACAAGGGATGCAGGTTCCTTTCTTATTGGAATAAGATACATTGCTATTCTTCCCGTATCATATTCATTTACACTTTCAATGTAATTCTCAAGTCCTAAAAGCCTTGAACACTCGTGCATTATGGCTTGACGCTGACCTATATTTTGAAGCTGAATAACCTGATTTCTTCCTTTAGGCTTTAAAACTACTCCAATACCGTTTTTAAGAATTCTCCTTTTATTTTCTTCAAGACCTATGTTGGTAACAAAAATATCATCAACATAAAGATTGTTCTCCTTAAAAGAAAGTTTTGCAATCTCTACATCAGCTGCATCCTTAACAGATCTTCCTTTTGAAAATCTGCTTATAAATAGATGAATTGATAATGCTACAAGGAGAGCTATTGATGTTTTAAATACATTACCCATTACTGGTGGAATTGACAGTAGTAATATTATGGTTATAAGCGATATAACCATAGCCAGATAGTTTCTTGACTCGAAGGTTTTAGCAATACCGTCAATATATGCTGGTCCCCTGGGAAAGTATGAGGACTTGTCAAGCTCCTGAAGGCTGCTCTTTTCCATTTTTCTTACATCTCTGAACTGCTGGATGGCAAGAAGGAGAAAGGTCACTGCAGTAAAGTTTTTTGACAAAAGGGCAGGCACTGCAATTGCTCCTGCGGAAGATGCAATAAATCCAATTGCCAGGTGAATAAGGTATCCGTTGGGGTATGTAGGGTACTGCCTGAAATCAACTCTTAGCAAGGACCACCTGCTTAAAAAGCCGGCAATTGTTGCAATTATGATGTTTATGAGCATACCATACTCAAGGACTCCTCTTGCCTCCATCAACGCCTCCCAATTTTAGCATATACTTTTACCTTTATTATTTGCTATAAGAAAAATTAAAATACACAAAGAAGCAGCCCTAAACAATCAGAGACTGCTTCTTTATAAAGAAAAGACGAATAAATATTTATTAATAGATACCAATAGTTCTCAACATTGCATAAAAGCTTGGAACAATTCCTTCAGCAGCTTCAGCATTCGGTATGTTCATAGTAAACCGGAATAATGAGCCGCCTATTTCCATCACTATGATATTTTTGGAGAAAGTCGGGTTTGATGCATGCAGGAAGAACAAAGCATTACGGAAGAAAGGATCGAAAATCTCTTCCCCTTTTAACTCATGTGGTGTACCAACCAATCGAAGCTCCGTCAAGGCACTTTCGCGAAGCAGGCCAATATCTGTACCTGCCGGAAGCCGTTCTATCCGGACAAAGAAACGGTCGTCAAAAGTAGAAAACAATACATCTCTACCCGGCTCTTCTGCTGCCAGCTGGAAATTTGGAAGAACATAAATATAATACCCTTGTTCACTTCGCTTAAGCCTTGCTTCACGGTATTCCGTCTGACCTTCAACAAATACAGGGATTAGCTTAACAGGCGGAAGACCTGTTGGAGTTACTGGAATACATATTGTTTGACCAACAGAAAGATAGGAAGGATTTATTCCCGGGTTGGCCCTTAGTATGGCATCAAGTGGAACCCGGAGCCGTAAAGCTATTCTATAAAAGGTATCACCTGGCTTAACGGTATACTGTATAGTATTTTCCGGACAAACCGGCTTTGGAACAGGTATACATATTACCTGACCCACGTACAGCAGGTTTGGGTTGATACCGGGGTTTAACCTGATCAAATCAGGCAAACTGATGTTAAAGCGCCTTGATATACTAAAAAGAGTATCTCCGGCCTTTACAGTATAGTAGTTACCTGTCGGGCAGAGAGCGCTGGTTGGTATACAAATCACCTGGCCTACAGACAGTCTTTGTGGATTAACACTGGGATTGGCACTTGCTATTGCGCCTACCGTTGTATTAAACCGCCGGGCCAGGCTATAGAAGGTATCTCCCGGCCTTATTGTATAAGAAACAGTACCGGGAGGACAATTCAAAGAATCAGGACGAAGCATTACCATAATCACCTCAGATACAAATTATGTTATGCTGTAGTTTATTCATATCAGGTGAAAATGGTTACTTATTAAGCAGTAAGGCAGGAATTTAAAATTCAACATGAATAAGAATCCTTTTTATTTGACCTGTATTCGCCGGGAGTGAATCCTGTAATCTGTTTGAACCGGCGGATGAAGCTGGATACATTAAAATACCCTGAATTTTCGGCAACATTTTTTATGGGTAGGTCGGTAGAGCCAAGCAATTGTTTTGCTTTTTCTATTCTTAAGTTTGTAAGATAATAGACAATGTTCTGACCCGTCTGTTCTTTAAAAAAGCTGCTTAAATAATTCAAGGATAGGTTAAAGTGATCAGCCATTATCTGAACAGAAAAATTGCAGTCTGTATAGTTCTTTTCCAAATATGAAACCATTTGGTCGACAAGGGGATTTTCCGGAGGTTTGTTGTCAAAGATATACTCACTGGGTTTAGGGTCTTCTTTATCAATATCTGTTTCTGCTTCATTACTTTTAGCAAAAGTACCGTCTGAAAGTGAAATTGGTATTTCTTTATCTACTTCATAAGAAGATTGATTCTTGCGTCTAAGTAAAGCAAATGCAAGGATGTTGGCAATCAGGAAGATAATTATAATTAAAACTATAGGCAATATACTGGCTATGGATGCACCCTCCATGAATTTGTCTAAGGCGTATTTTAAAAGAGATCCGGGAGCAATACCATGGCTGTATACTATTTCAATATAAGCCACGCGGGCAGATTCACCCTTATCTCTGGTTCCCATTATTGTTAGTTCATTTCCACCGGATAATTTAACATTATGTACTGTTTTAACAAAAATACGGTCTTTTTTAGGGTTTTTATCTGCTAGCCACGTTTTAATTTCATCTCCATTGACAATTAAGGTATAAGCACTATTGCCGTCATCCTCATCAACATATGCAATGTTTACATCGTAAAATGCCGGTAACCCGCCAAAGGTGTATGAGGCTGTTCCAATATCACCGGTTTTGATTACATTATTTCCAACATAATAATCAAACTTGTAATTAGTGAGATTCATACTTATTGCTTGAACTTTTGTAGTAAGATCAGGCTTTGGCATCAATATATATATTGATGCTGCAACCAGGATTAATTCAAAGACAAATAGTAAAATAAAATGCTTTTTCTTCACAGCAACATTTCCTTCCCTTAAAAGTGCAATATGGTGATTTTAATATATAATTAGAATTCAACTAATATAAAGCGTTTATTAACTAGTAGGATATTACAGGAATTATTTGGACGATTGATATTATAATCAGTAGACATTAAAAAGTCAAATACTAAGCGAATTTAATTTATGATGAATTCTAATGATATTATATCAAATATTGTATACGGAATAAAGGGGAAGTCCTATTTTATCATGTTTTATAAGTATAGATTATCAGGTACATTAAAAAGTGCACATTAAAAAATGGAAGCTTCAGAGATAACGGCATTAAAAGAAGCAAAGTAAAAAAAGAGCATTTACAATCTAAATAATAGAATAATACTATTATATTGATTCGGCTATTTAAATGTTAATTTTCTATAAAATCTATAGCGTATCTTTGTTATACACTACGTTCCATTTATATTTTTAATCTAGCAGCATTAAATCTCCAAAACAACATTAAATTACAAATACACTGGAGCAGAAGAAATAAATAATATGAATTTAATAGTGAGTCCAACTTGGTATAGTATAGGGTTCACATTAAATAAATATATAATTATGTAGGGAGGAAGTAAAAATGAGAAAGAGATTTTTAGCAGTTTTGTTATCGGTATGTTTGGTTCTTACTTTAGTAAGCATACCTGCTGTAACAATGGAAGTAAGCGCTGCTCCCAACGGTCCCATAGGCTTTGCGGCAGCAAATGGAGGTACTACAGGCGGTCAGGGCGGTGAGACTGTTACCGTGAGCACCCTATCAGCTTTTAATTCAGCTGTAGCGGGAGACACACCAAGAATTGTATATGTTTCAGGGTATTTAGAACTTGGGCAGGGTGTCTGGACAGAAGTCGGTTCAAACAAATCAATAATAGGTATAAACGGGGCCAAACTTCGCTATGGAGGTTTGCTGCTATCGGGAGTGAAAAATGTCATAATAAAGAATATAGAGTTTGGTGATGCGGTGACTCCTGTATCAGGTACTGAATACGACTGTATAAACATAACAGAAGGTACTACCAATGTATGGGTAGATCACTGCTCCTTCTCCGATGATCCAGTTATAGACCAAAGTGCATCACACCATGACGGGTTACTTGATATAAAACGCGGATCAAGCTTTATAACAGTGTCGTACTGCCATTTCTACAACCATATAAAAACATCCCTTGTAGGGCATTCAGATACTAATGGTGCCATGGATGAGGGAAAGCTTAAAGTTACATATCATCACAATATATTCGATGGAACTGACCAAAGACATCCCAGGGTTAGATTTGGGGAGGTTCATATATTTAATAACTATTACAAAGCCGTAGATATGTATGGTATAGGCATAGGCTGCTCTGCAAAAATAATATCGGAAGCAAACTATTTTGAAAATGTAGATAATCCTTCAAAGTTTTACGATACCTCATCCTTGCCGGGATACTTAAAAGATATTGGAAGCTATTTTGTAAATTCTGCGGCAATATTGACCAGGGAATCCGGCATAAAGTGGAGCCCGGGCAACTACTACTCATATACTGCAGATAATGCAGCAGATGTAAAAGATATATGTTTAAAATATTCAGGCGCAGGCAAGCCGGAAAGGGACTCTTCCACTACTTATCCGACTCCGTCGCAAGGTCCAACTTCACCATCGACACCAACACCCACAACGACACCAGCAACAAGCCCTTTATCAACACCTTTAACCGGAGTCTTGTTCTCTGATAACTTTGACGATGGAGATGCAAATGGGTGGACCGTGAAATATGGTACCTGGTCTGTTGTTGATGATGGGGGCAATAAGGTTTACTACCAGTCAAACGCCGGTGTGGAAGGATATGCATATGCAGGAAATCCAGCATGGAAGGACTATAGTGTAGAGGCTGGAGTCAAAATGGATTCGTTATCAAACAGGTCCTATGTTTTGGGAAGATTTATTGATAACAACAATTACTATGCTGCATCTCTTTACCAGGATTCTATTGAAATCAGAAGAAAGGTTAGTGGTTCATCAACTACTTTGGTAAGTAAACCCTATACATTATCACCAGGTGTTTGGTACACTGTAAGACTTGAGATGAATGGCAGCTCACTAAAAATGTATGTTAACGGAAACCTTGAATTGACAGCTGATGACAGCAGCTTAAGCGCTGGAGCAATTGCTTTGGCAGGCTACAAGACAGCAACCAGATTTGATAATGTAGCTGTCTTAGGTAACGGTACAGCTTTGCCAACTCCGACTGTAACTGCATCAACACAACCGGTAAGCCCATCTCCGACACCATCAGCTTTACCTACCTATACGCCGGGGCAATTCAGGTATGGGGACTTAAATGGAGATGGACTTGTGAACTCCACTGACTATACAATATTAAAGAGATACATGCTTAAAATCATCAGCATCTTCCCTTCGCAAAACGGTTTTGCTGCTGCAGAGTTAAGTGGGGATGGCCTGATAAATTCTACCGATCTTACATTGCTTAAAAGATACCTTCTTGGAATAATAAAAGTATTCCCGGTGGAAACACTTAATCCTGCAACACCGACAGCAACACCGACAGTAACACCAACAGCAACACCAACAGCAACACCAACAGCAACACCTATACCAACACCCACAATAGTAACTACTTCAATACCTGTTACCGATAGACCGGTAGGCTTTGCAACACTAAATGGAGGAACAACCGGTGGTCAGGGTGGCAGTGTAGTTACTGTAAATAATGGGACTGACTTACAGAATGCCATCAATAACAAGGGAACTCAACCTTTGACAATATATGTAAATGGAACTATTACACCTTCCAATTCCAGTGGATTAAGCAAAATTGATGTAAAGGATGTTTCCGATATATCAATCCTCGGGGTTGGTACAAGTGGTGAATTTAACGGCATAGGTATTAAGATAACCCGTGCAAGCAATATCATCATACGCAACCTGAAAATTCATCATGTTAATATAGGTGATAAGGATTGTATAGGTATTGAAGGACCGGCCAACAATATATGGGTTGACCACTGCGAATTATATAATGATTTAGACCATGATAAGGATTATTATGATGGTTTGCTTGATGCAAAAGGTGATTGTGAATATATTACTTACTCATGGAATTATCTTCACGATAGTTACAAGACCAGTCTTGTAGGCTCCTCCGACAGTGATAATTACGACAGAAAAATAACATATCACCATAACCGTTTTGAAAATTGTTTTTCACGGTTGCCGCTTTTCAGGTTTGGCACA
Organism: Bacillota bacterium; assembly: GCA_049325575.1. Taxonomy (GTDB): domain Bacteria; phylum Bacillota; class Clostridia; order Acetivibrionales; family Acetivibrionaceae; genus JBMOLK01. The sequence continues at coordinate 13,246 of JBMOLK010000338.1, read as the reverse complement.
GGGCATATATTCAACAACTATTATGCAGGCATTATTGATACCGGAATAAACTCAAGAATGGGTGCAAAGCTTAGGGTTGAAAACAACTACTTTGAAAACTCCAAGGACCCCCTTGGATTTTGGTACAGTGATATAACAGGTTATTGGGATGTATCCAATAATAAATTTGTAAATTGTACCGGAAGTCAGCCAACAACTTCAACTTGCAGCTTCAACCCGCCGTACGATTACTCTGGTGCACTTGATCCTGTCGATAGTGTGAAATCCATAGTAATTCAAAACGCAGGTGTAGGTAAGATTAATCCTTAAGTTATTAGAGATAACGAACTGTAAAGATAAACATATAATTCGCTCCGCTAATTTGATACAAATGGCGGGCCCATCAAGTTTATCTACTTTTACAGTTCGATCTCTATAAACAAAGGTATTATATTCTTTAAGCCGGGGTAAACTCCCGGCTTTTTTATATTGTAGAGTGCACATCATGGGATAGTGAAGCTTAAGAATAAACAAAGCAAGAAGGAGTTTTTTGTTATTGCGTCGAATATTTATAATAAGCGTAATTGTAACTTTCTTTTACTAAACTGATTCTCATACCACCACATAGTTTTTCTCCAAATTTATTGATACTATATAAAAGGAAGTGACAGAATTTGCATATAAAGAGTCAACTTTTCCATAAAAACTTCTTAAAAAAATCCATACTGTTTTCTGTTTTAACTGCACTTGCACTTTGGGGAAAGATATCTGGTATTCAAATAATTTTTGATATGGATTTTATGGCCAGCAGTTTTCTTTTTCTTCTAATTCTAAAGCTCTTCGGCTTAAAAGGTGCATTATTTGCTGCTGCTACGACTAATGCCATAGAATACACGTTTATAAATCAAGGTTTGGAACCTGTTTTGAGCTTTCTTGAGATTGCGGTTGTAGGCTTAATTTATGAAAGAAAGCAAAAGTATTTGATTATTTGGGATGCTTTATATTGGATATCCCTGGGAAGTCTAACTATATCCATTGCTTATTATTCTTCTTTTAGGCAAATAGGTATTGAAACATATTCTCTTATGTTTATGTATTCTGTAAATGGTATATTTAATGCAGTTTTAGCAGATGTGTTCACTACATATTTTTCTATAGAAAAACTTTATGGAAATAAAGACGGACCTAAAAAGTATCCCACTATCGCAACTTTTCTTATTCATTTGTCCATCGCTGGTATATTGGGACCTTTTATTGTGTATACTGTTCTAAATAGTTGGAGTTATGAGAAAACAATTGAGGCTAAGGCCTTTGAAATCAGTAAGACAGCATCAAGTAAAATCAGAGAGCAGGTTTCAAAATGGTCACATGAAGATTTAAGGGCTCTTAAGCTAAAATCGGTAATCCATCTGGGATATATTGAAGACTTGATAAAAATTAGTACATTGACTTCACCTTTAAACATACAATTACTGGATAGTAATTCCACTATTCTCGCCTCAAGTCGATTATCGGGGGAAGAAGCTTTCTTAAGCTTGCGGGAAGAAGGTGAACTTAAGTATATCAAAGATAGTTTTGCAAGGTGGTTTCCCAACATTAGTGCTGCTCCGATCACAGATGATAACTGGAATAAAGCCTTATACATATATGAAACTGAACTTTATAATTTTAAGATGATAGTAATGGTACCAATTATGAGTTATAGGACGGAATATTTTAACAACTATTTATTCCAGGTGCGTATTGTAATCCTTTTCTCACTACTAATTACCGTAATTATATTGATAATAAACAGGTTTGTCCTTCGCTTCCTGTCAAGACTTATGAAAGTAAGTACGGGTCTAACTTCAAAGCTTAGATTGGGTCAGGAAGTTTCATGGCCTGAAAGTAATATCTATGAGCTTAAAGCACTGACATCCAATTTTAGAGTTATGTCTGAAGATTTAACTGATATGATAACTGAATACCAAACCATGTATGAGGAGCTGGAGCGGAAAACCAACCAACTTATTAAGTCCGAACAAAAGCTTCACCAATTGGCTTACTACGACATGGTAACCGGTCTTCCCAACAGGTTCAGCTTTACAAAACACTTAAAAGCAATGTTGGAAGATAATTCACCAGAAGGTAAGAAAATAAATGAGCCTACAGCAGTGATCTTAATTGACCTTGACAGGTTTAAACAGGTCAATGACACATTGGGGCATGCAGCTGGAGACTTATTGTTGAATGCGGTTGCCAACAGGGTAAATAAAGTTTTGGTTTCCCTTGGGGATGACAACTGCTTTTTTGCCCGTTTGGGGGGAGATGAATTCGTCATTGCACTTAATGGACTTAATATAAGAGAAGTAAAACAAATAACACAATCCGTGATAAATACTTTAAAAAAACCCTTTTGTCTGGAAGAACGCGAAGTGTTTATCGGTGGAAGCTTGGGGATAAGCATATATCCAGATGACGCAGAGAGTATGATCGAGATTGTTAAGAATGCCGACATGGCTATGTATGCTGCTAAGGAACATGGCGGAAACACCTACTGCTTCTATTCTGAAATAAACAGTTTGGGCATACCGGAAAGAATGAAGCTTGAGAACGGGATGCACAGGGCACTTGAACGTGGTGAGTTCTTGTTATACTATCAGCCGAAATTTGATGCTAAAACAGGAATGATTACAGGTGCGGAGGCATTAATCCGCTGGATGAATCCTGAAGACGGCCTGATTTTGCCAGAGCAATTTATAAAACTGGCTGAAGAGACGGGACTAATTATACCTATAGGGGAATGGGTATTAAGAGAGGCATTAATGCAAATAAAAGCATGGCAAAAAACTGGATATTCAAATATTAGCGTATCTGTCAACTGTTCACCCCTTCAGTTTAAACAAAATGATATGGCGGCTTTAATAGAAAGTATACTTAAAGATACGGGGGTAGGGCCTGAATACCTGGAGCTGGAAATAACAGAGAGTTTTATTATCGAAAATAAAGAACATGTTATAAATGAGTTAACGAAAATAAGAAATATGGGTGTAAATATATCGGTTGATGACTTCGGTATGGGTTATTCATCACTGTCTGCACTTAAAGGACTGCCCATTACGGGACTTAAGCTGGATAAAACCTTTGTTAGCAATATTCCCTTTGACCGGCACAATGTTGCGGTTATCAAGTCAGTTCTACGCCTGGCCAGGGATATTAGACTTAGGGTTACCGCCGAAGGCGTAGAAACAGCCGAGAGTATGGACTGTTTAAGGAAAATGGGCTGTGACGAACTACAGGGATATTTTTTCAGCAAACCTATACCTTCTGAAGAATTTTTAAGGTTTCTTAAAACAGGCGTAAAACCAATAAAGCTGGATTTTAGAGATAGCAAACTTTGAAGATAAGCATATGACTTGCTTAAGCCTATTTGATTTAAATGGCTTGCATATCTTGTTTATCTTCTATTACAGTTTAATCCATTTAACAGTTAATGAATTGTGATCTTAAATTAATAGGACAAGGAGGAAAACAGCGTGAAAAAGTATTTGCATCATTGTCTATTTTTAATACCTATATTGCTGATGGTGTCATGCAGTACAGCCGAAACAAGAGATCTGGGAAATTCGGGAAATAGTCAAGTCGATTTAATAGAAAAGGAAACCGATAAATCACAAGAGAACACTGAAAGCAGTACGCCTAAGACGGACAAAATAACCGTATGGGGATATTATGACGGGTGGATTCAAGGTAAAAAGAATTTTGAAAATGAACACCCGGGAATAACTATCGAATTTCAAAAAGTTGACGGAAATGTTACAGAAAAATATTTAAGTGCGCTGGCTTCGGGTTCGCCTCCTGACATTCTGCTTGTCCAAAGCAGTCAAATGGGACAGTTAAACCTGATAGAAGGTTTGGAGAACTTGTTTGGGCCTCCTTATAATGCCGGTGAAGAAATAGACAAGTTTTCCGAGCACCAGCTAAGCTGGACCAGGTCACTGGATGGCAAAAAACTCCTGGCACTTCCGTTGGTTCATAATCCTTCTGTATTATATTACAGGTCGGACATCCTAGAGCAGTATGGCTTTCCAACTGACCCGGAGGAACTTGGTGAATATATGGAAGACCCGCAGAGGTGGATTGCTATGATTAGAGAACTAAAAAAGCATAATAAATGGGTACTGCAGTGGAGAATGGACCCTATAGAGGTTGTATCTTCAGATCAGGGCTTTTTTGATAATAATATGAAGTTTGTACGTAACACTCGTGATTATGAAATTGTACTAAGCCTGGCAAGACAGGTTAAAGAGGAAGGCTTGGAATTGTCCCAGGGTATTTGGGACCCGGTTGGACAGGAATCAATCAGAGAGGGAAAAATAGTGATGGTGCAGCTGGGCAGTTGGGGGGAGTACACTCTGAACTCCTGGGCGCCGGAGACAAAAGGCAAATGGAGGGTTACAAGACTGCCCTTTGGTGTCTATGCTGCAAATGGAGCTTCTGCTCTTGCTATTACCAGTCAAAGTAAATACAAGGAACTTGCATGGAAATTTGTAAAAAAGATTGTTGATGACGATAGACGATATTATAAGGATATAGTTAATAACAAAAGTAACTTTCTTGGCGGGCAGCATGCCGAAAAACTCTACGCAGAACTAAGAGAGAAGATACCCCTGGTGTATTGCACTCCAATGGATTTAAAGCTTTCACGGTGGTGGGATGAGAGGATGTATGACTTTATCCACAGCAGCGAGGGGGATGCATCAGGTGAACTGGATAGAATCGAAGAAACAATCTACAAGGATTATAACAAGGAAATAAGTTCAATATTAAGGTACATGGATTAGGATAAGTAAACATAACTTTGATTTATAAACATACCAACGCAGAATATTAAAATTTACAAATAAAGAAATGTAACATATAATGGTATAGGTATTTTTTTCATTTGACAACAATATTAAAACTTGGTAACTGACAAAATAACACTTATATATAGCGAATAAGGGGAGTAGTGAGGAAGAAGTGATAAGAGACAATGAACCCAACAACATACAAATCTATGATTCCCTGACCGGTGCTTATTCCAGAGCTTTCCTTAACGAACAGCTTCCGGTGGAAATTGAGCGGGCACGTCGCTATGAAACTGGTTTATCGATTTGTATCATTGATTTAGACTATTTTAAGAGTATAAACGATGCTTATGGACACAGACGCGGAGATGAAGTCTTACAGGCTTTTGTTCACAGGCTAAAATCCATGACAAGAAAGTCTGATGTACTATTCAGATATGGCGGCGACGAGTTTGTACTCCTTATGCTAAATACAAATAAAGAGCAGGCAGCCACATCTGTACAATATATATCGGATGCATTTAAAGCCATGCAGGTCCTTGGGGATCCGCCTTTAAATATTTCCTTAAGTATAGGAATTGCAAGTTTCCCTGAAGATGCTTCCACCACTGAAGAAATTTTCGATATAGCTGATCAGCGCTGTTTCGAAGCTAAACGACGGGGTAGGGGGCAATTTGTAAATGACATAGTATTTTCACCCGGCAAGGGAGTTAATTTTGATAACTTATCCCGCTTGATAGAAAGAGATGACGCTTTACCCGGCTTGCATGGCTTTTTGGACCGATTAAAGCAGTATAAACGAGGTATATTAGGTGTTACCGGTATCCCGGGTTCGGGGCGCACCTGTTTTTTGGATCAGGCAGCTCAAACGGCAAAGATGTATGACTTTGAAGTTATAAAACTTTGTGCAAGCCGTCAACTACGGTCTAGAGCCTACGGAGTATTTACCAGATTATGTAGAGATAAATCAATACCTTTAAATACATATGTAAAGGAATTTCAGGAATTAATATCAAAAGAGCCGGAAAACAAGAAAATTATCATAATCCTTGATAACTTTCCCCAGGTAGACCATGCAACATTGAATCTTTTGCGCCTCTTACTGATTAGTAAAGAATCCTTTTGCTTAGGCTTGATATATTCTTCCGAGCCCGATAGTATTCGTAATCTCGGCCAACTGAATCTTTACCTTATTGAAAACATCGGGATAAGTCCGTTAAGCCGGGAAGGGGTACGAATATGGGTGCGGAATGTGCTATCGTGGGATCCTTCAAAGGACTTCCTGGATTGGTTGTATAAGGAGTCAGGGGGGCTCCCGAAGGCACTTAAGGAAATTATATCCTATTTACTGGAGCGCAGTATTCTAAAGAGCAATACTAATCATGAGTGGGTTTTCAATCCTGATTGTTTGGATGTAGGATTAAACAGGAGCTTTAGAAAGAATAACCAGCTTCCCGCTAATAATCTTCCATATGCATTAACAGAATTTATTGAGCGGGAAAATGAGGTTGGCCACATAAGCAAGCTTATAGACAGAAGCCGGCTGGTCACACTTACCGGGCCTGGTGGAATAGGCAAAACAAGGCTGGCACTCCAGGTGGCATCTTTACGCCTTAGTGATTTTGAAGATGGCGTGTTTTTTGTTTCCTTAGCCCCGGTAACCCAACCGGAACTGGTGACTTTAACTATTGCAGAAGTTCTTGAAGTTAAAGAAATACCAGGTCAATCTGTTTTTGAATCCTTAAAGAAAACCATAATGGATAAGCACTGCCTGCTTATACTTGACAACTTTGAGCAGGTTATTTCTGCTGCACCCATGATAGGTGAGCTTTTATCCTGTTCACCTTTACTAACTGTACTTGTAACCAGCCGACATACCCTTCATATATCAGGGGAGAGCGTATTTAACGTACCTTCCCTTGAAGTTCCGGTACCAGGACAGGATTTGCCGCTGGAGAGACTGGTTCAGAAGGCAGCCTGTACACTTTTCATTACCCGTGCAAAAGCAGTACGGGATGATTTTGTGGTAACTGTGGAAAATGCTCCGCTTATAGCGGAATTATGTTCACGGTTGGATGGGATACCACTGGCTATAGAGTTGGCTGCTGCAAATGTAAGCCAGATTTCTTTAACCGAAATGCTTACGCCAGGCCGCAGTCGTCTTAATTGGCTAAGAAATGGACCCTGTGACTTTCCTAAGCGTCATCACACTCTTAGAAACACCATTGAGTGGAGCTATAGCTTGTTAAGTGAAAATGAGCAAAGGCTGTTTGCACGCTTGGCAGTATTTACAGGAAAATTTAACAAAAATGCAGTTGAAGAAGTAGTTGTTATGGGACATGAAGACGGAATTAATATTGGTGAGGGTATAAACTCTCTTGTAAATAAAAGTTTGTTAAGAAGAGTACGTGGCACAGGTATTTATAATGAAGTTTGTTATGAGATGCTTGAAACAATTCATGAATATGCTCTGGAATGCCTTGTTTCAACAGGGGATGAAGGGGAACTTAGGCGCAGGCATGCAGGGTATTTTTCATTTCTGGCAGTCCAGGCTGAGAATAATCTCAACGGGCCATGCCAGCAGATATGGCTGGATTGTATTGAGCGCTATCATTCCAATATCCGGGCAGCATTGGAGTGGACGGAAGCTAAAGGTAATATTGATGAACTGTTAAAAATGGCTGGAGCCCTGGGTCAGTTCTGGGTAATAAGGGGTCATTGGTATGAGGGAAGTTCAAGACTTAATAAAATCATAGAAAAGTATAGAAATACTCAAAGCTTTAATCATTTACTCAAGATATACCAATGGGCAGGACGTTTGGCACAGCTTCAAGGTGATGATGATAAGGCCATGTCCATCTTAAATGAGGGGTTGGTACTTAGCAAAGAGAAAGGCGACCGTTTAAACGAAGCTGATATACTTCATAAAATGGGATTGGTAGTATACTTTCATGGCCTATTACAAGTGGATGAGGATTTATGGCAAAAGAGTCTCAATATACACAGGGAACTGGGGAATAAGTGCGGGATAGCTGCAAACCTTCTGGAGCTTAGTGCGATAGCTTTTTACAGCGGAAAGTATGAGCAAGCTTTAAGATACTGTAATGAGGGACTTGAAATAAGCAGAGAATTAGGAGACAGGAGGGGAATATCCAAAGCCCTCAATAGATTGGGTATGGCCGAAAGGGGACTTGGTAATTTTGAAAATGCTGTAAGGCTGTTTAAAGAACATATCAAGACCTGCGAGGAGCTTGGCGATAAGGAAGCCATAGTTCATTCTTTTTTGTGTCTGGCTGAATTGGAACGTTCTCAACAGAACTATAAGCTCTCAGAAGAGTATTACAATAAGGCTTTCGAGCTTGGCCGTAAATTGGGATACAGTTACCTGATAGGACGTTCTCTTAAAGACCTTGGAGAAATAGCGCGATATCAGGGTAACTATGATAAGGCAAGTAAGCTGTATGGTGAAAGCCTGGCTGTTTTTAACGAAATAAACTCAGCAGAAGTTATGTGGGTATACCGTAATATGGCAGAGATTGAAATGCAAAGGAGAGATTATAAAAAGGCCAGAGAATTTTATCTTAGATGCCTTAAAGAATACAAGGATATAAAATATCCCTATACAATGATTATTTTGTTAAGCATTGCTGGTCTTGCAGCCCTTGCTTCGTTTGAAGGAGACTTTATCCGGGCTGCGCGCTTCTTTGGAGCAATAGACCGCATCTTAAGTGAAAAAATTAAACTTATTGCAAAAGACGACCTGGCTGAATATGAGCGCCGTCTTACCTATGTCCGAGAAAGCCTTGATGAAGATGACTTTGACAAAGCGTGGAATGAAGGGCTTAATATGTCGCTGGATCAGATATTGGATTATGCATTCCATGGAAATGTATTGACAAATGTTCCATCTTAGTATAAAAATATTATAGGAAAATTTTATACAAATAAAATTAGAAACGTTTGATCATTAAGTTTATCTAATCTTTAAGGTTTATAATTTTGGGTGAAGTAAGTTTTAAAATGATTACTGGAGGACTGTAAGTGAAAAGAATATGCATTATTGCTTTAGCAACAGTATTGTCATTTACTTGTATCTTTCCTGTCATGGCAATAGGTACTGATGCCGAAAAAAAGATGAATGATATTGACAGTAAACTTAATAGTATAAACAGACTAAAGGATAAAATTTCTAAAGAGAAAAACAAGCTGGAAGAAGACAAGAAAGAGCTTTTAAGCACACAAAAAGAGGAAAGCAAGGAGTTTCAGAAATTATCAAGTGAATTGGAAACAATAAGCAAAGATATTTCTGCTTATGAAGATGCTTTAAAAGAATCCGAAGATAAGTACAACAAGCAGATGGAGCAGTTTAGAGTCAGGCTCGCAGCTATGTATGAAAATTCCTATATATCATATCTTGAGATACTGTCCCAGTCCAAGAGTTTAGTCGATTTTTTTGAAAGGTTTGAGATTATTGCTTCTATAGCAAAAAAGGATAAAGAGCTTATTGAATCTATTGGAAATGTCAAGAATGATGTTGAATATAAAAAAGCACTGGTAGAAAGTATAAAATTAGACAAGCAGAATGAACTGGATAAGAAACAAAAAACAATAGATTCACTGTTGGCAACAAGAGCAGGTCTGGACGAACGTATTAAAAAGAATAAAAAAGAGCTGGAACGTTTGGAAAGGCAGGAAGATAAGCTTATTGAGCAATCAGGTGAAATAGGTGACCAGATAAGAGGTACTACAAAGGGTGGTAAGGGTTATGCAGGCGGTACTATGATTTGGCCTGTACCCAGTTCTAGAAAAATAGATTCACCCTATGGCATGAGAATACACCCCATCTTAAAAAAGAAAAAAATGCATACAGGTATTGATATAGATGCAGAACATGGTGCATCCATAGTAGCAGCAAACAAGGGAAGAGTCATTTTCTCTGGCTGGAAAAATGGGTATGGTTATACTGTGATAGTTGATCATGGTGGAGGAATAACCACCTTATATGCTCACTGCAGCAGGCTTCTTGTGAAAAAAGGAGATACAGTTAAAGCAGGTCAGACTATAGCCAAGGCAGGGAGAACCGGACTTGCAACCGGCACACATCTTCATTTTGAAGTAAGAAAAAATGGTGATGTTACAAATCCGCTAAATTATGTTAGTCCATAGTGTCAAATTATTTATAAAAAATCTCACACTTTGAAAGTGTGGGATTTTTTTATTGCATCAAAAAGGCCTATAATCCATTCCAAATAGAATTTTAATAAGAAATCATCAAAACAATTAATGACACCGACACAAAATAAAATGAGTTTGTGAAATATATGATAGAACTTTTTACGTGATACTAACATTATAAAGTACATAAAAGGGTATGCCCTTAATATAGAAAGTATAAAAAATATACTAAATGATTGGGATGTATTTACTAAAATACATGCCTATAGTTTTAAAGGAGGAAATATTATGAAAAAAAGTGTATCAAAATTAGTGTTTATTGCACTAATAGCAACATTAGTTCTAAACGCGTTTTTACTAAGTGCGGCAGTGGCTGCAGTACCGGAGGTTACACTACCTCCCGAAGTTACGATTCCACCTGAAACAACACTACCGCCGGAAGTTACCATCCCGCCTGAAACAACAGCACCTCCGGAAGTTACGCCTTTGCCAACTCCTGGAGATGTTTTGGATCCAGTTAAGCCACAGTTACCGCCAATAATTGGTGATTTAAATGAAGACGGAGTAATAAATTCCACAGACTATACATTGATAAAGAGATACGTTCTTGGGATAATATCGGAATTCAAAAATCCTGAAGGGCTCAAAAATGCTGATGTAAATGGTGATGGGGTAATAAATTCCACGGATTTGACAGTTTTTAAGAGATTCGTTTTAGGTATAATCGGCAAATTTCCAGTTGATGTGGTTTTACCTGGGCAGAATTAACCTGTTTTAAATACTAGTGCCTCATAACGTAATTTTTTATCAAACCATACGAGGCACAAACATAGGAAATGCATTTTTAACATTATGAATGACTGGAAATTTGATATGTTAAAAAGCACTGGGGCATACTTTATAAAGATGAAAATAAAATAATCTTATTTGCTAAAGGTAGGTATATCTTCTTATAGGGTATACCTGTTTTTGCGTGATTATAAGCATATCAAAATCACATAAATCTAACAATTAATATGAAGAAAGTGGTATAATGTTATAAGATGTATTAAGAGTCATTTTATAAGAATTGGTCAAGTACATTATTAAGGATTGCGGAGGTATTGATTATGACAGGCTTAATTATATGGCTTGCATTTACAGCAATAGGAATTTTTATTTTATTTCTTATCATAAGAAATGCCATAGATGATTCACAAATGGCCCAGGATATTAGATCTATCAGAGTTATGCTAAGTAAACGGTTAGGCGAAGATTTTAAGGAATATGAATGTGGGAATGAAGAGGCTGTTAAATCTAAGAATAAATGCCCAAACTGTAATGCTGTATTGACACTGGGTATTAAAGAATGCCCAGGCTGTGGACTACCCCTTGATGATTAAGGATAATGAGGTGATGCTATGAGTAAAATAAGTGCGTTTCATATTTCTCTTTCTCCAAAAGATGCTGTTGAAATTCTAAAAAACAGTGACTTGGGCGAAATCGTTTATGAAGAAGTTAATAGAGTTGACGCTAATAAACAATTACAGGTCCTTATTATGCAAAAATACTTTTATAGGGTAAATAACAAAGCTACTTTGGTGATTATTGTAGATGACTCAAAAGGTGAAACAGAAATAAGGATGATTGCCACTGCCGCCGTATCAGGGTTTAATACCGGCCTTGACTTTGGAGCTGCTGATAAATATGTATATGAAGTAGTTGAAATAATGAAGAAATACTCAATTTAAGATAAAAAGAGGTGCATCAAATGAGAAGAAAAGACAAGCAAATAGATGATAAAAATATAATCAACTCAATTCTTATGAAGGCGGATGTATGCAGGATTGGGTTATGTGATGGCAATATCCCTTATATTGTTCCTATGAACTTCGGCTTTGATGAGCACAACCTGTATTTGCATTCAGCCAGGGAAGGCAGGAAAATTGACATTATAAAAAATAATAACAATGTTTGCTTCGAAGTTGAAACTGATGTAGAACTGGTGAAATCGGACATAGCCTGTAATTGGGGTGCTAAATATTACAGTGTTATTGGAAAAGGTAAAGCTTTTATAGTTGAAGAGTACAGCGAGAAAATAAAGGCACTTGAATTTATTATGAGAAAATACTCGGGTGAAAAGGAATTCGTATTTGATGAAGAAAGGGTTAACAGGGTATCAATTATTAAAATTCAAATTGAGGATATGACGGGTAAAAAATCCGGCTACTAGTCCGGTACTATGAAGGGGTTTAAAGACAATGACTTAAAAAGAGAGAATACTTGCCTATATATATGAATATGGTATAATTTGTATGTACAGATACAAACTTATATTTTCACTAGTAAGTAGACTTGGTTGTTGTCGATCTTAAATTTGTCTTTCTTATGGGGGGAAACTTATGAGAAAAGATGCTGTAAAGCTAATAAGGGTAGTTATAATATCAGCAATTTTTTCTGCTCTATTGACCACCTGCAACATTGGTTTTGAAGATCTCAAGGATGGTGTAAACAGTAACGCCTATGCTAAAAAAGAACTTCCTTATTACAATATTGTATGGTACCATGCCAATACACCTCAAAGTGATACAGCCCTCGTATTCGAAGAAGTCAACAAATATCTGAATAAAAAGATAAATGCATCAGTTGAAGTCTATCTGGCTGATTTAGAGGACTATGACAAAAAGCTTAAAGCAGTTATATCATCTGGAGAAAAATTTGACATATGCTTTACATCGGTCTGGATGAACAGCTATGTACATAATTCCAAAAGAGGATCATTTGTTGAGCTTGACCCGCTATTAGACAAGTATGGCAGGGCTACAAAGAGCATTCTTCCCAAAGTTCTTCTGGATGCAACAAGGGTAAACGGCAAGCTGTATGGAATCCCTGTTAACAAGCAGCTTGCTCACCAGTGGGCCATAAGTTTCAATAAAAAACTCGTTGACAAATACGGGTTTGATTTATCAGAAGTAAAAAAGCTTGAAGATATGGAGTCTATGCTTGAAGTAATAAAGGGAAAAGAGCCGGAAGTAGTTCCGTATTTGATATACACCTACGTTAGTCATGCTTTTTCTCTTCCGATGGAAAGGATTGATGAACAGGTACCCAGTGCGTTGTATTTTGACAACAGGACAAACTACAAGCTTATTAATACCTTTGAGTCTCCAGAGTTTAAGGAGTATTTGTCGTTAATGCGAAGGTGGTATAATAAAGGATATATTTTAGAGGATGCTGCGTCACTAAACAATGTTGATTACTATTTGAGGTCAGGAAACTGGTTT
>JBMOLK010000337.1:0-3372 GCA_049325575.1 Bacillota bacterium | reverse complement strand
GCTTCCCGGCAAACAGTATTGCATCTCCTTCTACTACAATATCGATATCAAGATTCTCAACACCCAGGATCAAATCCCGGACAAATCCTCCTACAACATATATGTTAATTCCATCTTCATCTGCTGTTCTCCCTGCATGAACCAGAATATTTCTGACCTTATCGGGAAGCATATCAATCCTGTCCGAAAGGTTATGCCTTCTATACCTGTTCAATTCCTGATTATCAACGTAATTTCTTTTATACCATCCGGGAGGGTTCTCACCAAAAAGTGTTCTTATAATATCCGTCCTTGTAATAATCCCAACCAATTGCGAGTCCTCCAGTACAGGAAGCCTTCCTATGTTATGTTCGATAAAATGATGTTGTATTTCTTTTATCGGGGTATCCGGGCTTATTGTAACAACGTTTTTTGACATGTATGCCTTAACTGGTGAATTACCAAACCCGTGTACACGCGCCTTTTCAATATCTCTTCTTGATATGATTCCTGAAAGTATCCCATCCCTTACAACAGGAAGCCCGGAGTGACCATATCTTAACATTATCTTGTTTACATCATTTATTGTAGAGTCATCAGGCACGGTCTTAACAGGTGAGCTCATTATATCTTTCGCTGTAGTTACGGGACTGATGTTTTCTTTAAGAATAGCCTCAAGCTTTATAAATATTTTGCCAAGGTCCTTTTCGTTTGTTTTTGCAGAGCCCGCTCCAGGGTGCCCGGCCCCGTCTAAAAAACTCATTATATGCCCGATATTAATCTCGTCAGCAATACTTCTTCCCACAATATATGTCTTATTTCCCATCCTTACTATTGAAAAGAAAGAATCGTAGTCTCTTTCTACAAGGAGCTTTCTGGTAATATATGCGGCATCATCTACATAGTCATCAAGCTCCACCATTGAAACCGCAATTTTAAAACCCTTAATATCAATAAGCTTTAGATTCTTCGCAAGGTTTTCAATCAAAACCTGTTGTTTTGGAGTCAGGTGTGAAACCAAATAGGTCTCTATAACCTGCAAATTAGCTCCTCTAGACAGAAGAAATGCCAGTGCATATGCGTCTCTTGCTTTGGTTCCGTCAAATGTAAGACAATTTGTATCTACGTATATTCCAAGGGCAAATACCGTTGCTTCAAGTGAGGATATTTCGATATTTTTATTTATAATCTCTTCAACCAATAGTGTTGTATTTGCTCCAACATCTGCTATATGTCTTACTCCTGCCTCTATTCCGTCTTCACAATGAGGGTGATGGTCATAGACAATAATATCAACACCCGGTCTTGTGATAATATCCCTAAACTCTTCACCTATCCTTGACTTTGAATGGGTATCCACTATAATAAGCCTGCTAACCTTTTCAATATCTATCTCCTTGGAAAGTTTAAAATCGAAGGTATCCCTATAAAGATTCAAAAACTCCCTTACATCCCTGCCGATAACTCCTGGCAAAACCATTTGCGCCTGTGGGTACAGCTTACCCGCAGCTAATATGGAAGCAAGGCAGTCAAAATCAATGTTTATGTGACCAGTTATAATTTCCAATTTTATCACTCCGTTGTACAGCGTTTGAATTTTTCTTTGGCATTCCAGGTGTACTTATGGTATATATAAAGGTTATACCCCACAAAAAGGTGTTTATAAACAGCAGCACAGACGTCTTAAAGGTAATAATTCCAAACACATAGGGCTGAAGGCATATAAAGAATATACCGGTTTGAATTATTGACCATACAATAAATATGATACCCCAGGTTATTCTTACACCCGTGTCTTTATATCCAACCCTTGCCATCAAAAGCAGGGGAAAAGCCATCATGGCCATAGCAACAAATATGTTGTAATATAGAGCCATACCGAAAAACACCAGTGTATATATTGTATTTAAAAGCATCCTCTGTCCTCCGGTGATTTCAAAATATTGCCCTCTTAGGGGCCCAACCGATAAAAATCTTAGAGTAAGCAGTGAGACAATTCCTGCAGCACTAAACAAAAACCAGACCAGGAATATAATTAGCAATGAAGTATTAAAAAACATATCAAGCTTTAATATAAGCCAGTAAAATCCTGATGCCGCTGACAGCAGCATAACAAGAAATATCCACTTAAGCTCTCTTCTAATAAAACCAATATAAAATTTATGATTCTTAAAAATATCAATTGACGATATCAACCAAAGCATCAATACCATAAGCACTATAAAAGCACCAAACCATACTATTTCAGTATTTCCAAGATATTTATCCCCCATAACCAAATATTGGTTTGAACCTAGCACTCCTTCAAACTTATTAAGATTAATACTCATTATATATTGTTCAGCAAACTTTCCTATCATATCCATAGTGTCTGCACTTACATAAGAGACCACATCCGAGTGAGTGTGAAACACCCCTTCATGATCAACTTTCCTGTCTTGTTTTGCAGCTATGAAGCCGACGGACGGTATATTTTTTGCAACAAAGGGCCCTGTATCGGTATTTACATCACCTGCTATCCTTTGTGATATAAATTTATTGAATAAAGGATTAAAAAGGTTTATGCCAAGAGGGGCAAAGCCTCCTTCATCATCCAGGTAATACATGGGCATACCCCTTATGCTCATAAGATTTTCGGCTAATGCAACAGTCCAAAGGGGTGATGCCCCCTTGCTTCCTGCAAACTGGTAAAGGCCTATTGTATCCGCATCCTTGTAGCCCACGCAGTCAAGAACCATGGAAAGCTTTATTTTAAGATGAGGATTGGACTTTACAAAGTGCTCTGCCCCTTTAAGGCCAATTTCTTCTCCGTCATAGGACACAAACATGTAGGTGTAGTAATGTTCTTTTGAGGTAAGAACCCGGGCTAGCTCCAGCATGGCTGCAGTACCCGTAGCATTGTCCTGTGCTCCAACAACACTTCCTATTATATCCCTGTGTGCACCTATGACAATGACCTCATCACTTTTGCCGGTACTGGTCCCGATTACATTTATCCCTTTTACTTTTTCAAATACTCCTCCAAGGGAGGAGCCTTTTCTGCTTTCACGAAACAGAAGGCATTGGAATTCTTCTTCTTTGGTTTTAAGACCCATTTCACTAAACCTGCTTTTCACCCATAAGGCTGAACTCCTGGCATTCTCACTTCCAACTACTCTGTTGGGGTAGTCTTTAACTAAAACCTCTAAATCCTTGTATGCCCTTACCCCTGAAAACTCCAGACTGCCATTGTATGTTTCAACACCTGGCAATAGCTTTAACCATGCATTGTTAAAGAAAGACGGAACCGAGATAATTATCAAAACATAAACAATTAAGAATGCAGTTACTCTTTTTATGTTCATTGTACCCCCAAGTTTGTGATATACATTTCATTATATCAATATATGTAAA
>JBMOLK010000336.1:0-28576 GCA_049325575.1 Bacillota bacterium | reverse complement strand
GAAATATATATTTACTAGTGCATTTGTACATGTAAAACAAGGGGAGAATATATATGAGCGACAAGAGAAGAGTACTGGTTATATTTGGCGGCCAATCGTCGGAGCATGAAGTATCTAGAGTATCAGCTACATCGATAATTAAAAACATCAACACCGATAAATTTGATGTTTCAATGTTGGGGATTACCAAAGAGGGAAAGTGGTTTCCTTATAATGGACCTGTTGAAAAAATTGCATCAGGTGAATGGGAAGAAATTGCACTAAACAATAAAGTAAAAGGTATTGCTGAAAATGGAAGTTTTATTGATACATTGGTAAGCAATGGAGTTTCTGCTGCTGAAATTGACAATGCAGGCGGTACAGGAATAAAGGGAAAGAAGATAGATGTGGTTTTCCCGGTTCTGCATGGATGTAATGGTGAAGATGGGACTATCCAGGGGCTTTTTGAAGTTGCAGGCATACCCTATGTAGGATGTGGAGTATTAAGTTCAGCTCTTGGAATGGATAAGATTTATGCAAAAATAGTATTTGAAAAAGCCGGGATACCGCAGGCGGACTATCTCTATTTTACAAGAAAAGAGATAAAGGAAGATATGGAAGATGTTTGCGGAAAAATTGAGGGAAAATTTAGTTATCCCGTTTTTGTAAAGCCTTCAAATGCCGGTTCATCAGTAGGTGTATCTAAAGCCCATAATAAAAATGAGCTTTCAGAGGCATTGAATTTTGCATCAAGGTATGATAGAAAAATACTTGTAGAAGAATTCATTAATGGAAGAGAAGTTGAATGTGCTGTTTTAGGAAATGATGAACCAATAGCATCAACTGTGGGAGAGGTAATTCCCAGCAGTGAGTTTTATGATTACAATGCAAAATACATTGACAACAGCTCAGAAATAACTATACCGGCGAATCTTCCTCATGATACTATAGACGAGATAAGGAGGCTGGCGGTAAAAGCCTTTAAATCTCTAGACTGTGCAGGTCTCTCAAGGGTGGATTTCTTTGTGCATAAGGAGACCGGTAATATCTATATTAATGAAATAAATACATTACCGGGCTTTACAAGCATAAGTATGTATCCGAAGCTCTGGGAAGCAACCGGGATTTCTTACGGTGAACTTATTGAAAGGTTAATAGATTTGGCATTTGAAAGATTTGAGGATAATGTAAGGGAAATTGAAAGTTAGGTCTTTAAACATGTAAGAATATGTTAGACATTTTATCAGGTTATGACGCTGCATGATATTTAGTTTAATTGTATTATAGTTGGGGGAAAATATTATGGATAATAGACCTATAGGTGTTTTTGACTCTGGTTTGGGTGGACTGACTGTTCTAAAAGAGATAAACAATATACTTCCTTCGGAAAGTGTTGTCTACTTTGGGGACAGCGGCAGGGCTCCATATGGTACAAAATCGAAAGAGACTGTAATTAAATATACATTTCAAGACATAAGGTTTTTGCTAAACCAGGATATTAAGATGATTGTAATTGCGTGTAATACGGCAAGTGCATGCAGCCTGGAACTGGTCAAGCACAGCTTCGACATACCTGTTGTAGAGGTTGTGCAGCCTGGTGCAGCTACTGCTGTCAGGGAAACGAAGAGTAAGAAGGTAGGAGTTATAGGTACTTCGGCGACGGTTAACAGTGGTGTTTATGAGAAAGCTATCAGCAGGCTTGATTCATCCATCCAAATATTCCAGAAAGCCTGTCCCATGTTTGTACCGTTGGTTGAAGAGGGTTGGTGGGAAAATGATATTGCAAGGAGAATAACTGAAGAATATCTTCTGCCTTTAAAAGAGGAAGGTATTGATACTCTGGTTTTAGGATGTACTCACTACCCCCTGCTGCAGAATACCATTTCAAAAGTCATGGGGGATGGTGTCAGATTAGTAAGTTCAGCTTTTGAAGTAGCGAAAGTAGTAAAGGAGGTTGTTACAGAAAATAAAATAGAAAGGGATGAAAGGATAAGTCCGGTGTACAGGTATTACACCAGTGATAGTGTTGAAAAGTTTGAATCTCTAGGCAATTCCATTTTGAACCAAAAAATACATTCTGCTGAAAAGGTTGATATTGAAAGATATTAGCAGCATAATAAGAAGCTCATCAATGGGAGAGAATAGTGTATTTAGAAGGCAGGAAAGTATTTAGTTTTAAGGGTAATGATGTCCTTATAAAAAAATGGAGGCGATACTTTATGAATAAAAATGTTATTATTTCGGTAAAAGGGATTCAAACATCCGGGAAAAATGATAGCAATACACTTGAACTTGTTACTGAAGGGAAATACTATAAAAAAGGCAATGCTTATTATGTGACTTATAAGGAAAGTGAAGTCACAGGCATGGAAGGTACTACAACAACCTTAAAAATATCAAATGGAATTGTAACTCTTATGAGATTTGGAGCGGTTAATACTCAATTTATTTTTGAGCAGGGCCAAAAGCATATGTCGTACTATGATACCAAATACGGGACTTTTGTAATAGGGGTTACTACCCATGTTGTAACAATAGATGTTGACGATAAAGGTGGAGAGGTTAGGGTTGATTATAAGCTGGAAATAGATGATAATAAATCAGGAGAGAATGATTTTCACATGTTTATTAGAGAGGCAGGACAGTTGAATGACGAATGTAGTGGAGACTATAAAGAAACAAATTGATGATGTTGTAAAAGACTCGCTTTTAAAGGCATCAAAAAGTGGTGAACTACCCCAGGTAGAAGTTGGAGAAATAACTATTGAGACTCCGAGAGAAAAGGAGCATGGAGACTTTTCTACCAATATTGCCATGCAAATTACAAAAATAGCAAAGAAGGCTCCAAGACAGGTAGCAGAGATTATTATAAAGAACATGGAGCTTGGCAATACTTATATTGATAAGGTTGAGACTGCGGGACCGGGTTTTATCAACTTTTACCTTAACAACACCTGGCTGTACGACTCACTAAAGGTAATACATACGAAAAAAGAAGAGTATGGAAGAATAAATATCGGAGCCGGCAAGAAGGTTATGGTTGAGTTTGTCAGCGCCAATCCTACTGGGCCCCTTCATATGGGGAATGCCAGGGGAGGAGCACTGGGGGATTGTATTGCCAGTGTACTTGAAAAAGCAGGATATGACGTAACCAGAGAGTTTTACATAAACGATGCAGGAAACCAGATAGAGAAGTTTGGTATTTCACTGGAGGCAAGGTATATTCAGCTTCTAAAGGGTGAAGATGCTTTTGAATTTCCTGAAGACGGCTACCATGGCGAAGATATTATAGACCATATGAAGGATTATATTGAAGCTCATGGGGACAAGCTTCTTAGTGTTGACAGTGAAGAAAGGCGTAAAGCTCTGGTGGATTATGCACTCCCAAGGAATATTGAGAGGATTAAAAGTGCACTCCAAAGCTATGGTGTGAAGTTTGATGTTTGGTTTTCCGAGCAATCCCTTTATGACAGCGGGGAGCTTGACGAAACTCTTAAGTATTTAAAAGACAACGGACATACAACCGAAAAGGATGGGGCACTATGGTTCAAAGCTTCAGAGCTTGGGGCAGAGAAGGATGAGGTAATTGTAAGAAACAATGGTTTTCCTACATACTTTGCGTCGGATATTGCATACCATAGAAACAAATTTTCGGTGCGTAAGTTTGACAGGGTAATCAACCTGCTTGGAGCAGACCATCACGGGCATGTTTCCAGAATGAAATGTGCTGTATCGGCTCTGGGTATTGATCCCGACAAACTTGATGTAGTAATATTCCAATTGGTGCGTTTATATAGAAATGGTGAGATAGCCAGAATGTCCAAGAGGACAGGCAGGGCGATTTCTTTGATCGACCTTTTGGAAGAGGTTGGAAGAGATGCGGCAAGGTTCTTCTTTAATACCAAAGCATCGGGCAATCACCTTGACTTTGATCTGGACCTTGCTGTTAGACAGTCCAATGAAAATCCGGTTTACTATGTCCAGTATGCCCATGCCAGAATCTGCAGCATGATAAATCTCCTTAACAGTGAAGGTGTACAAGTTCCAGATGTTGATTCAGTTGATCTTACACTTCTTAATACAGGTGAAGAGATTGAGCTTATGAAAAAGCTGTCTGAATATCCGGAGGAAATAAGGATTTCAGCCCAGACTTTAGAGCCTAGCAGGCTTACCAGGTATGTAATGGATGTTGCTGCTAGTTTTCACAGCTTCTACAATGCATGCAGGGTAAAAGACGTGGAAGAGAACCTTATGAAAGCAAGAATCATACTTGTGGACAGTACAAGAATTGTTATTAAGAATGTTCTTGATGTTCTTAGCATAACTGCTCCGGAAAGAATGGACAGGGAGTAGACGTGTTTTTGATAAAATACCTGTTGCTTTTAAGGATATTTACCGGCGGATGCAAAAAGTTAGTTATCTAATTTTTTGCATCCTTTTTATTTATTCTGCCATACCGTAAAAAATGGTATAATTATTAAGAAGAACTGGCCAATAGTTAATAATTCTTACTAAAAAGGAGATTATTAATACTGCATACATTTAAACCGGGAGGGTACATATGAAAATAAAATGGTTTGGACATGCTTGTTTTCTAATAACTTCTGAAAGCGGAATCAAAATAGTTACAGACCCCTTTGATAGTACTGTAGGGTACAAGGTGCATGAACTGGAAGCTGATATTGTATCAACAAGCCATGACCATTTTGATCACAACAATATTGATGCAGTTAAAGCTGCCATGCATGTTAAAGGCTCAGGAAAAATCAATATAAAGGGTATAGAAATAACCGGGGTTGCAACATTCCATGATGAATATGAAGGGGAAAAACGAGGACGAAACACCGTATTCAAATTCCGGGTTGACGGGCTGAACATTTGCCATCTGGGGGATTTGGGACACATCCTGACTCGTGACCAGCTAAGGGAAATAGGCGATGTGGATGTTCTGCTTGTTCCTGTAGGAGGAACTTATACAATAGACTTTAGAGGAGCGGTTGAAGTGATGAAGCTCATTAAGCCGGTTGTAACCATACCCATGCATTTTAAGACACCGGCTCTTAAGTTTGATATTGATGGAGTAGACAAGTTCCTGTCAGCGGCAGGAGGGGGAGAGAGAATTGGAAAACAGAAGATAGAGCTTCACAAGGATAGTATTAATAAAGTCCCGGGTATTATAGTTTTGGACTACGAGTAAATGTAACAAATTATTAATAAAAGATATGGGAGAATTAGCCGATATAATGTTTAGGCTAATTTTCTTTTTTTAAAAGAAAATAAATTTATTTAGCCCTATAAAAAAAACAGTATGCTAAACGAATATATAATAAGACCTTCTTACATCAAAGGGATATTTTATTCTATAGATCCACTTCAAGTGTTCCTGCAATATTCAATCAGAAAGGCAGTGTTATGATGTATATAAGGTGGAAATTCCGTAGACAACTTGATACAGGCATATCACTACTAATATCTCTTACTTTATTCATACTGTTTACATTTGCTGCTTCAGCTTATACCGATGAGGTGCCGGAGAAGGTATACTTTGGTGTTGACAACGCATCAACCCTTATAAACAATATTGACTTCAGAGACGTCAGAAGTTCAAGGACCTGGGCCAAAGAAGCTATTTGTGAGGTAGGAGCACTGGATATCATAAAAGGCTATGGTGACAAGGTGTTTGGACGCACAAATCAGGTGACAAAAGAACAAGCTATTGCTATTATCTACAGGGCTATCGGAAAGGAAGCAGATGCTCAAAAGGCTGCAGAGGCTTTGGATAATGCAAGGGATCTGGAGGAAAAGAAGACATATGCTCCTGGCATGTGGTCGGATGGATACCTGCAACTGGCAGCAAATGAAGGCCTCATAAGCCAGCAGGACCTGGAGGATGCTTTCAGTCCCGATCAGAGCGAATTAGAGGAAGATAGCTTTCATAAGGGGGCCCCTGCCCAAAGGCAGGAGGTAGCCGATTGGATGGCTAAAGCCCTTGGACTTGCACCTGTATATGGACAGCAGAAGATATTTAACAGCTTTACTGATTGGGCAAGTGCCGATCCCCATAAAGTACCGAATATTGAAGCAATACTAGTAAACAATATAATGAATGGGGAAGGGAATGGCTATTTTAGGCCTACAGATTTTATTACGAGAGAGCAATTGGCACAGATAATAAAGAATGCTTCTCCAAAGTTTTTCGCCTTACTAGGGTATGAAAAGAAGATAGGTACTGTGGAAGGTGTTGAAAACTCAAAGGATTATACTCAAGGAGTAAATATAAGCAGGAAAACCTTTAATATAAGAAACAGCAACGGTAAGCTCCACAAGATAGTTACAGAGTCTATAGATAATCAGCTTGAAGGGTATAAAAACGAACAAAGCGGTAAAGCAGTACTGGAACCTGATGTTGACCTGATTGTTTATAAAAACGGTTGGGTAGGCAAAAGCAGCCTCTTAAAAGAAGGGGATAGAATTGAATATATAACTGCAGCAGATGGTAAGGTGAAGTTTGTAAAAGTCATATCAAATACGTCGGATACAAAATACATAGTTGCAAAAGTTAATAAAATCGATCCACAGAATTTAACTTTAAGCATTTCAAAGATTTTTGACATAAACTATCCTGATGTAAATATTGAAAGTAGAAATTTCTCCTTTAACAATAGTGGACAGGATGTTGATGTAACATATGTTTTAAGTAATAATGCAGAAGTGTTTATTGATGGCAGGAAATCGGACGTAAAAAGCATTGTTCCTGGAACTGATGCAATCCTTGCAATAAAAGATAACATAATTACGGGAATCAATACCGTAGAATTAAGGCTTAAAGAGCAGGGTGTGGTCAGCGGTATTGTGGAGGATATTAATCCGCAACTTGGATATATCACGCTTTATGATGAGGACGGGATAGGCTCTACTGCTGTACCTCAAGGAAAGCTTCCCTCCATCAGGACATATAACTACTCAAACCCTAAAAACATAAAGGTTCTAAAGAATCATAAGGAAGGAAAGATAGAGGACATAGAGGGTGGAGATTCGGTCTATATCAAGCTTGATGATAAAGGAAATGTTGAAGCAATTAGCGGGGTGGATAATTATGTTGTAAAACATGCTAAGGTGATTTCAAAGGGTCCCGGGGTTCTTACCGTAAGGTATGATGACGGAATTCAGCAGATTCTCTATATGGACAAGAGTATTCCGGTAATACTTGATAAAAAGGTTGTAAGCTACGATACTTTAAAGGATGGGGATAAGGTAAAGCTGCTGCTTAACATTACTGACAGGTTTACAAAGCTTAAGCAAATCACAATAGAGGGAAATGAACATTATATTGCAAACATCTATAAGGGTGTGGTTGCAAATCTGGATGACATATCCAATAGACTTGTACTCCAAAACCTTGAACTGTTCCAAAACGGAAAATGGGTAAGAACGGAGCAAAAAGGTTTCACTACTCTGGGGCTTACAGAAGGAAATACTTTTGTTTACAACAATGGTACACTTAATACAAATACTGTAAAGAAGCTTTTTTTAAACCATGAAGCATATATAGCGGTTGAGAAGGACTATGGCGGGGATGAAAAGGCTGTATTTATATCATTCAGGAACAAAAATGACAGTGAAGTTCCTGTATTTGATGACAGTGTTGCATCTAACACTACAGGAAGAGAAGGGGAGATTATTTTAAGCAAAGAATATAAAAATATTGCATACGGCCAGGGGACTATAGTTGTTAAGGATAACAGGCTGGTTACAGGGTATAGTATAGCACCGGAGGATACTGCGTATATAGTAGCAAATCGAAGCTATGATGACGGCAGCTTCTATGCAAGTGTGGTCTCAATAAATGATAGAGCCTATCCTGATTTCATAAAGATATACCGGGCAAGGATAGCAAGTATAGATGAGAATAAAGACTTTAAGGTAGAATCCTTTTCAGAGCTTAAAGGTTTAACCTGGGAATATTACAACACACCAAAAACCTTCAGGCTGACCTATGATTCACGGATTATAGACGACAATGGAGTGGTGGGGCAGCGTAACTTTACAGACTACGGGGATTCAAACTTTAAAGACAGGACGGCTTACGTCCTGTCAAATGGCTCGGATGCCGTATTGATAAATACTGTGCCCTACGGTAATGTAAATGCAAAAGGCGAAATTTATGATATCAGCGGAGGAAACCCTACAGAGGGCGAGGGGGCACAAAATAAGGAGCCCACAGGGTTCAAGCTTTTAAACGCAAAGATATATGATGCAGCTGCTCACATTTGGGTGGACAGTAAAGACATGACACTTAACATACTAAAGAACAGCATAATCTTAAAGAACAACAGTATTGCAAAACCATCCGACCTGAAGAAGGGCGACAAAGTAAGGGTAATCAAGAAGGAAAGTAATGAGACCGGAGATGCTTACATTATATTTGTTGAATAAAAAGCTTCAAGGCTTTCGGAGGTGAAG
Organism: Bacillota bacterium; assembly: GCA_049325575.1. Taxonomy (GTDB): domain Bacteria; phylum Bacillota; class Clostridia; order Acetivibrionales; family Acetivibrionaceae; genus JBMOLK01. The sequence continues at coordinate 20,134 of JBMOLK010000336.1, read as the reverse complement.
CAGCATGTTAAAAAAAGTATTGATAGGTTCATTATTGTCATTTTTGATAACATGTAGTACTCTTGGAGTACAGGTATATGCTAGACAAGGTGACTCAGGATATGAAGGAGGCATCTCATCCGGTGAGGCACCGGGCAAGACTTCCTTTGACTACAAAGAGGTAGTCTTTATAACTGGGGAGCCTATAGTTTTCAATGGGATCCTGACTATTAAGAAAACTATAAAGCAGGATAGTTCTAGCGGAAAGGATATAGTTACAGCAAATTATACATACAGGCTTGACAACCTTGAACGGTCTGCAACCTTGACCAGGGCTCTGATTTATAATACAGTGCTTACCAAAAAGGAAAATGGACAGACAATAGAGGAGACAACACTAAATACCAGGTATACGGAAGTTATTAAAATCGGAAACACAACATATACGTTAAAAAACTACGATTTTACGAGAACAAACATAATAGACTCAAAGCCCGCTGTTGATTATTTTGCAGGAAACATGTGGGGAAGAAAGACTTACCAGACCGGGACAGGGACAAACGGGGGAACCATTACTATTGACATAACAGGAGAGTTCTACGGTTATAACCAGTTCTGGGGAACCACTGAGACACAGGTTTTAAACTACATTATACAAAGTGAAAGCAAGGGAGAGGGTTCTGTAGACAAATGGGGTGGAACTGCAAGTGTGAGTCTTTCGTCTACAACAACAAAGCAAATTAAGTATGTTGAAAATGAACCGGAAACAATAAGCTTTGAAGGAGGGTTTGTCCAAACACAATATAATAACAGTATTATGCAGTATACTTCAAAGCTCCCGGAATTTGATGCAGGCGGTATATCTACAGATAGACTTGTTGAAGCAAAGGACAGTCTAAAGATTGAAAGTTTTCCAACCAGTAAAAGACTTGTGGTTCCGGAGCTGAATCACCTAAGAGGGCATTGGTCTGAGAATGATGTTAAGGCTCTTTACAGCCTGGAGATATTTAGAGAAGGTGCATCAAAATTTAATCCGCAGGAGGTTATGACAAGAGCAGAGTTTGCTGATGCTATTGTACTTGCTGCAAAGGAAGTTCCACAGGACCCCACACTATTGAATACAAGGATAAGCAGGGCAAGTAAAAGTGCCAAGGAAGAGATTGTTTCGCCTTTTAGGGACGTGTCCACTGAAAGTAAATATTTTAATAATATAAATAGTGCATATAAAAGGGGGATGATAAGCGGAAGGGGGAATAACAGCTTTGGACCTGATGACTATCTGACAACGGCCGATGCTATAACAGTTATTATAAAGGCACTAGGCCTTGAAGGGCTTGCACCCTCCGGAGGTGTGGCAACTACATTTAGAGACAATAGTGAAATTCCGGGCTATGCAAGAAATGCTGTCTATGTTGCACAAAGAATAGGATTGGTATTGGGCGACGATAAGGGGTATTTGAAGCCTAAGGAACACCTTACCAAAGCCAGGGCAGCGGTAATTGTCAACAAACTTATAAACTATATGAGAAACGATTTGAAAAAAGATTACAGGGAAAGAATCGTAAACTATTAATGAAAAGGGGAATAAATGTGAAAAAGTCACCAATGAGAGCAGCACTGTTATTTATGATAATATCTTGTTTTTTGATGTCCAATATTGTTTTTGCACAGCAAGCACTGGAGCAGAATAAAGATGAGATAGACATGAGCTATCTAAAAAGTGTAATGGAGATGATTAAAGAGAAGTACAAGGGTCAGATAACCGAAGAAGAGCTGATTGAAGGAGCCTTAAAAGGTATGTTTGACACCATGGATCCATATACGGTTTATTTTACAAACGAAGAAGCGGAAAGCTTTTTTGGAGATATGGAAGGTACCTATAAAGGTATAGGAGTAATGTTTACCGAAGTCGGCAAAAACCTTATGGTTGTTAAAGTATTTGAGGCTTCTCCGGCGGAAGATGCAGGGATCATTGAAGGGGATATCATAGTTGAAGTTGACGGTAAAAATGTTACAGGGGCCTCTTCTGAAGAAATTGCAAGCTTGATAAAAGGTGAAGAGGGTACAAAAGTTACTTTAGGTATAATGAGGGATGGGGAAGCTGAAATCTTAAAGTTTGAGGTTGTAAGAAAAGAGATCAGGATAAACCCCGTGACCTATTACATAAAGGATGATATCGGATACATAAAGCTTGAAATGTTCAATTCAAATACAAGCGAGTTTATGAATAAAGCACTGGAAGAAATGGATAAAAATCAGATTAAAAAGATTGTGCTGGATTTAAGGGATAATCCCGGGGGGGAAGTTAGCCAGGCGGTAGCAGTGGCTGAAAAGCTTGTTCCCCAGGGACTTATTACCAGACTGGACTTTAAATCGGAATCACAGAAGGATGAAGAGTACTACTCTGATCTAAAGAATCTAAAGTATAAACTGGTGGTTCTGGTAAACGAAATGAGCGCAAGTGCATCTGAAATACTTGCCGGAGCCATACAGGACACCAGTGCAGGTGTTCTGGTGGGAACCAGGACCTTTGGCAAGGGCAAGGTACAAAACATTTATCCGGTTCTTTCTCCCGAGGCTTATAAAAAATATGAGGATCAGCTTGGAGTAAAAGTTGTTAACGGGTACGAGCTATTTGTAAAACATGGCATTAGACCTCTGGATGAAGAAATAATTGGCTGGACCAAAATAACAACAGGTGAATACTACACACCAAAAGGAAGGATGATAGACGGTGTGGGACTTGAACCTGATATACATGTGGAAAATGAGAAAACGGTAAGTATTGATGTAAGAAGCGTTAAAAAGCTTAAAAAGGTAAGCAAGCCAGGGCTAAATACCAAGAGCGCTGATGTGTATAATGCTGAACAGATTCTAAAGCTTTGCGGATACGAGGTTGACGAACCGGATACCCTTATGGATAAAAAAACCTTTAATGCAGTGGCAAAGTTTCAAAAAGACAGTGGACTTTATTCCTATGGTGTACTGGATTTCACAACACAGCAAGCATTAAATGAAAAACTGGAGGGGTTGGTACTTAAACTGGACAGACAGTACACTAAAGCACTGGAGGTACTCAACAGCAAGAACAGTTAGTTAATATTAACTACAAAAATAGTAATAAAGGCTCATATATTATCTTACATTATATGGTATAATGATAATATAGGATGATTATTTTGCAATATAACGAACTGTAAAGATTAACATTTTTGCAGTTCGATTTTAGAGATAACGAACTGTAGAGATAAACATATAATTCGCTCCGCTAATTTGATACAAATGGCGGGCTCATCAAGTTTATCTACTTTTACAGTTCGATCTCTATATTATACGAAAAATAAGGATCGAGGTGCTTTATAGTGAAGATGGTTAAAGCTCTAAAGAATAACAAGGGGACAACCATGGTTATGTATGTAACTGCAATCTCGGTTCTTATAGGATGTGCTTCAATATCCGTGGATATAGGCCATATAATGCTCAAAAAGGCAGAGCTTGTAAAAGCTGCCGATGCAGCGGCTTTAGCAGCTGCACAAGAGCTTGTAAATAACGAGGATAACGCATTAGCTATTGCAAGAGACTACCTGGAAAAGAATGGAGTAAAGCAAGAGGAAGCAGATATCGTCATGCTGGAGGATGGAAATGGAATAAGCATCTTAGCTAATAGAGAGGTAAACTACTTTTTTGCCAGAATACTTGGGCAGGAAAAAGGCAAGGTAGAGGCCAGGGCCGTTGCGAAGGTGTTACCCGTTGTCAGTGTAACGGGCGGGCTAAGGCCCTTTGCAATAGAGCAGCAAACTCTGGTTTACGGTCAGAAATATACGTTAAAAGAAGGCGCAGGAGACGGGAATAGTGGGAACTACGGGTCTTTGGCGCTTGGAGGGACAGGGACTTCCAACTATAGAGACAATATACTCTATGGGTATGGGGGAAGGGTATCAGTGGGCGATTTGATTGATACAGAACCAGGTAACATGAGTAATCCCACCAAGTCCTCCGTAGATAACCTCATAAGACAGTGTGATCATAGTCCTAAATGTACATTTGACAGCTTCCAGCCTGACTGCCCTAGAATTGTAACCGTGGTAATAGTGGAAAGCTTGGATGTAAACGGCAGAGCACCTGTGAAAGTATATGGTTTTGCGTCATTTTTTATTGAAGGTGTAGCAGGGCAGGGAAACAGATCCGAGTTAGCAGGTTATTTTGTTAAAACCCTTACCCAGGGTGAGCTTGCCGAAACCCAAACAGATTTCGGGCTAAAAGGAGTTAAGCTGGTTAAGTAATTAAAGAGATCGAACTGTAAAAGTAGAAAACTTGATGAGCAAGCTATTTGAATCAAATAGGTTTAAGCGAATCATATATTTATCTTTAAAGTTCGCTATCTCTATGTTTTGATAAATTTAAAAGTTATATGCAAATGTGAATCCTATAGTATTGACATACATTTTCAATAACTGTATAATTATAGTAAGGATAAAAACAGTTAACGAAACATATTAAAGCAATTGACCCATAATATATATCAAAAGCAGCTTTAACATTTTTACAGCACCTTATGTTACTTGTTCTAGTTCCAGGCAATTCTTGACTTTGTAGTATTACCCTTATTATAGTTTACTATTGTTTAAATTAACATAAAACTAAAAACCTGTATAAAAGGAGGGAAAACAAGCTGTTAGCCTGGTAGTCCAAAGTTCTATTATTAAAAAAATATTATAACAAATTGATTACCTTCTATTTATGGAATTGTATGTGGGAGACAAATTTTAGAGTAGTTTAAAAGTTTATATTTTAACTTAGCTTGATTTGAATGGAGAAATGAGGAACGGTTTAGGGGAGAATATATATTTCTAAGATAATATATATTTAAATGGCCGGAAGATTTTAGAAAGTTTTTGTAAGGGGAGAAAGAAGTCATTTCTTTTAAAATGTAAATAGAACTTTGGGCTACGAAGTTAGCAGCTCGTTTTTATAAAAAAAACAGTTAATTACAGGGCAGTAATCCAATTACTGTCTTTTGTTGTGTGTACACGCGAAAGCCGCAACAAAAATATTGAGTTAAAAAACACTGGCGCCCCGTAATGTAATTCTTTTCTAGAGCATGGGAGGCACAAGCATAGGAAACGCATTTTTTAACATTATGAAAGACTAGAAATTTGTAATGTTAAAAAGCACTAGTTGGGAATTTTCTATTGACACTGCATAATGTCATATATAAAATATAAACGTGTATTTTTATAGTACTGATAATAGAAAATATATTTAGTTAAAATTATCAGCCGTGAGGAAGCTACTTACCGGCTGAAGTTGTTTTTCGTGGAGGAAAAAATCATGTCTGTTAAGTATATTTTTGTTACCGGCGGCGTTGTGTCAGGGCTTGGAAAAGGAATTACGGCGGCGTCACTGGGAAGGCTTTTAAAAGCCAGAGGGCTTCGTGTTACTATTCAGAAATTTGACCCATATATAAATGTTGACCCGGGTACCATGAGTCCATATCAGCACGGGGAGGTTTTTGTTACGGATGACGGAGCAGAGACGGACCTGGACTTGGGGCATTATGAAAGATTCATAGATGAGAACTTGAGTAAAAACAGCAATGTGACCACCGGTAAAATTTACTGGTCGGTTATCAGCAAGGAAAGAAAAGGCGATTTTCTTGGGGGTACCGTACAGGTTATACCTCATATAACAAATGAAATAAAAGAGAGAATTTACAGGGTAGGTAAGACAGACCATACAGATGTAGTTATAACTGAGATCGGAGGAACTGTTGGGGATATAGAGAGCCTTCCGTTCCTTGAAGCAATAAGACAGGTTACAACTGATGTTGGAAGGGATAACGTAATGTATATACACGTTACGCTTGTGCCTTATTTGGGTAAATCCGGCGAACTTAAAACAAAACCGACTCAACACAGTGTAAAGGAATTAAGAAGCATAGGTATTCAACCTGATGTTATTGTTTGCCGTACAGAGAAGAGGCTGACCAAGGACTTAAAAGACAAAATTGGTTTGTTTTGCAATATACCCGGCGATTGGGTAATTCAAAATCTTGATGCAGAGGTACTGTATGAGGTACCGTTGATGCTTGAAGATGAGGGTCTGGCTTCAACTGTTTGCAAACGATTGGGTCTTAAATGTTCCGAACCTGACCTGACTGAATGGAGCGAAATGGTAGACAGGCAAAAGAATTTAAGCAAAGTAGTGACTATTGCTCTTGTCGGTAAATACGTTGAACTGCATGATGCATACCTTAGCGTGGTAGAGTCTCTTAAACACGGTGGAATTGCAAATGATGCGGATGTAAAGATAAAGTGGATAAATTCCGAAACACTTAATGAAGAAAATGTGAAGAATCATCTTTTGAAAGTAGACGGCATTCTTGTACCCGGAGGGTTTGGAGATAGGGGTATAGAAGGAAAGATAACAGCTGCCAGGTTTGCCCGTGAAAATAAAAAGCCTTATTTTGGTATTTGCCTTGGAATGCAGATGGCAGTCGTTGAATTTGCCAGGAATGTTGCAGGCCTTAATGGAGCCAACAGCTCAGAGTTCGACATGGACAGCCAGTACCCGGTTATAGATCTCATGCCGGAACAGCGGGACATAGATGAAAAGGGCGGTACAATGAGGCTGGGGCTTTATCCGTGCAAGATTAAGGAAAACTCTAAGACTTACAGCATCTATAAGGATGAACTTATATACGAAAGACACAGACATAGATATGAGTTTAATAATGAATATAGAGAACTCCTTACATCCAAGGGACTTATCCTGTCAGGACTTTCACCAAGTGAAAGATTGGTTGAGATTATTGAACTGGAAGACCATCCGTGGTTTATCGGGGTTCAGTTCCATCCGGAATTTAAATCAAGACCAAACAGACCGCACCCATTATTTAGAGATTTTATCAGGGCTTCTGTTGAAAACCTAACCAAGTAAAAATCAAGAAATAAAATATAAAAATAGTTTAACAGGGAAGAATTCAAAAAGCTTCCCTTTTTTGTTTGAACAAAAAAATACTAAATGTCCTTAAAATAGATTTTGATGAAAAATATTTTATGTATAGTATAAATCCTTTTGTATTTGTAAACAATTATACTAAGCAATAAAAGTTTTAAATGTAAAAAAATTAAGAGCATGGAACCATTTCGCAAATCAGCTTTTGAAGAAACGGTTTTCATACAGGAATTCAGGGGGATTATACTTATGGTTAAAGGAATTAAAGACAAGGACATGAAAAAAGTACTATTTAAGACTGTTTCAGCAGTAGCTTTAACAGTAATGCTTATAATGGGTGTTGTTTTTGTATCTTATTCTGAAAATGTGAGTAATGGACTGGCTGATAATCTGGTGAGACTTCATGTTATAGCTAACAGTGATTCTCCACAGGATCAACAGCTTAAAAGAGATGTCAGAGACGTAGTAATTAAATATATGAAAGAAGAACTCAAGGGTACTAAGGATATTGATTTAACAAAAAAACGAATAAGTGAAAAGTTAGAAGCAATAGAGACTATCGCAAAGAATGAGATTAACAGGCAAAACAAGGACTATAATGTAAAAGCGATGCTGGGAAATTACCCTTTTCCTACCAAGGCATACGGGGATATAAACCTTCCTGCCGGAAACTACCAGGCTTTAAGGATTGTTATAGGAGAGGGTGAGGGTCAGAATTGGTGGTGTGTGTTATTTCCCCCGCTGTGTTTTGTTGATGCTACACATGGTACTGTTCCTGACTCGGTAAAGGAAGATTTAAAGGAGGTTTTGACCAAGGAGGAGTTCTGCCTGGTTACTTCCGTAGATGATGACAAAGAGATTCCAATTGAAATAAAGTTTAAAATTGTAGAGTTTTTTCAAGATTCAAAGATAAAGTTCAACGGTGTGATAAGCAGACTTTTTAAATCATTATTTTAATTAGTGGTTAAGATTAAATATCGGCGTATTTGTAAGGCGGTTTCCATTTATAGGGACCGTCTTTAGCTATGTACTGTCTCTAAAGCCGATAATTACATGAAAAACAAGATCATAGTTTACCAATAATGTGCTATACTTAAAGTATAGAAAAATTATGATGGCGGAAACATGTACACTCATTAATAATTGGGGTGAGCAATATGAATAGTATCTACTTTGAATTAAACAGCAGTTTTTACCTGACTGTTTTGGTAAGGCTGCTGCTTGCCGGTGTTCTAGGCGGAGTCATTGGATATGAAAGAGAAAGCATGAACAGACCTGCGGGCTTCAGGACACATATTTTAGTATGTGTAGGTGCAGCACTTGTAATGACTACAAACCAATTTATTTTTGAGCAGTATAGGGGAATTACAAACGTAGATCCTGCGCGGCTTGGTGCCCAGGTTATAAGCGGTATTGGCTTTTTGGGAGCAGGAACCATAATCCGTGAGGGTGTAAGTGTTAAGGGACTTACTACTGCGGCAAGCCTGTGGGCAGTTTCATGCGTTGGAATAGCTGCAGGCACAGGCTTCTATGAGGGAGCAGTAATTACTGCATTTATTATTTATATTACCCTGATTGTACTAAAAAGACTGGAGAAACATTTTACAAAAAAGAGCCAGCTAAGCTTGTTTTATATCAAGACCCGTAATCTTCCCGGTCAAATAGGCTCAATAGGCGTCATATTTGGAAAGCATAACATTATGATTAAAAATATAGAGTTTAATAATATTAATGATAATGAGGAAGCTATTATAAAGTTCTTGATAAAGATACCCGCTAATGTAAAAAAGGAAGAGATTATGAGTGAGCTGCAAGGGATAAACGGTGTGCAGAGAGTTTCAGAAGAATAGGACAGAATAAATCTGCCTTAATAAAAAAATGTTTGACTTTTTGGATACTATCCCCTATAATTCATTTGTTTATTATTTTTTGTTTAAAGCAAATAATAAACATAATGAGATTAAGTACAAGGGCAAACCGGATTTAAGTAGTCTTTAAATCCGGCGGCAAATAGAAAGTGAGGGGATTGGAAGTGGTAAGACTGGACCAGAATAGGACACCGCTTTTTGATGCGGTTAAAAGATATGTTGAGAGTAACGTTATACAGTTTCATGTTCCGGGTCATAAACAGGGGACAGGTCTTAAGGAGCTTAGAGACTATATCGGTGAGCGCGCTTTGCAAATGGATGCAAACGGCATGGAGGATCTGGATTTTGCCAATAATCCTACAGGAGTAATCTTTGAATCCGAAAGGCTTATGGCCCACGCATTCGGTGCTCAAAATGCATATTTTTTGGTGAATGGAACTACAGCAGGTGTACAGGCTATGATTATGAGTGCCTGCGAACCCGGGGACAAGATTATAATTCCCAGGAATGCACATAAGTCTACGATAGGCGGAATTATATTAAGCGGTGTAATGCCTGTATATCTACAGCCGGAGATTAATGATAAGCTGGGCATTGCAATGGGAATAACAGAGGAAAGCTTAAAAAAGGCAATAAAAGAGAATCCTCATGCAAAAGCCGTCTTCCTTATAAATCCTACTTACTATGGTGCTGCTTCTGATTTAAAGTCAATTGTGAGAATAGCTCATAGACATGAAATGGCTGTTCTTGTAGACGAAGCTCATGGTGCCCACATGTCGTTCCATGATGATTTTCCTCTTACTGCCATGGAGGTTGGAGCTGATATGAGTGCAGCAAGTATTCACAAGACAGCCGGTTCAATGACACAGAGCTCCGTACTTCTTTTAAGGAGCAATATGATTTCACCGGAGAGAGTTAAACAGGTTTTAAACCTGACTTATACATCAAGTGCGTCATACCTTCTCATGTGTTCTCTGGATATAGCAAGGAAACAGCTGGCAACAGAAGGACATGACCTTTTGGAAAATGCACTGGGACTTGCCAGAATGGCAAGGGAAGAGATAAACAAGATTGAAGGGCTTTATGCCTTTGGTAAAGAGCTTGTCGGGACACCTGGCTGTTATGATTTTGACGAGACAAAGCTTGGAATAAATGTATCAGGATTGGGTTATACGGGATACGAAATGGAGGCTAAGCTTAGAGCGGAATACAATATACAGATTGAACTGTCGGATCTTCACAACATCCTTGCTATAGTCAGTGTGGGCGATAAGGAAGAGAATCTGACTGCCCTTATTAACGCGTTAAAGGATATAGCTTCAAAGACAGAAATCAGGGAGTATGCAAAGCCTACAATTATTCCCCAAAACCCCAAGATGATTGTTTCGCCAAGGGATGCCTTCTACAGCCCCAAGAAGAAGGTTCCTCTGGACAAGTCTACAGGAGAAATAGCAGGAGAAATGGTTATGGCATACCCTCCGGGCATACCTGTTATATGTATGGGTGAGAGGATTACACAGGATATTGTAGATTATATAAAGGTGCTAAAGGACCAGAGATGCCAGCTGCAAGGTACTGCAGACCCATTCGTAGATTCGGTTATGGTTCTTGGTACCGACTAGCGTAATCAGTTGTTATAGTTAGACTGCCCGTAAGCTTGCGGGTGCATATTTATGACCCATGTTGTTGAAAAACCTCTGAACCGGAGTTTTTGAAATGACATGGGTCGTATATTAAGAATAGAGTTCTTTTACTTACTTTTGAACGTAGATGTTCATATCATTTGACACAAATTCCGCATATTGATTGTTTTTGAATTTCAAATACCCGAATTCTTCACCGTTTAGTCTGGAAACATATACAGTATTCTTTTCAGTCCGTATTATTTGTAACGGGAATATGTTTAGCCTGTCATCAATTCCCAGGATTACAGAGTTTTCCAGGATACTTCTCTCAATTGGCGTTTCGGCTTTATCAGGCAGAGGAAAAGCATGGCGTACTCTTATATATTTGTTCTGCTGTGCTTGAAGTGCTCCCAGAAGTGCCCAATTAGAACCGGTACAATTCCCTGCACGTTTGGCAGTAGATTTTATATAGTGTGACCTTGTATTAAGAACAATAAGATTCTTTCCTTCATCTATTTCAGGTATCTTTGATATTTTTGAAGTTATCTCCATGTCAATCAATCCTGTTCTGCGGTAGTAGGTAAGTTCATATACATTTGCTGTCATAAATAGAAATACAATAAGGCCTAAAAGTAGTGCCCTCATGTTTTTAAGAATATTGTTTTTGGATACTGCATTAAGAACCGACTCAATCATTATACCCAGGCCAATAAACGAAATGAAAAGGTTCCTGTTGCAAATCCAAATAAGGTTTATCAAAAAGAACGGTAAAAACGGGATGACAAAAATGGAAAGCCCGATAATGAATTTTATAATGTTTGTTTTGATGTCTGTTTTAAGATTCTCTTTTAAAGCTATATAGTATATAAGTATGCCAAGCACTATAATTAGAATCAAGAATGCATAGGAGTTGTTAGAAAGAATAATTTTAAAACCATTTGGAATGCTGGTTTTGTAAAGATCGACCAGGTCATTTTTCCATACGTCCCGTACAGCCTTTATAACATTCTTGGTATGTATGACGAAATCACCTTTTACAAGCTGTCCCCGTGCTGCCATGTTCCCGGAGTTGCCTAAAGCCTTGTACCAAAAGGCCATTACAGCAAAGTTGAAAACAGGCAGTATGGTAATCCACTTGTGTCTTAAAACTTTAAAGTATAATGTAAAGACTGCGATAGTACAGAAAAAGCTTAAAGCAATTATCTGTTCATAAAAGCCCAATGATACCAAGTGTATAAGGGAATAAAGTCCTATAAGCCAAAAATTGCCGGTGTTTTTATGTTCTTGTTTTTTAATATAAATCATAAGTATGTAAAAAGACAGTGACATAAAGAAAGCTCCTGCAACTAAACGGGAGGAGGCTGCCAGCCAGTAGGTAGCATCACTTCCGAAGGGGAGAAGCAGGAAGATAACAACCATCGGTATACCTGCACCAAGCTTTGTCAGTTTAAATGTTTTATATATGAGTATACAGGTAACAAAATGTAAAACAGTCATTATAAAAAGGACAAGACCAAGATTGTTCCAGAATTTTGGCCATAAATAGGCATCCAACAAAACTGCAAAGGGACGGGTTGTATACATTTTGTACTTTAATAGTACACCGTTGAATATGTCTTTGGAAAGCCTGAAGACACCATACATGTTATTATCGTCAAGAAGCGGGTAATAACTGTAACCATAGTATGAGTACTTTAAAACCGATATGGCAAAAACAACAGCCAGAAAAGCTTTTTCTTTAGTGAAGGTCAAAACTCTTTTCAAACTATTACCTCCATATGTGTAATTAAATGGTTATGGTATATAGTTTAACTAACAAAGTAAAATTATTCAATTAAATCTTAGAGAATAAAGGAAATGTTACCGGCACTAATACATTCTTATTAGTGCCAGTATTATAAGCAGTATACCGGGTAGAAAAGAAATGGTTTTTTTACTAATCTTATTCATTAAAGAGAACCTTGTACCCATACAAGTTCCTGCATAGAGGAAAATAAGCTGAAACAGTCCGACAGCAAAGGGAATTAATAGGGAATGGAAGCCTGCAAGTGCACTTCCCAAAGCTACACCAATTGCATCAACCGATAGGGCCAAGCCCAAAAGAATAGACTCTGAAATCTCTATTTTTCCCGATTTGTCTATATCTCCTTCACCAGGGTTTTTTATCACTTTAATTGTTATACCCAATGATTTTATTACTACTTTAAGTAATGTTCTCTCCCTGTTTACATAATCGTAAGCTAAGGTATCACCGACATCTTTTTTTATGACAGCCTGTAGAATTATCCAAAATCCCATGGCCAGCAGAATTGTGACACCAATGAGTTTTGATATGTAAGGCGATATTATTGATGATAATGACTTACCTACTGCCAGAGCCCCAGCTGCATATAATATGGAAAATAAGCATATTATTAGCTTGGAAGCCAGGGGAACTTTTATCTTTCTTAGCCCATAGGTCAGACCTACACCTAAAGCATCAAGGCTTAGCGATACTGCAAGCAGAATAATTGAAGGTAACATTGAAACCACCTCTGTCATAGAGATCAAGCTGCTCATTAAGTTTATCTAATCCTACAGTTTGGTCTCTTTAATACCAGGTAGACATATATCTGGTTTTTTATTGCCTTAGGTATTATATGAGTGAAGCGGTTAAAGTGTTATTGAATTCAGTTTGTGCCAAAATGTGTAAGATTTGGGCTTTTGGGGCACTAAACTTTAACCTTTAAATTTTGATTTTTAGCTGATACTTGATGGTCTATTTAAGCTGTTTTTTGAATAGAAATAGGACTATGATAGGATTGTTATACAACCCTGAGTCTGCACAACACTTAAGGATAAGGCATAGAAAAAGGAGTGATCTGTTTGAGCGTTTTGGAATCAGCTCTTAAAAGCTTTGGCAAGGAAACCAGGTTTCAATACGGGTTAAGTGAAAAAGAGGCCCAGAAGAAGTATGAACAGCATGGCCCAAATACTTTAACCGAAAGAAAGAAGATTTCCGCATTTAAAATACTCATTGAACAATTCAGCGATTTTATGGTATTAATACTGATTGCTTCAACCCTGGTATCGGCTTTCATGGGTGAGACGACAGAGGCTATTACCATAATAACTATTGTAGTTGTAAACGCAGTTATGGGATTTATCCAGGAATACCGTACAGAAAAGACCATGGAGGCACTAAAGGGCCTTGCTGCACCTTCAGCCCGGGTAATAAGGGAGGGAAGGTTGGTTGAAATTCCTGCGGAAAAGATTGTGCCTGGTGACTTGATAGTCCTGGAGGCAGGTGACAGAGTTCCGGCAGATGCAGCTCTAATAGAAGCCAACGGTCTTTTTATTGATGAATCTTTACTGACTGGTGAGTCTGTCCCCGTGGAAAAGCTTATTGACAGCAATATCGGAAAAAACCTTAATATTGATGATAAAAATGGCTCGGTGTATATGGGTACGATTGTAACAAGCGGCAGGGCCAAGGCAGTTGTATGCGCAACAGGAATGATGACCGAGATGGGCAAGATTGCAGACATGATACAGAGTATTGACAGTGAGGAAACTCCTCTTCAAAGAAGACTCGATAGTCTTGGTAAGTATATTGCATACGGCTGTCTTATAATTTGTGCAGTTGTATCTGTAACCGGAATGTTAAGAGGGGAGAAGCTTTTTACAATGCTGCTTGCAGGAATTAGCCTGGCGGTAGCGGCAGTGCCCGAAGGACTTCCCGCAATTGTAACCATTGCCCTTGCACTAGGTGTTCAAAGAATGCTCAAAAGAAATGCTCTTATAAGAAAACTCCCCGCGGTAGAGACCCTGGGGTGTGCCAGTGTCATATGTTCAGACAAGACAGGAACCCTGACAGAGAATAAAATGACAGTAAGAAAGATTTATTCCGCAGGAGATTATACGGAGGTTAAGGGGAGCTCGCTAAGCAGTGAAGGTGAATTTGTTCTGGGGGGTAGAAAAATAAATCCCGTAGATAGCAGCAGCTTAAAGCTTACTCTTGAGATAGCAGGCCTTTGCAATAATGCTTCAATGGTTAGAATAAATGAGAGTGGTACGGCTCTTGGCAAAATAAAGTCCATGCTCACAAAGCAGGAAAAATGGGAGCTGACCGGTGACCCTACTGAAGCAGCCCTGCTAGTTGTTGGAGCTAAGGGAGGTCTTACTCAGGAGTCACTTAATGAAAACTATTTTAGAGTAGATGAACTGCCCTTTGACTCTGATAGAAAGTGTATGTCTGTAATTTGCGATAACCATAAAGGTGAAACCTTTGTATTCACCAAGGGAGCCGCCGATGTAATTATCGAAAAGTGCAGCAGGATTTATACTTCAAAAGGGATTGCAGAACTTGACGAAAGCAGCAGGAAACGGGTACTTAAAATAAACGACGATATGGCAAAGGAAGCGCTAAGGGTCTTGGGGGTTGCTTTTAGAAGGCTGAATTCACGGTCTTACAAGCGTAATGATGTTGAGAATGATCTGGTTTTTGTAGGACTTATAGGGATGATTGACCCGCCTAGAAGAGAAGCACTTGATGCTGTAAGAAAATGCAGGCTTGCAGGAATAAAGCCTGTAATGATAACGGGAGACCACAAGATAACGGCTACTGCCATAGCAAGAGAGCTTAAGATAGCTTTGGATGGGGATAAGGTGCTGACCGGTGCGGATCTTGAGAAGATGGACGACAGGAAGCTTCAGGCAGTTGCCAGTGATGTATCGGTATATGCGAGGGTGTCACCCAAACATAAGCTTAGGATAGTTAAGGCGCTAAAGAAGCTGGGGCACATTGTAGCAATGACTGGTGACGGCGTAAACGATGCTCCGGCTATAAAGGAAGCGGATATAGGGGTTGCCATGGGTATAACCGGTACCGATGTTACAAAGGAAGCCTCATCCATGATCCTGATGGATGATAATTTTGCAACCATTGTAGCCGCGGTTGAAGAGGGAAGGGTTATTTATAATAATATAAGAAAATTTATAAGGTATATGCTTTCCTGTAATATTGGAGAGGTCCTGACCATGTTTATCGGAATGCTTCTGGGGCTTCCCCTGCCACTTTTGCCTATTCAGATTCTATGGGTAAATCTTGTTACCGACGGGCTTCCAGCAATAGCCTTAGGACTTGATCCGGCGGAGAAGGATATAATGATGAGGCCTCCAAGAGGAGCAAAAGAGAACATTTTTTCAAGCGGTTTGTTAAACCTTATACTGTTTAGGGGAGTTTTGATAGGGCTAAGTACGCTGGCTGTGTTCGTGAGTATACACTACTTTACAGCAAGTGTTGAGATTGCAAGGACCGGAGCATTTGTAACACTGGTTATGACACAGCTTATTCATGTGTTTGAGTGCAAGTCCGAAAGAAAGAACATATTTGAAATACCGTTATTCAATAATATCCCGCTGGTTTTGTCGGTAATATGCTCGCTGATAATGATCATAGGCGTTGTGTATATACCTGTGTTCCAGGGAGTGTTTAAGACAGTGCCTCTGTCGTACAACGACTGGGTTCTGGTGGGAGGCTTTTCGGCCCTAGGCCCTGTTCTGGCAAGTTTCTTCAGGGTTAATGCCAAGTATATCAGAAGATAGGTTTTTTGAGGGTGCTAATGTTGGTTTACAGCATTAGCCTTTTTTGTTTTAATGTGTATTTGTATGTAACAGATTGACTGAAAAAAGTTCATACGATATAATTGTACCGTTATATTTACATAAAATGGGAAGTATGGGCTTTTGGATTTTGTTTAGGGGCTAATATAGATAAACTATAATTATCTTATTTATACTGCTATTTTATTAAACAGGGGGAGATCGTGATGTATGTAAAGACTCTTAAAACAATTATAAGCTTATACTTAGTATTGTCAATGGTATTTTCAATGCTGATTACAGCAAATGTACATGCAGAGGAAACTGGCCAGGCAGGGACTTCGGTAAGCCAACCTGAAAACCTTTCTGAAATCCAGGCGGATGATCAGGAGGTGATGCCACAACCATCAGAAGAATCAATAGATACATCTACAAGTGGTGATAGTTTTGTGGCTTTGGAGTTAGATAAGACAACTGCCGCCGTTGGAGAAATTGTTACTGTTGCTTTGAAAGTTAAGGATATTCCTAATTTTGGGGGTTGAAGTGGGAGATATAGTTAAAGCAACATTAAGAATAGAGAATATAGATGATTTTTCCGGTTATCAAATAAATATAAAATATGATCCTTCTGTGTTGCAGCCTGTCGATGTGAACACAGGCTTGCCGTTCACAGAAAGGACTTCACCAGTAAATGGGACCTTGCTCGCGGACCCTGGTTATCAGGTAGTTGAATTTGCTAATAATAATTTGAATAGCGGCATTCTGAATTTTGGCAAATACAGTGCTTATCTTGATGATGAAATAACGCAATTTACACCTGAAGATACAGGAATACTTGGTGTTATAGGCTTTAAGGTGTTACAGGCAAAGGATACATCAATAAGGTTTGAGGATACACCGTTAATGTCTGATGCTATAGAAGGAACTATACTGTGTGATGGGTCTGGGTATATGGTAGATTTCTACTATAAAGTGGTCCAGCCGGATACTATAAGAGCGTCAGGCATACCACCGACACCGTCATTTACATATGGAGATACAGATGGTGACGGAATAGTAGGGGCTAATGATTATGCCCTGATAAGAGACTATGTTATAGAGAAAATTACTGTGTTTCCTTCATCACATGGCTTAACGGCTGCTGATGTAGATGGAGATGGGATAATAAGCTCTAATGATGCCGCACTGGTAAGGGATAGAGCAATAGACAAGATTGGTTTGTTCCCGGCGGAAAAATAAAAGGCTACCATGGATGTACTGATATGCATAGGTAAATAAAAAGCCTCTCCAGTAAGCTTCAAAAGGCCGCTGGAGAGGTTCTTTTTAAAAGCACTAGGATACTTATAAAAGTAACTTAATTAACTTCTTGTACTCAATCCCGCCCTCTTTATTCATTATGACCCTTGCCCATGACTGATTGGGTATTAAGCCTTCAATATTGATATCGTTGTTTTCTCCTTGAAGTACTAGATTAAAACTATCCTTTTTATATCGCTGATAATATTTTGAAATCTGTTCTAATGACGCTTTGATTATACTTTCTTTGTCCTTCTCGTCAGTATCAACAAATATAAAACGGACCATATCCATCAAATTAAACAGATTAAGGCCATTACTGCTGCTTTCACCAACTATATAAGCCACAATTGTCCTATTACGTTTAACACACCATAATTTTCTTGATATGTAAAGTCCCAAGGCCTCGTATACCTGCTTGATTTCTTCAAGATAAAAGTCACTTTCATAGGAGTATGCCTTAACTTCTATGGGCTCTAAATGATTATTGCAAAACTCCAGAAAAACCTCCGGATCATTCAACACCTCAACTTGATAGTCTTTTTGTTCATACTTAAAGTTGCACTCTGTGCTGTATGCGAAAAACTGTATTTTATTTATTAAAACCTTGTTTTTTTCACTGATGTAATTTTCAATGCTTTGAAACATAAGATCATGCCAGCTAAGAAGTGTAACATAGTAAGAAATATAGTAATCAAAATATTTATTATTGAGCGCATAGTCAGCCAGGCTGTAATAAATATCGGCTCTTGATCTTATATTTGTAGCCGATTGAGGAATTGCAACCAATTGATGACCCAGGAATGTTCTGTTGTATATTCTTAATGCTGAAGCTGTTGATAGTAACAGGTTATCATCCTTAACATACACAAGGCTTGCCGAAATTTCCTGATTTGATTTAATATGATTCATTGTAACAATCATATCTTCAAACCTTTTTTTACCAATGGATTCCGGGAGTTTCACCAGATAGGCCTCAAACAGTTTTCTGATACTTTCTTTGTCAAACTCAGCCAACGATTTTATATTGGGATAACTGTTTTTGAAAATATACAAAAACAGTGTGCGTATACTAAACCAGTCAATATCGGTAAAAGCAAGTCCATAGGTACTGCCGGAGTCATTGGCATTACGGTACTTTATAGCTCCATCAAGAAAGATTGTCTGTGAGCCGTCTAGGATAATCTCTATATTATTTATAATAGTTCCTACTTCATAACCTACATCACTTTCAAAGGATAATCCTTTTATACTAATATCTTTTACCTTAAAAACATTATCTTTTCCTGCTATTTTCAAAAGAATATTATCAATATCCTTCACTATATAGCGGTTAAGCTGCCTTTTATAGGCTGCATAAATTTCAGGGGGCTTCTCCAGGTAATAAACAGAATCCTTCATAGTTTTTAAAGATGTGAAACTATAAAATGTTTCATTATAAAAGAATCCTATGCTTATTGAGGTATCAACGCTTAATTGATTTCGTCCGTAATTTTCCAATACAATTTCGTTTCCTCTTCTATCCTTAATCAACATGTCTGCCATAACATGATCAGCTACAACGGGTATTCTTTTTAACCTGAATAAATTTCTAAATAAATTAATTATAAACCTTTCATCGGTAATTCTTTTAGAATACTCCATTACTTTATCCTCCATGTGGAAAATTGATAGGGATATCTAGAATTCTATTTATTACATATGGATATAACATTGTTCCTAATCAAATCTATAGTTATGCCTACTATTTTAGGGTCAAATTGTTTACCGGACCCATTCTTCAATTCTTCTATTGCTAAATTTGCAGACTTTTTATTTTGATATCTGCGGTCTGTAGTCATAGCATCCAAAGCATCTGCAACTGATAAAATCCTGGCCATAAACGGAATTTCTTCCCCTCTAAGTCCATCCGGATAACCGGTACCGTCATACCTCTCATGGTGATGGCGTACAAGAGGTACAACATCAGAAAACATGGAAACAGCAGATAATATTAGCGCACCACGTGTTGTATGTTTTTTAATTTCATTATACTCATCAGAATCCAGCTTGCCCGACTTTTTAAGAATACTGTCTTCCGTACCTATTTTACCTATATCATGGAATATTCCGCCGTCACGCAAAAGCTGCAGTTCTCTTTCAGAGAGGTTTAAGGCCAGTCCGATTTTTACAGCATAATCCGATACTCTATCCGAGTGGCTGCATGTGTAATTATCTTTAGCATCTATAGTAAGCCTTATTGTTGTGACAGCCTCAATATACCAGACAGCCAAATCTTCACGTGATTGTCTAAGTTCCTCCTTTTTTATATTTATAAGTGAATGAAGTATGGCATTACTTATGCTTGATGATATAAGACTTTCAAATATCTTCAACAGCTTTAAAGCTTCGTCGGTTAACCTTATATTAGTTTTGACGTGAAGTACTCCTATAGTAGAGAATTTTTGTGAAAAGATTGGAATAAAAATATTCTCATCGACAACATGCAAAGTCTTTGCAGTTCTGGCTGAACCAATAGCTTCTATTAACTGACAATCGATATCCTGAAAATCCCTATATTTTCCTATGCCTTTAAATAGAGTACCATTAGTTAAATTTGTATCTTCATCAACAATATTATCAATTAGAATGAATGCATCTCTTGCCTCGATAATCATTATAATTTCTTTTAAAATATCTTCTGTTAAAACATCTATCGGACTCAACTGATATATGGATGGAACAGCTTTTAAAATATTATTTAATCCATCCCGTGTCATTTTAATAGTTTTCATCATTTGTGCGGCACGTAGAGCTGATTTAATAAGGATCAACAGCTGAGTATTG
>JBMOLK010000335.1:0-3459 GCA_049325575.1 Bacillota bacterium | reverse complement strand
GATACCTTGGAAACCTGCTGCAATCTTTCGACTGCAGCAGACCTCCAGCAAATAAAATGAGTTACACAGGAATTACTTTAATAACAAGTAAGCTAATACAACAAAAATTAATGCCTGCGGAACCCCTGACAATCTTAGCTCGAATATTATATATCCCTTTTGACCATACTGCAATGTTTGGCACTGCAGTACAGCCTTACAGGACATATAATACTCTGCCCTCCAGCTAATATCAAGCTTTAGCGTCAACCATAGGACGAAACCTGATATTAACCTTTGGCCGACCATTACAAAGCCATATAAATGACCTTGTAACGATCTTGGCTCAACCATCATGAACCCTACGCTAATTATTATGATCCATATCTCATTTTTAATCCCCTATAATTTATAACATTATTGTTGGAAAATGGTATGATAGATTTGATGAATAATGCGCATATAAAACTGCCGAAAGAAATATTACATTAAGATTACAAAAAGAAAATGATTCTTGACAAGGAAAAGTTTTCTGTGCTATTATAAGTACAGTATGCTTTGAAGAATGCTACTGATGGTTACAAGTTTTAACATGCTATAAATTTTATTAATTTGAATGAATAGAAAGGAGGATTATCGATGTATTATAGTTTTGGTTGGAGACCTTTGATACAAAAGAATATTGCGCTAACATTAACGAAAAAATCAAATATTGATTGTAGAATGCATTGGCTTAATCCTCTGCTTAAAGATTGTGAGAGAGAATAGAGTTATTCTATTTAGATAATTGTAATCTTACACAGTTTATAAGAGCGGTTAAGTTTGGATAATTAAGACTTAACCGCTTTTTATTTTGCTTTTGGTTCAATATATTACAATAAAGTTACAAAAATGTAAATATATTGACGATGTACTGGGGTTATAGTATAATACTAAATGTTATACATGAGAATTTATAGTTGTGTATTATACTAAATAGGCTTACAGTATATATATTGAATTGTTAAACTAATTTTAAGAAAGGAGGATTATCAATGTATCTACAAGAAAGAGCATATTTTGAACAAATTAATATAACGTTTAAATTATCACGTAGACTAAGTACATATATACCCATGCATTGGCTTGATCCTCTATCGCTTGAATGTGTTAAACAATTATACCCGGATAGGATTCTATAAGGGTTTAATGATTACAGCATTTAATAAGAGTGGTTAAGTCTTAAATATAAAAGATTTAGCCACTTTTTTATTTGACTTTATATATCTAAATTAATAAAGAAAAGACGGTGAGAACATGAGGTTTTTTAATTCAACACAAAAGAATATGAGCTTTACTGACGTAATAGCAAGTATCAAATACTTTATCAAGGCAAATCCTGATGCCAGGTATAGGATCGCAGTGGGGACAGATTCACAGGTAAAAGGAAGATTTACTTGCTTTGCAACAGGTATTCATATTCACAGGATTGGACAGGGAGCATGGTGTTGTATAGGAAAAAAAGTAGAGAGTAGAAGATACTTAAACCTAAGAGAAAAAATTGCAAAGGAAACTGCAATAACATATGAGGTTGTATATATGCTGAACGAACAGCTAATAGAAGCCTTGTGTGATTTTGCTGTAAAATATAAAAATTTTGATTGCAAGCTGGAAGCACATATAGATATTGGTGAAAAAGGGGAATCGAGAAAGCTTATTAGAGAAATGGTTGGATACTTTCAGGGAATGGGCATCGAGACGAAAATAAAACCTGACGCATTTGTAGCAAGCAGCTATGCTAACAGGTACAGTAAAAAAATAAGCTAGGGGTGATACAGTATGATAGTTTTGAAGGTGACACCTATAAGAAATGTTTTAATTGGAAAGCGCTGCTTTAAGAGTGAAAAAACAGATATGTTTTTCAGCAAGGTGGTTAATGAAGGATCTAAGATAGATGTTTATGACGTTGTAGAAAGAAAGCAGAAAGCAGTTTTTATAACCGACCTGAATAGAAGGAATCACAGGATGATCATAAACAATAAGAGGTACTTTATATGTTCTGTTAGTAAGTGCGCTCTCTAAAGAATTTAAGTAATGCCCTGCTTCTTAAGCGGGGCATTACAGATAGTATAAGCAGATTTATTGCTGGATATAAGACGCTACTTAAAGAAAGAAAAGGGTGAAGTTATGTTTGAAATCAAAGGAAGGTACAACACAGCCAAAGTATTTACTGATAATGTTGAGAGCGAGGCTGTATCACAGATTATGGAACTTTGTAACCAGGAATTTGTGAAGGACAGTGTTATAAGAATCATGCCGGATACCCACGCAGGTGCCGGTTGTACCATAGGTACAACCATGACCATATCCGACAAGGTAGTACCAAACCTGGTCGGGGTAGATATTGGCTGTGGAATGGAAACAATCAAGCTTAAAAACAGGAGCATTGATCTTGAAAAACTGGATAGGGTTATTCACGAGAATATACCAGCAGGATTTGATATAAGGAAAAAGCAGCACGATTATGCTGGTAACGTTGATTTGGACTCTCTTGAGTGTAAAAAGTATGTAAGCCTTGACAGAGCTAGGCTAAGCATAGGCACCCTAGGCGGGGGAAATCACTTTATCGAAGTTAACAGAGACAAAAGCGGTGCTTTTTACCTTGTGATACATTCAGGAAGCAGGCACCTGGGGAAACAGGTTGCACAATACTATCAGGAGTTGGGATATAAAGAGCTGCTTAAGGTAAATAAAGTTGTTCAGGAAATGGTAAAAAGATTAAAAGAAGAGGGCCGGGAAAAGGATATACAAAAGGAAATTCAGAACATCAAGCCCGATAAAGTCAGCAAGCATCTGGCATATGTACAGGGTAAAAGCTATAGAGACTACTTAAACGATATGAAAATTGTACAAAAATTTGCCACTTATAACCGTAAGGCAATTATAGACGAGATTGTAAAAAGGATGGAGTTTCAAATAGAAGAGCAGTTTACTACCATTCATAACTATATAGATCTTGACAGTATGATGCTAAGAAAGGGTGCAATTTCGGCTAAAAAAGGTGAGAAAGTTTTGATTCCCATAAACATGCGTGATGGAAGTCTTATATGTTCAGGTAAAGGGAATAAGGATTGGAACTATTCTGCACCGCATGGAGCAGGAAGACTGATGAGCAGGAGCAAGGCAAAGCAGATAATTAGCCTTGAAGACTTTGAAAAATCCATGGAAGGTATATACTCAACAACCGTTAACAGGTCCACACTGGATGAGTGTGCTTTAGCTTACAAACCAATGGATGAGATAGTAAACAATATTAAGGATACCGCAGAGATACTGGATATTATAAAACCTGTTTATAATTTTAAAGCCGCAGAATAAGAAGAGCCCATGATGATTTATGCTACAACTGATATAGATCCCTGCATACCTAACGACAATCTCTCGACTGCCATCAAGTATTACGAAACCTATACCAATCTTTGCTCGACTGCCAGGGATACC
>JBMOLK010000334.1:0-29312 GCA_049325575.1 Bacillota bacterium | reverse complement strand
AGACGTACTGTTAAATAGCCATTTCTTGGGGATTAGTTCTTTGCGCTTTGGACAGTTAAGCATAATCATTACATTCTTCAAAACATCTGTATATGATAAATATGTTATAAAATTGACTATATCAATACTTATATACTCGGCCATCAGGATTTGTCTGCATAAGAAAGTCATAATTTTCTGTCCAATGAATACCAAAAAAGAACAAGATAACGCAATATATCACAGTAATCAGGTATTCGGCAAAGAGCCATATGATATAATACCCCTGTAGAAGTACAGAGTGGTATCATATTAACCTGTCTAAATCACGCTTTTTTCAATCCATTACTCAGCTTTTTTGCATGATACATCTCCATGTAACGTTTGTTAATATTTCTCTATCTGCGAACTTTTCTTTTTCCTGCTTGCTTTTTCTACAATTAGTACTAATAATCCTATACAGATCATAGAAATATTCAACAGCAAAAGAGTATAATTAAATAAACTTAGCTTTTCAACGAAACTATTAATGTATACTCGTTGACTTGAAATGATGGGATACCGCATAGAAAATATAATCAATAGTTCTTCACTTAAACCACTCATGCCTGTTAAAAGAGGTAAAATAAGCAATTTGCCTAAATACATATAAAGCATAGTTCTTTTATAAATGATAATAATAGTTATCAAAAAAAACATGGCATATATAAGGGGTTTTATTGTAGTTAAAAATAAAGAAAACAACACAATACTTCTGTATTTTTCCACTTTCAAAGAGATGCTCTGGTCAAATTTAAATACTCTTTTGCGCTTTCTGCAACCTCCTTAGATAAATCCCCAGATAATAGATTATTATCTATAAATTGATTAATTTCTTTATTTATCGAATTCTTGATTACTTCGTCTGGTTTTAAATCTTTGAGGATTATTCTTTCAACATAATTATTAAAACCTGTTATAAATATTATAGTTATAAAAAATATAAGACAATATCTTGTTCTGCCTATAGACTTATAAAGGTCTTCATTTTGATCATAGATATTTACCTCTTTAACATCAATTATAGCCTTCAATTCCTATTATTTTATCAATATTACAGCCTTCTTTGTCCCACGTATCTCCAAATCAATAAAACCTTATTTGGGCAATAGTTTCACTAATATCTACATAAGTGTAATGATTTACACCATCTTCACCTCAATAACTATCCTCTGGTATAAACCTTCCAATGTAAGGATTAAAGACCTAGCCCTAAAATAATCGGCACTATCTCCTTGTTGAAATACTCATAATATATGAACGGATGGGCATTTACTGAATCTGGAATGCAGCACAGCTTCGCTAGACATACGTATTTAAATAAGCACTTGATTTATATCAAAACAAATCAAGTGCCCTCTGTTCCAAATAATAGACTGCCTAAAACTCAAGCTGTCAAACTAACTACAGAAAGAAAACTTACGACTTGCCGATTACCAATAAGTACAAACAATATTTAAACACATACTGTTATAAAGTATACTACATTTTCCCATACTAACCAAGTCCTATTTTACATAAACTTGACTCAAATCCACAAAAATAAAGCCCCAGATATCACCTAGGGCCTGCTTTCAACATAATTTCTCAATATTATATCGTTAATGGAAACAATATTATCGTTTACCACCTTTACAAGATTCATCCTGTCCCAGCTTTTAATGACCTTCTCTACCTCATCCTTCGGCTCGTTTATCAAAACCGGAAGCTCGTTAACATCAACCTCCGCCTTACACTTGTTTATTATGAATGAAAGAAACTTATAGAGCTTCTTATTTAATGAGTGAAGGTGCATAATGCCAAGAAGCTCAAAAGAGTATTCCAGTTTACCCGAAAGTATCTTTAAGAAGCTCCATGCAAACCCTGTATTACTGTTAATTATATTATACATATTTTTATTATTGATCCTGATAAGTCCCACATCACTTTGTGCTATAACCGTTGCAGTTCTTATGTTTCCGCAGTAGGGGGCAAACTCTCCAAACATCTCGCCTTTTCTCATTATTCTTATTGTACACATACTGCCATTTATAAACTTTACAACCTTTATAGTGCCATAATGTACAACATAGAAGTCTTCTCCGTAGTCACCCTCAAAAAAGATAATATCTTCTTCCCTGTAAGCGACACCGTATTTATCAAAAAGGCTCCTGGAATTTAAAACAGACTCCATATACTTCCCCTCCATATCAAGCCTGTATTAACTGCTTCTTAATAAGGCATCAATTAAATACATTGTATGAGTACGTGATGATTCTCTTTGTTCTTCACACTTAAACTCATTTAAATAAATCAGAGCCTTCTTGTAATAGGAAGTGTTTTTATAATTCTTCTCAAGCCTCTCAAAAAGCTCGTAGGCCTTATTAATTTTATTATCCGAATAGTAGTATAAAAAAGCGTCATATATCTTTTGTGCAATATTGTCATCTGAATGAATGCTTTTAGCCTCAATCTTTCTGTTTGCCATCTTTAAATATTCTACCAGATGTGAAAAACCAGCTTCACGGAACTCTTTATTCTCAAGGATGTAGTTTTTTATGCTTTCTCTGTCAAGTTCTACAACCTGGCAGTTTGTTTGGGCATAAGCAGACTCCCTGTGTCTTTCTCCGCTAATCATGCCTGAAAGGCCAAACAAGGCTCCCTCCTGAACCCATATCCTTCCGAGCTCCCTGCTTTTTAATACGACCTGTCCCTTTTTTAGTATGTAGCATTTTAAGGAAAGTGAATTTATCATGTATATATAACAGCCCTTCTTAAATTCAACTATTCTCTCCATTTAATATTTACCCCCTATTGCCAGACCTCTTAAAAACATCTGAAAACCCCTAAAATAGCTATTGTTACCCCTACTTTAATCATATAACAATCAACAAACCTTAACAATGAACCGTCTGTACCTAAATAATAGGACTTAAAACCATAAACTTAGGAGCATAGCCCCAAATAAAAAGAGGCAGGATATGCTTTATCCTGTCCCCTTCTGAAGCATTTATTTATTCCCTTTATAATATTTAAAATTCTGCTGAATGTACAGTCCTTGGGAATGAAATTACGTCTCTTATATTGCTCATACCTGTAATATACATTATAGCTCTTTCAAAACCCAGGCCAAATCCAGCATGCTTGGTACCACCATATTTTCTAAGATCCAGGTACCACCAATACTCTTCCTTGTTAAGTCCCATCTCTTCCATTCTTTTTTCCAAAAGGTCAATTCTCTCTTCCCTCTGGCTTCCTCCAATGATTTCTCCGACACCGGGCACGAGAAGATCCATCGCTGCAACGGTTTTATTATCGTCATTCATTCTCATGTAAAATGCTTTTATATCTTTGGGATAGTCAGTTACAAATACAGGCTTTTTAAAGATCTGTTCCGTAAGGAATCTTTCATGCTCTGTCTGAAGATCAGATCCCCATTCAACAGGATACTCAAATTTATCCTTCTCTTTCTTTAGCAGCTCTATGGCTTCGGTATATGTTACATGGGCAAACTTGGAATTAACTATGTTTTTTAGTCTATCGAAAAGAGTATTATCTACAAAGCTGTTGAAAAACTCCATTTCTTCCGGAGCATTTTCCATGCAGTAGTTTATTATATATTTGAGCATGTCTTCAGCAAGCTCCATATCATCATTAAGATCGGCAAACGCAATCTCCGGCTCTACCATCCAGAATTCTGCCGCATGTCTTGCGGTATTAGAATTCTCTGCCCTAAAGGTCGGACCAAAGGTGTATATGTTCCTAAAGGCCATACAATATGTTTCGCCTTCCAGCTGTCCGCTAACTGTAAGATTTGTTTCCCTGCTGAAAAAGTCTTCTGAAAAGTCTATCTTTCCATCTTTCGTTTTGGGAAGTGCATTTAGATCAAGGGTAGTAACTCTGAACATCTTTCCGGCACCTTCAGCATCACTGCCGGTTATAATAGGAGTGTGAACATACACAAAACCTCTTTCCTGAAAGAACTTGTGTATGGCATATGCTGCAAGAGACCTGACCCTGAATACCGCAGAAAATGCATTTGTCCTGGGTCTTAAATGTGCAATGGTTCTTAGAAACTCAAAGGAATGTCTTTTCTTTTGAAGAGGATAATCAGACGTAGACAAACCTTCTATTTCTATCTTGCTGGCTTTAATCTCAAAAGGCTGCTTGGCATTTGGAGTCTCAACAAGCTGACCGTATACCACAATTGATGAGCCAACAGGTATTTTGGTTACTTCCTTGAAATTGGTTATATTCTGTTCTTCAAATACCACCTGAAGGGTTTTAAAGAAGGATCCGTCATTGATTTCAATAAAACCGAAGGTCTTTGAATCTCTTATAGTTCTTACCCAGCCCGCAACTACAATTTCCTTGTTCAAATAATCATCGGTTTCTCTATAAAGGCTTTTTATAACAGTTGTTTTCATTTTATCCATTAACCCCTTTGTTAATTGATATTTTTATAGTTTACTTTTATATTAGTATGCATTTAAACTTACAATTCTATCTAATTAATTATAATAACTTAATATTTGCATTATCACAGGTATCAATCATGGAATCCGGCCATATTGAAGCCTGTACTTCACCTATATGAGCTTTCTTTAAAAAGTACATGCAAAGCCTTGACTGGCCTATGCCGCCGCCGACAGTATAAGGAAGTCTTCCTTCCAATAAATCCTTATGGAATTTAAGGCGTTTTCTATCTTCACACCCTGCTTCCTTTAGCTGACTTACCAAGGAATCTTCATCCACCCTTATACCCATGGAAGATATTTCGAAAGCTCTGTCAAGGAGCGGATACCATAATATTATATCACCATTTAGAGTCCAGTCATCATAGTCAGGTGCCCTTCCATCATGCTTAATGCCCGACTTCAGGAGGCCGCCGATTTGCATTATAAACACAGCCTTCTTCTCTTTTGAAATCATATCCTCTCTTTCTTTTGGTGAAAGAGTCGGATACATGTCTTCCAATTCCTGCGTGCTAATGAAGTGTATATCCTCCGGAAGAATCCTGGGTATCTGTGGATATACCTCGCAAACCTGGTCTTCTGTCTTCTGTAATGCTGTAAATATCTTTCTTACTATATTCTTTAAGGTCTCAACCGTTCTGTCCTGTTTATTGATCACAAACTCCCAATCCCACTGGTCTACATAAATGGAGTGAAGGTTGTCCACATCTTCATCTCTTCGTATGGCGTTCATATCTGTATACAAGCCTTCTCCCACCTTAAAACCGTATCTGCCCAAAGCCATACGCTTCCACTTCGCAAGGGAGTGCACAACCTCAACCGTATCTCCCCCTATGGACTTTACATCAAAAGCTACAGGCCTCTCCACACCATTTAAATTGTCGTTCATACCTGTTTCAGGCTTTACAAAAAGAGGCGCCGAAACCCTGCTTAAATTTAATTGCTTGGCCAGCTCCGTTTCAAAATAGTCTTTTATCATCTTTATTGCAGTTTCCGTGTCTCTTACTGACAAGCTCGGCTGATAATTTAAAGGCAATATAAGTCCGTTTATTTTATCTATCACTGTTAATTCCCCCTTATACTCTCAAAAATAGTCAACTCACATTATATCATCTTACATATATAAATTCCAGCACTTATATGTCAAAAACAACTCAACATTGATATAGACTATTCACAAAAAATAGTGTATATTTGATTTGATAAAACTTTAGGACATGGGGGTTTGGAGATGTTTGGCAAACTTAACAAAAGACTACTTTCTTTAGTGTTGTTGATAGCGGCACTCGCTGTATTTACAGTGGGCTGTGGTGGAAGCGGGTCAAAATACAGTGTTGAGCACCCAAAGGTGCAGATCGAGATGGAAGACGGCGGCAAGATGGTACTGGAGCTATACCCTGAATATGCACCCGAAACAGTGGACAACTTTATTAAGTTAACTGAAGACGGTTTCTATGATGGACTTACATTCCACAGGATAATTAAAGGCTTTATGATCCAGGGTGGTGACCCACAGGGAAACGGCAGCGGAGGGTCGGAGAAGACCATAAAAGGTGAATTTGCTGAGAACGGCTTTAAGCAGAATACTCTAAAGCATACCCGCGGGGTTATATCCATGGCAAGAAGCAATTTGCCGGATTCAGCAAGCAGCCAGTTCTTTATTATGCATGGAGATAGCAGCTTCCTTGATGGAAAGTATGCTGCATTCGGAAAGCTTATAGAAGGCGAAGATGTACTGGATAAAATTGCAAGTACTCCTGTAGATCCAAATCCTTCAATGCCTGATGAAATTTCTGTACCAAAAGAAGTTGTGAAGATAAAAAAGGTAACAGTACTTGAAAAATAAAAGTATTGTATGGCAATATTTGCAAAGGGCTTCCATTACGGCAGCCCTTTACTATTTTATCATATTTTGTCTTACTTCAGGTTAATTATTATTTATAAAATCGTTATTTCTCAATATTTTGTGCATTCTGTTTAGCTTTTAATCCACGCATAATTATGGTAAAATAGTCTTATTGAACAGCGCACGCTTATATGTTTAAAGGTTATACCTTGAGTGCAGAAAGTGCTAAAAAATTATACCGGGGTGTGCTATGGATTTTTATTTTGATATCAAAATCTTCCTGCAGTCAATATCAGTCATTCTGTCACTGATAATGATACTATATTTTCTTTCAAAAGGTAAAAAAACAGCCCTGTTGTATAGTTATATCGTCTGTCAGATTATTATTTTTATTTGGTCCACCGGTCAAATGCTTCTATTGTTCTCTCAAGATTTAAAAACCATGTGGTATTCCATAGTATATGAATATATTGCTGTAACCTTTGTCAGCTTTAGCTGGCTCATGTTCTGTCTTCTATATACCTATAACAGAATACTCGCAAAGAGAAAGCTGATATTGCTTCTTTTAATACCACCGCTCTTAGCATATATATCACTGGTGACAAATAATCATCATTACTTGTTCTATAGTACATTCTCATACGAAAGTATAACTCACGGACCCTTGTTTTGGGCTCATGCAGTAGTATCATATGTTTATCTCATAACCGGTACCGTTATACTCATAAAGCACTCAATGGCTCACATGGGTTATGCAAGAAAGCAGACCATCCTGTTGATATTTGCAGCATTCATACCTTTTGTTGCCAATATATTGGAGCTTGCAAATATATTTTTTAGTTTAAACTTTCTTAAGTTGAAATTTGACCTGACTCCGGTAAGTTTTGCATTCTCACTGCTTCTTTTCGGCTTTGCAGCATTCAAATACAAGTTTCTAAATATTGTTCCCATTGCCTTTAGAAAAATAGTTCATAATCTTAACGAATCCATCATTGTGGTTGACAGTCTTAATAAAATTGACAGCTTCAACAAATCCTTTACAAGTACCTTTCCAGGGTCCGAACAAATAAAGATATACGATAACATCAGTAAATTCATAAAGAGTCTTAAGGAAAATATAATCAATTCGCCGGAAACGGATAAACTCATTCACTCAATAAAATATGAGACAATATCCAATGTTAGCGGAGAACTGACTTTAACAAGACCCGTAAGAAAATGCTTTCATGTAAATATCCAGCCCATTTTCGGGAGTAAGAACGAGTTCCTGGGCAGAATTATTCTATTTAATGATATAACAGAGTATAAGAATCTATTGGATGAAGTCAATGAAAAGAACGCTGAATTATCAGCTCTAAATGACCAACTGTCTGAATATGCTTCTACAGTTGAAGAACTTGCAGTAACCAAAGAAAGAAACAGATTTGCAAGAGACGTACATGATACATTGGGCCATACAATGACCCTATTGATTTCTCTTCTTGAAGTGAGCAGTATTATGTGTAAAAAGGACCCTGTTGTCACCGAAGAAAAACTCTCTGAAGCTTTGAAAGCGGCAAGAGATGGCCTTAGAGAGCTAAGACGCTCAATCAAAGGACTTGCGCCTGAAAAGTTTGAAGCCACAGATATAATAAGTTCAATAAAAAAACTTGTTGAGGATTTTAAACCCTCCGGGATGGAAATTAACTTTTCATACGACAGAATGGACCACTATAATGTTTCTCACTGTGCCGACGTAATCTTCAGGGTGTGCCAGGAAGCAATAACAAATTCGCTTCGTCACGGAAAAGCCAAACATGTTGATATCATTTTAAGATTGGTTAATGACAGGATTAAGTTATTTATATTTGATGATGGCCAAGGATGCGCTGATATCAAAAAGGGATTCGGACTAACAGGAATGCAGCAAAGAGTTACGGATCTTGGAGGTAATATAGTCTTTGGGTCTGACGGTGAAAGCGGTTTTAACATAAGACTCGAATTACCGCTAAATAAAACCAAACTCGACTAGTTAAAGGAAGGGATTTTAGTTTATGATTAAGGTTATAATTGTTGATGATCAGGTTATTCTAAGAGAAAGCCTGAAGCTTATTGTAGAGCAGGACAGTGAAATAAAGGTAGTGGGCTTGGGCGGAGACGGAAAAGAAGCCCTCAAGCTGTGCGATATACATGCGCCGGATGTTGTTTTAATGGATATCATGATGCCGGAGTGCAATGGTGTTGAAGGCACAAGACTCATTAAATCCAACTACAGCTCAATAAAGGTAATAATTCTGACCACCTTTAAGGACGAAGATAATATTTCCATGGCATTAAGGAACGGAGCTGACGGTTATGTGCTGAAAGATATCAAACCAGATGAGTTGATACTGGCTGTAAAAAGTGTGGCTAAAGGCCTAAGTATAATGCACCAGAGTGCTCTGAATACCGTTGCGAAGCAGATCAGTCCCGACACTGAGCACTCAAAACCAAAGGATGAACCCAGGATAAACCTAAATCTAACCGAAAGGGAGCTTAGTATAATAAGCCTTATTGTAGACGGAAAAAGCAACAAAGAAATAGCTGCAAGCATCTTTATTACTGAAGGCAGTGTTAAAAACATAATTACAAGCATACTTGAAAAGCTAAATCTTAAGGATCGGACCCAGCTTGCTGTATTTGCCGTAAAAAACAATATAGTGTAGAAGGACAGCTATATAACGCTGCTTAGTACCTTACCTATCCCTATAAGCTTACCACCTGTCATTTTTACCATTATATTACAGCAAATTCGATCATTAAAGCTTATATTCTAAAAAGCATACACATACTCGTTTTCAGGCTTTTCTACCTCTTCTACGGACTCGGCGATTATTACAGGCATTTTTTGATTCCTAATAATATCCTGCCCTATTACCCCGGTTACCTTTACCCATGTATTATCCTTAAACTCCGAAGCTTTCTCGTAGCGGCATAAAAAACCTGCCGGCTGTGCATCTGCAGCGCAGCACGCCATCATAAACCGGGCAGGAACAAAATGGTTTTTATCAAAATCCTCCATCCTGAAAACAAATCCTACAACTTCTATCTTTTTCCCAATGTATTTATCCTGGTTTATAAATAATTCATCATACCAGCCCACAAAGTTTTCATCGTCCATAATCACGGTATCCCCTACCAGTGAGAGACCTGTATCTTTATTATCAGGAGTTGTTATATCATTATCCGATGAGTAGTTATCCGATATTTGAAAATTATAAGAAGATGCAGATTCAATGGATCTTCCCGGAAAAACAAAAGCAGCTGTCAAAGGTATAATAAAAATCATATAAACTATAAGGTTGGTTTTTCTTCTTCGCGGCCTTAGTATATCTCCTGCCAAAAACAAGGAAATAAGCCCCATGGCTGCAATAGCAAACTTCATATAAGGTACTATCCTGGGATGTACATAGTATTTAACGCTGCCGATTTGTATAGTCATTAAAAAAAACGCAGCAAACCCCAGTAGAATCAAAACCTTTAAAAGAGCCTCAATGTTTATCCTGTTTGAGTTAATTAGTCTCATATCACATCACCCTAAAACAACAGTATTGTAAAAAAAGATATTATTGAAAAAGACAGTGCCAGTATAATAAGTAAAAGCTTTACAACAAACCTTTTCTTAAACGTCCCCAGAAGCATAAGTACATTCTTAATATCAATCATAGCACCCATTACCATAAATCCCATAACGGAACTCATAGGAAACAGGCTTGAAAAGCTCCTTGCAATAAAAGCATCCGATGTAGAGCATATGGAAAGTATAAAGGCAGCTCCCATCATTACAAGCAGCGACCCAATGCCCTCGGCACTTATGCCGGCAAGTATTTCTCGAGGCAGGGCAGTCTGGACAATAACCGATAAAAATGCCCCTATAATAAGGAACTTGCCCACCTCAAAAAACTCTGCGCCCGCATGCTGAAAAATCATACCTATTCTATCTTTAATTCTTTTGTTCCTGTTATTACTGCTGCAATAACCGCAATTGCACAGGCTGCTGTTTACGTTGTTTAGAAGAACATTACCCTCCTCACCAAATAATAACAGCGTAATCCCTACAGCCGCAGCTATTACTATTCCTATAACCACCCTATAAACAGCAATCTGGGGACTTCCCGGAAAAGCATAAAAGGTGGAGGCTACCACTACAGGGTCCACCACCGGTGCCGCCAGCATAAAAGTCACTGCACAGTATAAAGGAACACCTTTTTTTACAAGTCTTCCTGCTATGGGTACAATAGCGCAGTCACAAACAGGTAGAAACACCCCTGCAACTATAGAAATCAAAAATGCTATAAATTTGTTTTTGGGAAAAACCTTTGTTATCGTGTCTTCAGATACAAACACCTGGAGAATTGATGATATAAATACTCCAACAAACATGAATGGAAATGCCTGCATAAGAATACTCTGAAATACAGTATTGAACACAGCAATCTTTGACATATCTATAGAGGATAAGTTAAAGCCGTCACCTTTAAAGACTATAAAAACAAGGTACGCTAATACCAACACCAAAAATGTCCCCGCAAACTTGTCTAAAGTTCTTGAGAATACTAGGCCTTCACCTCCACTAACTTCACTGCTGACTGCAACTTCATCTGAGTCATCCATGATGACAGCTCTTACTACTTCAGCTGTTTTATTTAGAGCCTTTATGGTTTTTTCTATACTTTTAAGCTTCTCCCTGGTAAAGCCCCGGGACTTATTTAGCACAACAAGGTCACTGTTGGATATCTGCTCGATAAGTATAGACCCCATATTTTTCATAAAAACTTCAAATGTAGAAACATCAATGGTATGCACTATTCTATTAATTACACACAGCTTGCGAACCGGGTGCTGGTCCAAAACATCAAGCAGGTCTTCCACCCTTGCTGTACCGTTATATTCAATAATCATGCGGTGAGGAGAGTACTTTTTGATTATTTCTTCTATAAAAAGCACATCCAAAGCCTTATCCCTGTCAAGTCTTTCAATATAAATATATTCACTATTTAATATTTCACTGTCTATTTCCTCTTCTCCAATTTCGCATTGAATAATAACCGTTCTTTCCCTTGGCGGTTTCGTATTTTCAATTGTCCCATTTATGTAAGTGGTTTTACCAGAGCCTAGAAAACCGGTTATAATGTCTATTTGAGTTTTCATAGTCCAACCCCGCTCATGTTAATTAATATAAAACAGCCTGCCAATTTCCTGTTTATTTAGATCCTTGCCTATAAAACAAACTCTTCCGGTATAATCCGCTTCCATTTCTTTAAAATTAATCTCCCCGGGAACGAAGTCAAATTGTATCCATTTATCCTCTGTAGATTGCAATATTCCCTTACCTCTTAATATCATACCATATAACCCGTTACTGTTTATGCTCTCCAAAATACTTCGGAGCTCACTTTTTTCGAACTTCCTTGGCGTTTCCGCCCCCCACACCTCAAAAATCTCATCTGCATTGTGCATATGATCACTTTGTCCACTACAGCCGCAGCCTTCATGATGAGTATGATTGCTTCCATGGTTGCTGCCGCACTTGCAGGATGCGTGGTGAGAGTGTCTTTTTAATACAATCCTGTTTGACTTGATTAACTGCTGTTCAAGGGATACTCGCAAATCCTCCTGGGCAACACTGATTATACTTTCTGCACTAAGTTTTTCCCATGGCGTTGTTACTATATTTGCTTTATCGTTCAGCCTACGCATGGATTTTGCTACCGACTCCAGCTTTTCATCCTGTACTTTCTGTGTCCTGCTTAAAATAATGGTTTTGGCATTCTTAATCTGATTTTCATAAAACTCACTAAAGTTTGAGATATACATATCATACTTTAGCACATCAACTACTGTCATAATCATGTTTAACTGTAATAAATCCTTTAGCTTTGGTGACTGGCAGGCCTTTATTACCTCCGAGAGCTTCCCCACTCCTGAAGGCTCTATGATTATCCTTTCAGGATTAAACTTAGTGATTACTTCAGTTATTGACTTCTCGAAGTCTCCTATAAGGGTACAGCAAATACAGCCGGAGTTTATTTCCTTTACTTCTATTCCCGACTCTTTTAAAAGACTTCCGTCTATACCCACCTCACCAAATTCATTTTCAACAATTGCAAGTTTTTCACCATGCAGGTTTTCTTCAAGCAGCTTTTTTATCAGCGTAGTTTTTCCTGCACCCAAAAAACCTGAAATAATATCAACTTTTGTTTTCATTTAAACAACCCCTTACTATCTGCTTAATAGGCAAATATATGACTTAATGCCTTACCTTAAATGTAATGCAGTTTATATTAATCTATGATTTACAAGTCGATGCAAATGCGTATTATTCGCAATTAATAATATTATATTTTATTTATAGGTTACAATCAATATGCAATAGAACAATACTTTATGTATATTACTTTTCCATATGATGAGCATATAGTCTCTATTAATCATCACACCATATAGATTTCAGTCACAACATGCCTGCTACTGCCATAAATTTATAATGAAGTCTTTGCTATTCCGGGAGGATAAGCCTTGAAGAGGGAGCAGGTTACAGCAGTAGTGATTTTAATTCTGGCAGCCATTGCAGCAGTATTTCTTTCACAGTCTGAAAGAGAGTTTCGCAGCAAACATCATAGTAAGGCGGTAATAAACATTAGATATGAAAATGAAAAATTGTACAAGGTAGACTATAAAACCATTAAAAATATAAAAAACGCCACTTTTAAAACAAATTTCAAAGATGAGATTTCCATATATACAGGTATTCAGCTAAAAGAAATATTTGAATATTTAAATATAAAAACAAATCATAAAAATAAGATAATAGTTAATGGTTTGGATGGGTACACTGTATCCTTCTCCCATGATGAGGTATTGATGGATGATAATGTCTATATAGTCTATAGGGCAGATGGAATGTTTCTAAAAAGTATGGAGGACAGTGGACCAGGCCCTTACCTAGCCATTGTCAGGAAGGACCGGTACTTTAGCAGATGGTGTAAATGGGTGACGGAGATCCAGATTCAATAGTATGCACCGTATTTCAAGCATAGCTGGTAAAATTTCCGACAAGATTAAAAAGAGAATAGAGGGGTAAAAGAAATAAATTCTACTTGAGCTACTCCATCAATTTAACCGTTACCCATATTTTAAATACTTCCGACAAAAGTACTCTGCTGACTCCCAGTCTGTATTGCTTGTTTTCCAAAACAAAAATGTCTTCATCTATTAACTTTACCACCAAATCCATATCTATACTTTTTACTTCCTTCCACAATATATCCTTATACCTCTTCTTTATGTATTTTTCCAGTTCAATTTTGTCAAAGCTGTCCTCTTCAATATTTACAAAAATGAGATTAACCTCTATATCATTTACTAAAAACTTCTTTTTGTTAACATTTTCAAGGGATTCCTTGAGCCTTTTATATTTTATGCTGTTTTCTTCTATTACTGTTTTCAAAAATACGATTTTCTCATGGTAGTTGTCAATCCTATAGCTTACCAGGGCACTTACACCTGTACATCCAATAAGGATTCCTGTCAAAAGCCCCGTTACAAAACAAATAAAAATTCTAAATGATATTCTTCTCATTTTATCATTGACTCTCCGCATTTCTGTACAAGCCTTATAAACCCATACCCTACGTTTGCCCCAATAACTGCTACAACAACATATGCTGCCTGCTTTATTATGGACCTTACCTCACCTTTAAATATACCCTTTTCCAATATTTCAAAGGATGAAAATGTTCCTCCCAGTGCAACTGCTACAGCCCAAATTTTAACAGAACTCGCAATATTGAACATGGTTTTCAATGGGGGGTGATCGTTTATCAATGCACCCAACCCGGCAAACAGACTTGCGCCGACAATTACCCCAAAGGCTATCAGGAAGTTGTATATTATATTACTGGCAAAAGTGGACAATAGAACCACCGTTTCTCCATTTTGATGTCCTTTAATAAATTATGATTTCAAAATATGCTTTATACTTGCAGCCAAAAATTAATTATCCAACTTGATGTTCTAATTTTGAAATACTGTACTTATCTTTTATTAGGAGAAACTATCAAGGACTAAAAATGAATATTATAATTATAATTATTCTAAATTTCATTATTGGTACCTTCTGTATTATATATGGTGTAAACCTTATGAGTACAGGTCTT
The DNA here is from genome assembly GCA_049325575.1 of Bacillota bacterium. Lineage (GTDB taxonomy): Bacteria > Bacillota > Clostridia > Acetivibrionales > Acetivibrionaceae > JBMOLK01. The sequence continues at coordinate 14,817 of JBMOLK010000334.1, read as the reverse complement.
GAAAAAGCCAATATCAACAGGATGAAAAAATACCTCTCTTTTCTTACCGGCAAAACTTCTACTGCTATGGTTACCGGCACTCTCATCACCGCACTTGTGCAGAGCAGTACTGCAATTACAGTTATAACTGTTGGTCTTGTAAACTCTGGGCTGCTAAAGCTTACCCAGGCAGTGGGAATAATATATGGTGCAAATATAGGTACTACCATAACTGCTCAGCTTATGTCCTTTAAAGTAAGTGACAGTGCTTATATAATTATCCTGATAGGGTTATTGTTAAAGTTCTTGCCCAAGAAAAAGGCTCTAAACAGTGTCGGATCCACTGTGCTAGGACTTGGCTTGATGTTTACAGGACTAAATATTCTAAACTCCGGTGTTCCATATATCAAGGAAAGTAAGGCTGTCTACGAGCTTTTTAAGACATACGGCCAGAATCCTTTTATAGGCCTTGTCCTGGGCATGATAACAACTATGCTTGTACACAGCAGCAGTGCGACGGTAGGGCTAACTATAGTCCTTTATAACGCAAACCTTATAGGCTTTGAAGCCGCCCTTGGACTAACCTTCGGGGACAATATAGGCACATGCATTACAGCCCAGCTTGCCAGCATAGGGACCAGCATCTCCGCAAGACGTACTGCCTGGGCCCATACTCTTTATAATATAATCGGGGTACTTATTGCTCTTGTTCTTTTTATGCCTTTTTCAAGCATGGTTCAAAGTGTAACATACGCCATAGGTCAGGATAGAACCAGACTTGTAGCCAATTCTCATACAGTTTTCAACATACTAAGTGCCCTGATATTTTTGCCGTTGACCAAATACTATGTTAAATTTATCGAATGGGTAATACAGGATAAGAGTTAAAAATTATAATCTAGATCTTGGAGGATGTCTTAAGAAAGGTTAAAATAAAATATGCAGGCAAAAGATCCAAAACTACCAAGAGGTGTAAAATGACTGGAATAAAGTGTATTTTATTTGACTGTATGGAAACTCTTATTGATTTAACAAAGCTTCCAAATTTAAAAGACTATGCCCTTTGGGCCTTTGAAGGTTCAGGCTGTGAACACTACTGGAGAAGCTTTGATGATTTTTATTTAAGCTATGTAAAGGCAAAGGATTATATAGCAAAAAGTCTGCCGGAACATAAAGAATATGATATCCTGGAACGATTTAAATATATCGCAGGGGAACGGCTTAATAACTATGATATTGAGGAAATTGGAAAAAACGCAGAAAAAATATACAATAACTACTGGCAAAATTATAAATCCAAGTGCTACGTTAGAGATGAGGTTAAAGAAGTTCTTCCATACCTTAGCGATAAGTATAAACTTGGTGTTGTATCAAATTTTATGGTTACTGAAGGTATCGAAGAATTACTCAAAGAAAATGATATTCTAGGCTATTTTGACTTTGTTATTACATCCGTTAAGGAAGGCTGGAGAAAACCGCATCCAAGCATATACAAGTCAGCTTTAACAAGCTCAAATTACTTAAGCGAAGAAATTCTGTTTATCGGTGATGATTTTACGTGTGACTACGAAGGCCCAAGGAAAATTGGCTTAAAGACTCTTCTGCTTGACAGGGAGAACAAGTATTGTAATGTTAATGATAGGGTCTGTAACTTCCTTAAGCTGAAAGAAATACTTTAAAACAATAAAAAAAGCAGGTTTTTAGCCTGCTTGACTTTACCATTTTCCTTTTTTCATATGGCCTTCCATCTCTGCTTTTGATCTTTGCTTAATAATCCAGGCTTCCTTCTTGGCTCTCTTAAAAAGCTCTACACAGGGCGGGTCAAGGTTAATATTAATTCCTTCTTCACAAAGCTGTGCAATCTTCCCTGCCAGGTTTACAAGTTCCATATGAATATCGTTTGTCCTATCTGATTTATATACTTTTTCAGCATCCTCTGTACCAAGCTCCACAAATTTATCCTTCGGCGCATCACATTTAGGACATTTATCCGGCGCTTCTTCCCCTTCATGTATGAGCCCGCATACTGTACATTTCCACAATTTTTTCATTCTTTACATACCTCCAATGAAATCTTGAAAAATTTAACCACTATCAATAGTACATTAAAATAATACCACCGGCATATATGCTGCGAAACAAAAAAATTTTACCTTTTTCAAGCATAAATATCCTCTTCCTTTTTTTAACGTTTTCTATTATAATTAATAGCTGTTAAAATTTACGCTATCTTTTAATACTGCTTCAGCCGTTTTTGTATATTGTTTATACATTGTTTATCATTTTTTTATTAATTTTTTATTAATTTTTTAATATTTTATTATAAAATATAATCATGTATAATATATAGAGATCGAACTGTAAAAGTAGATAAACTTGATGAGCCCGCCATTTGTATCAAATTAGCGGAGCGAATTATATGTTTATCTTTACTGTTCGTTATCTCTAAGAATTACGATAATAATTCTATGAAAAAGCTTTAGTATAGCGTAAAAGAAAGGTCAGAGCATATGATGAAGTTAAAAAGTATTATAAATGAGCGGATAGATTTTGCTGAAACGTTGTATTGGATGTTTTTTATGTTGTCTATTATGTTTAAGTGCCTGTATTTTCAGTTCACTACCAGACTTAATACAGAACCGTATTTATCAACGGTTAATATTTCAATGCTGTTATCGTCTTTTGCAGTATTACTTATAATTACTTCTTCTATAGCCTTTATCTTTAATAAATACAGGATCATTGCACTGTTTGTTTTTAATTTTCTCCTGACTGTTCTATTATTGGCTGATACTAATTTTTTCAGGTACTACTATAACCTGATTACTATACCTGTGTTTTTTCAGTTTGATATCGAAGTTTTAAGCTCTGTCAACCAAAGTATCATGAGTCTCTTTAAAGTAAAGGATATAATTTATATTGTAGATTTACCCCTCATGTTGGCAGGTATTTTCCTGCTTCATAAGAATATACCAAAAATTGGGTTACATAGAAGGGTGCTGCGTTCACTAATTCTATTAGTTATCGGTATAGTCACTATTTTGCCTATCTTTCCTAAAGCTAATATTAATTCCTTTGCGTACAGTAATAATTACTCTGCTAAGAGTCTTGGTGTTTTTTATTCGCACTATTACAATACAAAACTCTTTATTGAGGAAAATCTATTGGAAGATGATATCCTGACAGATAGTGAAAAAGAGTTCATAAGCTCTTTCCTCGAAAAAAAGAACAGTAATAAATTACTTAAAAAATACAACGGAATCGCAAAGGATAAAAACCTTATTATTGTTCAAATGGAAGCAATACAGCAATTCGTTATAAATAGAAGTATAAACGGAAAAGAAATAACTCCAAACCTAAACAGGATTATTAAGGAAAGTATATATTTTAACAATATCCATTACCAGGTTGCCGGAGGAAATACATCCGATGCCGAGTTCCTGTGCAATACCTCCTTGTATCCGGCAAAAGAGGGTTCTGTATATTTCAGGTTTCCAGAGAACACTTACTATTCCTTACCTTCCATTCTGAAAGATAAGGGATACGATACATATTCGCTTCACGCTTTTGACCAGGACTTCTGGAACAGGTCTCAAATGTATAAAGCTCTAAAGTTTGATACCTTCTTTAGTAAAAAGGACTTTGTTATGGATGATTTTGCCGGATGGCAGGGTGAAGCTCTAAGTGACGCTTCATTTTTCAGACAGTCTTTGGATAAAATAGATACCTCTAAGCCTTTTTACAGTTTCTTTATAACTTTATCCAATCATCACCCGTTTACTTATTTTGAGGATTTCGATTTTAATGTAGGGGAATTTGAAGGAACTTATATAGGAAACTATCTAAAGGCTGCAAATTATGCTGATAAATGCATAGGACAATTTGTAGAGGACCTGAAAAAGCGAGGACTATATGATAATAGTTTGATAGTACTTTATGGTGACCATTCCGCTGTTCCAAAAATCCAGGCTGATGAACTTATGCAGTTCCTTGGGACCCAATACAGCGACCTTCAATGGATAAAGCTTCAAAAAGTCCCGCTTATAATACACTATCCTGGGCAAAAAACTTCAGAAATTGTAAATACTACAGGTGGCCAAATTGATCTACTTCCTACAATAGCAAACTTAATGGATTTCGATGTCCCTTACGCTTTGGGAAAAGACCTTCTAAACACAGATAAAGGTTACGCCATCTTAAGGAATGGCTCTGTTATTACTAAGGATTACGTATATTTTAACGACACAAGAGAAGTATATGATCTATCCAGCGGAGAGCTTTTAGATATAAGTTCTCTTGAAGAAGAAATTACTTCATACCTTGATGAACTCAATATATCAGATATTATATTATCTAAAGATGCATTTAAAAAATAATGTACTGAAAAGTACTAGACTGTCAGGGGTATCTTGAGAGTAATCTTAAGTCCCTGGCCTTTTTTTGTTTCAATGAATACATTTCCTTTAAGATGCTCTTCTATGGAGCTTTTAACTATATCCATACCAACACCTCTACCTGATATATTGGTAACGTTATCATTGGTACTAAAGCCTGGGGCAAATATCAGGCTTATTACTTCATCATCTGATATCTCCAGTGCTTGACCGGGGTTTATAAGCCCTTTCTTAACAGCTTTGGCTCTTATTCTGTCAATATCTAATCCCTTACCGTCATCTGCTATTTCCACTATTAACCCGTCATTGGTTAGAAGGGTTGAAATCTCTATAGTACCCTCTTCAGGTTTGTCCGCTTTTAGTCTTTCATCCGGTTTTTCAATGCCATGACCCAGTGAGTTCCTGACAATATGTATCAGCGGGTCTGAAATACAGTCAAAAATATTCTTATCTACCTGGACGTCTTCCCCGCTCATCACCAGTCTTACTTTTTTCCCAAGCTCTCTTGAAACATCATGTACCAGCCTTGGAAACCTTGTAAAGAGCCTTCCCATTTCAATTTTGCGCATCGCAACAATATGCTTTTCAGTTTCCTTGATTATTGTTTCTATCTCTTGTACTTTCTTTTTTGCAGCATGTGTTGTTATCACACTGTAAGCGTCATTATAAATCAACCTGTCAGCCTTTCTTATAAGTTCCGATAACCTGTTAAGCTCACCAATCCTGACTTTAACAACTTCACTGTCCGCTTTGACTCTTTCCTTGCTGCGAGTCTTTCCCATGTCAACATTTCTACCGTGTACAATCTTGTCATATATATCCAGGGTTTCATTAAACAGTGTATTAAAATAATCCAATTTCTTAAAGATCTCCTTTAGCAGCTCATCAGTCATTATCTGTTCACCTTTTTTTATAGATGAAAATATGTTTTCAATACTATGGGCCTCTCCGGCTATCCTCTCTAAGTTAAATGCCCTTGCATTTCCCTTGATGGTGTGCATTATTCTAAAAAGGTCATTTATAATATCCATATCATTTTTATTATCTCTTAACTTGATTAGTTTTGGCTCAAAACTAACAAGGCTTTCCTTACATTCTGTTATAAAGTCCTGGAAGAGCTCCTTATCCATCTTGATAATTTCGACAATCTGGTTAATATTATCCTTGTACTCCTGCTCCTTCTTTTGCATCTCAATCTGCAGGTTTTTTGTCTCGGTTATATCCTGGACAATAACCATAACTTTTGTTATTTTGCTCTTAAAGCCAGGTGCAAAAACATCTGTAATAGGTTCAAACTTGACAGTTATATATTTGTCGATAGTCTTTCCTTCATCATTTTGTACATTGATTTTTATTTCCCTCACAGGCTGTAGCGCCTCTAAATTTCCCCAAGTTATATCCGTATTCGTGAATACCTTTGTAAGCCAGGTACTCATCTTTTCCCTGTCAGTTTTCTGGTCTTCCCTTTGAAAGAATATATCAAGAAGGCTTCTTTCAGCAAAATCAACATTCCCAAATATATCAAAAGCATACCTGGAATGCTGTGCGTTAAAATTAAACTTAGGGTCAATAGTGAATATTGCCTGACTCATATTGTCCAAAATATCCTTAATTTCCTTATTTATCTGTGAAAGATCTGCTGTTCTTTTAGCCACCTTTTCCTCAAGTTCAAGATTATACTTTCTAAGAGCTTCATTAGAAGCCTTAAGGTCACAAGTCATATTATTAAAAGAGTTGGCAAGTTCACCCAATTCGTCTTTTCTCTTGACCGTAACGACTGTGTCCAGGTTCCCTTCTGCAACCTTTCTTGTCCCTTTAGTCAGAATAATAATGGGTCTGGTTATATAGCTTGAGAATAAGACTCCTAGAAGAAGAGCAAGAACAATTCCAATTCCCACTGCTATTTGTCTGGCTGTCCTCATAGCTGCTTCCTTCTCTTTGAGCACCGACACATCCATATCAATGGCTATCATTCCAACTATATTTCCCTTGCTGTCTTTAATTGGAGCATATCCCGACTGCACCATTCCTCCAAATTCCTCATCCGCAAGAGCTTCATAGTCAGCAGTAGCATACCTGAAGCCGTTAACAGCCTCGGGATAGTCTTCTATTGGAAACAGGTCCCCTACGCTGGAATGTTCGTCATCACCAATTGGAACAGCATCAAGAACATATATATACTCACTCCCTGACTTGGCTACTGTATAAACATATCTTAGCTTCAAGTCTCCTCCCGTTCCTATTCTGCTTGCTTCCTGAACTTGCTGAAGTTTTTGTTGAAGTTCAAGATAAATTTCACTTCCTTCATCTTCCAATGTCTTGATTGACTTGAGCTTTTCACCGTCAACAACAACTGATGCATTAGAAGCCAGCAGAATAAGATTATTTCTTATTTCATTTTTTAGCGCATCAAAGCTTAAGTTGAAAATTATGAGGTTTGAAACGGCAGACACCAATGCAATTGATATTGCCGTTAATGCTGTAACTTTAATTACAAGACTTATTCTAAATCCTTTTTTATTTAGCGGCGGCGTTTCAGCTTTTGCTGCTTCCATAGGAAAAGCCTCCTTTACAGTATCATCACAAAGACAACGCTAAATACCATAAAGCATATATAGGTTAATATGATAAAGTGAAACCATTACAGCTATAATTTCAAAACTACAGGTAGTACTTTCATTTGCATCAACAATAGATGTTTTAGAAATCGGGATCATATAAATAAAAGAATTTTTCAAAGAAAGAACTGTAATATAACTATTATACCACAGTTAGAAGAATACTGTAAATCAGAATGGAAAATACGAAAAAGCATGTGCAAATACTCATCTAAAATAATTTAACTATTTCTTTATGCTTTTCTATGAGATAATACGCTTTGAAGCTCTTCTATAATATCTTAACAGAACATAACTTATACAATAAAATCCTACAAGAAGAAACCCTGCTAAAAGGCCTGCCTCCTGACCGGGAACTAAAGGCATGCTGAATATAATGGCAGCCGTTAAAATAAGGGCAATCCAAGAAGTATAAGGAAAACCCGGAAGCTGACATCTTCCTTCGGGCGGACAGCCCTTATTCTTGCGGAATTTATAATGAGTAGCAAGAATCACTGTATAGGTAAATAGCAGTGCAAATCCTCCTGAACTGACTAGAAAGATATAAACATGCCTAGGAAGTACAAATCCAAGCGCCATACCCGAAAGCATGGCCAGACCCGAAAAAACAATTCCTTTGTAAGGAATACCTTCAGTATCCTTAAGCCAAACAGGAGCATGTCCCTCATCTGCCAGGGATCTTATCATTCTCCCCAACCCGAAGGTAGCAGCAAGCATTGTTGATAATACCGCAGTGACTAGAATTATGTTTATTGCATTAGCAGCCCATCCCATACCTCCTAGCTCCAAGGCTTCAACCATAGGGCTTGACTCCTGCGTAAGACTTCCGGTTGGTACGAGTGGCAGAAGGATACCAACTGCAATAGTATACAGTCCCACCAGCGATAAAACCGTATAGGTAATTGCCCTTGGTATGGTTTTATGGGGATTACTTGTTTCGGAAGCTGCAAGTCCAATAATTTCAAACCCTGCATAGGTAAACATTACGATAAGCATGCTTCCGGCGATACCACCAAGGCCACCTGGAAACAAACTCTCATTACGCAGCTCTCCAAGCCCTATCGGTGGTCTTTCAGGTATAAAGCCTGCTATAAGTATAGTACCTAAAACAATGAATCCTACTATTGCTAAAAGCTTAACCGCAGCCAACCCGCTCTCCAGCTTGCTTAACCTGTCTGCACCCAAAAGATTTACCAAGGTAGTTAAAACTATTATGACTGATCCAAGTAAAGCTACCGATATCTGTGGAAACCATATCCTAAGAAGAAGCGATACTGCTATAGCTTCACTAGACATTGCAAGTACAAGGCCGGTCCAATAGACCCATCCAACCACAAACCCTACTCCCGGTCCAAAAGCCTTCTGTGAAAACGCTCTAAAAGATCCCGAAGCTGGGTCTGCAACAGTCATCTCTGAAAGTGCAAAAAGTATGAAGTAGACCAGAGCACCTCCAAGCAGATAGGAAATTATAACAGCAGGTCCTGCTGCCCTTATGGCAATGGATGAACCTAAAAAGAAAGACCCGCCGACTACAGTACCTAATGCCAGCATAGTAAGGGAAAAAGCTGAAAGGCCATGATTCTCATTTTTCATAATAAAGTATAGCCTCCTAATAAAAATCTATCACTTGGTTATTAGTATTTTCTTTTTGGATCCTAAAATATTCTACCTGTGAAACAGGTTACTTCAGTAAATTTAAAGTTTTATAGCGATATCTAAAGTAAATCAGTAGTATAAGCCTCTCAAATCTTCATATATAAGAAAATAAACCAATATAATGTTAGAATATACACCTTATCTCTGGTAGAATAGTAAGGTATGCTCAATTCAAGTACATACAGCTTTTGGGATACACTTATATAACTTAAATTGATAATTTGGCGTGTATGACCTTTATTTTTATCTTGCTTTGTTTATATATCTTTGATATATTAATATTGCTAATCGGTTTTCTATGGCGAAAACTGTCCTATTTCTGTGTCGAAATAAGCTTTATTGTGGTATCACGCCTCATTAAAATTTTCTTAAATAAATTTTATACGGGAGATGTTTTTGATGGGAGAGTTGTCGTTTCATTTTCTTTTGGACCTTGCTATAATTTTGGCAAGTACAAAGGTCTTGGGTATAATCACTAAGAGAATCCAAATGCCTCAGGTTGTAGGCGCTCTGTTGGCAGGACTTATTCTGGGACCTGCAGTATTCAACGTTATTGCAGATCAGGGATTTATCAAGCAATTGGCAGAGGTTGGAGTTATCGTTTTAATGTTTTCTGCTGGTTTGGAAACCAACTTGAATGAACTTAAAAAGTGTGGAAAAGCATCATTTGTTATAGCACTGGCAGGGGTTATTGTTCCTCTTATAGGCGGTTTTGCGGTTGCCAGCTTTTTTAACAATGGTGGAAGCATAACTCAAATGGACACCAATCTTATACTGCAAAACGTTTTTATCGGAGTAGTTTTGACGGCTACATCAGTTAGTATAACAGTGGAGACCCTAAAAGAGCTGGGCAAGCTTAACACAAAATCAGGAACAGCTATTCTGGGTGCTGCACTAATTGATGATGTCCTGGGTATAATTATGCTTACTGTTATCACAAGTTCTAGAGATACTTCAGTACAGATACATGTAGTTTTATTAAAAATTCTTCTGTTCTTTATAGTTGCTGCTTTGGTCGGTATACCTTTTTATTACATTTTTGACAGATACAGTAGAAATCAGAGGGCCAGAAGAAGATTCAGCGTTATATCCCTCTCATTCTGCCTGTTTATGTCATTTGTTGCAGAGCACTTCTTTGGAGTAGCTGATATAACAGGGGCATTTATAGCCGGTATAGTTCTTTCCAACACAGTACACTCCCACTTTATAACACGAAGAGTTGAAATAACCTCATATATGTTTTTGGCTCCGGTTTTCTTTGCAAGTGTAGGCTTAAGTGTAACTAAAACTGAAATGAGTACCAAAATACTTATATTTGCATTAGTGCTATTAGCAGTAGCAATTCTTACAAAGATTGTTGGATGCGGTCTTGGTGCCATGATGTGCAAGTATTCAAAACAGGAATCCTTACGCGTGGGAGTTGGTATGGTATCAAGGGGAGAGGTTGCCCTTATAGTTGCAAATAAGGGTGCGCATGTGGGCCTTATGAAATCTGCATTCTTTGCACCTGTCATATTGATGGTTATAGTAACCACAATAATAACGCCTATCTTGCTCAAATTGGTTTACAGGGGTAAGGATGTTATCCAATGTGTGGATGGAGCAGAAGGTGTTGAAAGTACATCTGCCGACTTAAGCAAGAGTTCCTAGAAGCATCTGGTATCTCACATACTCTGGAGATAGGCTTTACCAGGAGTCATTAATCATAGCAAAAAAGACATGGAATTTTAAAATAGATTCTCATGTCTTTTTTATACCCTATTAAAATTAATTGTTAACCATTTTGCTAATTACTGTTGACAATATCATGTCTATAGCATAAAATCTTAGACGGAGCTCTATCATGGATAAATTTTCTTCAAGTTCGAATTTTAGGAGGACACTATTATGTCAACAAATAAACATCTTAGAGATATGTTATATTCTGCCCTCTTTGCAGCACTTATAGCAGTACTTGGACTGATAGCCATACCCGTTTCATTCCTTCCGGCACCAATAACCGGTCAGACCCTCGGTGTAATGCTTGCAGGTGCAATACTTACCACAAGGCAGACAGCACTTGGCATATCCACCTTTCTGGCTCTAGGTATAGCCGGTGTTCCAGTCTTTGCCCTGGGTCAGGGAGGACTTTCAATACTAGGCGGCCCCAGGGGAGGTTTTCTTATTGGCTTTTTAATTGGAGGCATAGTTATTACATTGCTTAGAGGAAAAAGCAATAATGTTAAAAATGTCGGCATATCATGTCTTATAGGCGGTGTCCTCGTAATATATGCCATTGGTATCCCGTGGATGAGCTATAGTCTCAAAGGATCGCTTTTTTCTATTCCCGTATTTTTAAGCTCTATAGTATATGTCCCCTTTGATATAGTTAAAGTATTCATAGCATCCTGGGTTAGTGTTAAAGTAAGAAAGCAACTGCCCCACCTGGCAACCTCATGAGCAAGGTCTATATTGCAGGGGGACTTAGAACACCTATTGGCAAAACCGGGGGATTCTTTAAGGATATTCTGCCTGAAAAGCTGGCTGCTCATGTTCTAAACGGGGTAGTATCCAAATATGGCTTATCTCCTGGTGATATAGATATGGTTATCCTGGGAAACGCATCCGGACCTGGCGGTAATATTGCAAGGGTTTCTATCCTTGAGGCCGGCTGGCCCTACGAGATTCCCGGTATAACCGTAGATTTCCAATGCGGCTCCGGATTGTGCTCTGTAAGCCTTGCTTCAGGTCAAATCCTTTCAGGCCAGGCAGACCTTGTAATAGCCGGAGGTGTTGAAAGCACCAGTATGGCGCCTAAAAGGCAATTTAATCCAAGGGACCCGAGATTTCAGGGTGAAAATATCTTTTATGAGCGTGCGCCCTTCTCCCCTGCTTTCATAGGTGATCCTGAAATGGGAGAAGGAGCTGAAAATGTTGCCAGGCTAATGAATATTTCACGTGCCGATATGGATAGTTTGGCCCTGAAGAGCCACTTCAGGGCTTACAACAGTCAAAAGGAACACATACTAAAGGATGTTATAGCTCCTCTTAACGTTGAAGGCAAGCTCATTGATAAAGATGAGTGTATTAGGCCAGGCATAACTCTTAAACTTCTTGAAAGAATGCCTCCGGCCTTTGTGAAAAATGGCAGGGTTACTGCAGGCAATTCGTGCCTTAAGCATGATGGTGCTGCTGCTCTTCTCCTTTGCTCGGAAGAAGCCCTAAAAAAGTATGGCCTTGTCCCTGCTGCAGTGATTACCGGGACTGCCAGCTGTGGATGTGACCCGAATCTTTTTCCTTTAGGACCTGTTTATGCTGTAAGGAAGCTGATTAGTAAATGCAATATCCCGCTTTCCCATATTGACGCCTTTGAAATAAATGAAGCTTTTGCAGCTAAGGTCATTGCATGCTGTAATGAGTTGGGCATAATCACCGAAAAAACTAATATTTTAGGTGGGGCCTTGGCCTTCGGCCATCCATACGGCGCTTCCGGGGCAATTATCCTGCTCCATTTGCTAAAAGCCCTTGAAAAGGTAAATGGCAGTAAGGGTATAGCTGCTATCGGTGTTGCAGGCGGTCAGGGCACGGCAGTATTTATTGAAAGGTGCAAGTAAAAATGCTTATATATAAGAACCTTGGCATACTCAGCAAGTTAAATCCTGATAAAATCTGCCTCATTCATGGCGATACCAGCCTTTCCTATAGGGATCTTGCATATAAGACAGATCAAATTGCATATTGTCTTAGCTGTGTTCATTCAAAAGGAGAAAGAATAATAATTAGACATCCTGACCCAATTATGCAGATATGTATACTCATAGGAGCCTCCAAGGCTGGCCTGGCATCGGTACTGACAGATGTCAACACACCGGAAAATGTACTAAAATCCCTTGTATCCGTTACCAACTGCAAAACACTTATTGATAGTGAATTTGACTTATCAAGATACCAGCAGGGAAATCTACCGGAAGTAGACCAGGAAGACATCTTTCTTGGCGCATTAAGTTCAGGCAGTACAGGAATTCAAAAACTTATATGGCGCGATCACAAAAGCTGGACGAGTGCATTTTCGTCACAAAGTGTAGTCTTTAATCTTGACAGCAGGGACACACTTTTTATTGCAGGCTCCCTTGTATATACTGCCAATCTAAACAGCTGCCTTCACATGTTATACGAAGGAGGAACAGTAGTAATTGCAAATAACTATAGTCCAAAAGGCTGGCTTGATGAAATACAAAAATTTAAAGTCAGTTCTTTGTTCATGGTACCTTCAAACTATCAAATTCTTCTTAAGGCAATAAAAAATTCTATTCCTGATATCAGTTCCCTTGTAAGTGCAGGCTCAAAACTGGATATCAGTATTTTAAAACAGTTAATACAGTTTTTTCCCAATGCACTGATATGTGAGTACTATGGAGCAAGTGAACTTGGTCATGTAAGCTTTGCCTACTCCGAAGACTTGTTAAAGCACCCAGACTCTGTTGGAAAAGCTTTCCCAAATGTTAAACTTTGGACAAAAGATAATGTGATATGGGTTGAAAGCCCCTACATTGCTCCGGAATATAGACCTAGAGCAACTGTTGGAGACATTGGAATAATTAATGATGATGGCTGCCTATTTTTACAGGGAAGGGAAAATGAGATAATTAATAAGGGTGGGGTTAAGATTATCCCTGAACAGGTTGAAAAAGTACTAAGCCTATGTCCCGGGGTTTTTGAGTGTGCAGTCAAGGGTATAAGTGATAAAGCAAAAGGACAGAAGGTTGCTGCATGGATAATAAGAAGCAGCAGTTCCAAAGTTACCCTTTCCTTACTAAGGTCATTTTGCAGCAAAAATCTTCCTGTTCACCAGAGGCCCCAGGTGTTTCGGTTTGTTGATAAAATCCCTAAAACCTCAAAGGGAAGGCCTGATCCAAGTAAGCTCTTGTAAGCTCTCTGTTAGTCTATTCTTCCTCTTTAAGATAGCAGTCAATACAGAAAACATCACCCTCATCGGCATCCTGGTAAGCTTTTTTCAGCTCTTTTCCGCATCCTTTGCAACTTACAACTATGAAGTCTTCCTCGTCGCTTTCTTCTTCATAATGGCTGCAGGTTATATCACATTCTTCCTCTTCGCATTCTTCGCACCTGTCTGACGGATAACCAAATTCACACTTATATACTTCTTCTTCGCTATCCTCGTCAATAACTCTTTTTAAATTCTTGCAGCCACTGCATATGCAATCTTCCATTCCAATCCTCCATCTTTATACAGCTTTAAAAAAACGCAATATATAAAACACATCCCGAGAATATAAAAAGGTCGGCCAGATTAAATACGGGGAACCCTTTTATATTAAGACTGATAAAATCGATTACATGGTTTAACCTGAACCTGTCAATAAAATTTCCAAAAGCTCCCCCTGTTATAAATGTGAGGGATAAAATCTTTAGCAGCGGCTCTCCCCACACTATCATGGCAGTAGTATAGCCTAGAAGCAGTAAAATCAGAACTAAGGTAACAGCTTTTAACAGAAGCTGCTTTTTAGCCATAAGGCCAAAAGCAGCACCGGGATTTCTTACAATTATAAATTTAAAAATACCTAGCCTGACCGGAAGAGTAAAAGCATCTCTAAGCTTTAACACAGCATACGTCTTGCTCATCTGGTCTAAAACTATCAAAGCTAAAATCAGTACATAGTATAAAATATTTAAACACCACAGCATTTTTTATACTTCTTACCGCTTCCACAAGGACAAGGGTCGTTTCTTCCTACCTTGTTACTTACTGCTATATGATCCCTGTTATAATCTTTTGTTATTTCATTTCTCCTATCCTTAGACAATACATCGTCCCACTGTGGTAAATTATAAAGCCAGTGTGCTTTTGCATCCAGCATATTATAATAAAGCTTCTCATAATCCACTTCCAGTTTGACGTCCGAATCTTCACTCAACTCGTCAAGGTTAACAGACTCAACCAGGCTGGTATTAATGCCATCCATAAATCCAATAAAAGTTATAGGGTCCATATCAAACTTCTCTGAAAGCTCACTTAGCTTTCCGCTTATAACTTCATCATGCTTCTCAAGTATATTCTCATAGTTTTTGGTCTCTTTTTCAAGATAGGTATTCCAGAATTCATTGTATTCCTTCTCACTTCTCTCCGTATCGGCTAATTCCTTCCATTGCTCATGTAGACTGCTCATATG
>JBMOLK010000333.1:0-3476 GCA_049325575.1 Bacillota bacterium | reverse complement strand
AATAGGTTTTACTATTTATTATATAAGATAACATAAGAGGGGTCATAATGGAGTACAAGTTTAATAGGGCATGGGCGGAGGTTAGCCTTGATAACATTGCTCATAATGTAAGGGAGATAAGAAGAATAACAGACAAAAGAACAGAGATAATGGGAGTTGTAAAGGCGGATGCATATGGTCACGGCGTAATGGAGGTTACAAAAACGCTGCTTGAGAATGGTGTGTCCAGGTTGGCAGTTTCCATGCTTGATGAAGCTATTCAGCTTAGGCAGAATGGCATTGATGTTCCCATACTTATATTAAGCTATACAGATCCTAGAAGGGCAGAAGAAATAATTCAGAATGATGTAACCCAAACAGTCTTCAGCCATGACCTGGCAGAGGCTTTGTCCGAGGCAGCTGTAAAGCTTAATAAAAGTGTGAAGATCCATATAAAGATAGATACAGGAATGACAAGGGTTGGGTTTATGCCCGGTTACAGTGCTGTAAAAAATGTAGTAAGAATCAGTAAACTTCCAAAGGTGATCATTGAGGGATTGTTTACACATTTTGCATCGGCTGATGAAAGAGATAAAAGCTATACTCATATGCAGTTTGAAAGGTTTATGAGCATAGTAAACGAGCTTAACAGGATCGGGGTATATATTCCTGTCAAGCACGTATGCAACAGTGCAGGTATAATAGAGTTCCCGGAAATGCATCTTAATATGGTGAGACCCGGAATAGCGTTATACGGCCTATACCCTTCTGATGAGGTGGATAAGGCAAGGATAGAGTTAAGGCCGGCCATGACACTAAAGGCAAACATAATACTTGTTAAAGATGTTGAAAAGGATACCTGCATAAGCTACGGAAGGATATTTAAAACCAAACGTGACAGCAGGATTGCCACATTGCCCATAGGTTATGCCGACGGTTATACCAGGCTTCTTACCGGTAAAGGTAATGTACTGGTTAACGGCCAGCTTGTTCCTATTGTGGGGAAGATATGTATGGACCAGTGTATGATAGATATAACTGGTGTTAATGGAGATGTTGATGTAGGTGATGAGGTGGTTCTTTTTGGAAGGCAAAACGGGAGTGAAATAAAGATAGAAGATATAGCCCAAAATATTGGAACCATAAATTATGAAGTGGTATGTATTATCGGTAAGAGAATACCAAGAGTCTACTGGAAAGACGGTAAGCTTTATAATGTTTTAAATTACCTGATATGATAATATAGAGATCAAACTGTAAAATAGATAAACTTAATGAGCCCGCCATTTGTATCAAATTAGCGGAGCGAATTATATGTCTATCTTTACAGTTCGTTATCTCTAAAACTTGGTTCTAAATTTGAATTTATAACTGGTATCACAAAAAACTGCAGGTGTAAACATCTGCAGTTTTTATTTGCCTATTACAATAATTTGTTATAAAATACATATATAAATACATTAATACTAATGTTTTCTATAATAGCCTAACACTTACTGGGGATAATTATCTTTTAGAGCATAAGAGGCACGAGCCAAGTAGCAGAAAATTGTAATATTAAAGCTTGAATTTGCCAGGCAGCAAGTAGATTTGAATAACATGGAGCCTCCTTTAAGAACTATATATAACAATGCGACAGGCAAATATATACAAAGACCGGCCAAATCGACCTGGTCTGCCTGCTGGATTTAAGTTTCTAATATATATTAATTTAAGGGGAGATGATGTATTTATGGCAAGAAATCTGAAAAAAGGCACTCGTTTGCTGATGGTTGTGTGCATGCTTGCGCTGATCTTTTCAAGTTTGCTACCTATGACAGCAGCATTGGGTACTACCCTACCACCTCCGACACCGACACTAACGCCAATACCAACACCAGTACTAACACCAACACCATGTAGGTTGTTAGTAATAAAAATTGGAACAGTAGAAGGTAATGTAGGAGATACAGTGACAATACCCGTAAGCTTTGATGGGCAAATGCCATCGAATGGGGTTAACAACTGCGACTTTGAGCTTTATTACGACCCTAATATTTTAGATGTATCCAGTGTTGCTGCCGGACCAATTATTATAAATCCAGCAGTCAATTTCAGTTCGAATATTAATCAGGCGGCAGGGAAAGTAAATCTTTTGTTCGTGGATGAGACAGGGTTTGGTGTCCAGGCAATAAAAACAATTGGATTATTTGCAACAATAACCGCTAAAATCAAAGCAGTGCCAGAAATAGGATCGAGTGCAGTAACGGTAGGCCTGGAAAGAGATTTTAGAGATTATAACCTAAATAATATACCCCATAGGTTTGTCGATGGTAAAGTGCTAATAAATGCATTGCAAACTTCAATACCAACTCCTACAATAGTACCTACTCCAACAGAAGTGCAGCCATCTCCTACATCGACAGGTAATCTTAAAATTCTGCGTGTATATGATAAATATTCAGGCGGCCATGGAGGAATTGCTGTTGAACCTGCGGATGTATATGGAAACAGTTTTGTATACCACAATAACTTATATTATGAAGAGGGAACTGTAGTGACATTAACTGCCTATGGTTGGTTCGAAAGATGGGGAGGTGCTGTTTCCAGCACTGAAAGAACTATAACTTTTGTCATGGATAGTGATAAAGATATATACGCATATTATAGCGATAGTCCATCGTCTTCACCATTTACACCATCCCCCACACCTACCTACCAACCAACACCTACAATTAAGCCTACACCAACACAAAGTGTGCTATATGTAACCATACCGCGCATCACAGGTGCAACAGGAACTACTGTGCAGATACCTATTAGTTTCAACGGAGTACCTTCTCAAGGAATAAACAACTGTAATTTTGCACTAAACTACGATCCTAATGTATTGGATGTGACAGCAATTACAGCTGGGCCAATAACTGTAAATCCAGGTCTTAATTTCAGCTCATATATTAACTCGGCAGCAGGAAGTATAAATATTCTTTTTGTAGATGAGACCGGTACTGGAACTCAAGCAATAAAAACAAACGGTGTTTTTGCAAATATAACTGCAACAGTTAAAACAACATCTGCACCAGTAATAACAGTAAAATCCGAAGGGGTATTTAACGACTATGATCTTAATATCATTCCGGTAGAGTTTGTTATATTAGGCTTAAGACCAACACCTACACCGACTATAACACCGACTATAACACCGGTGACGCCAACTGTTACACCAACTGGTACACCAACGCCAGTGCATAGTAAATTAACGGTACATATCGCATCAGCAGACGGTCCTGTGGGGACTCAAGTACAGATACCTATAAGCTTTTCCGGAGTACCTCTTGAGGGCATAGGTAACTGCGACTTTGTACTAAGCTATAATCTTAATGTTTTGGATGTAACAGCCGTTACAGCCGGACCAATAATTATAAACCCATCTTCAAGTTTTACAACTTATATTGATAAAGAGAGAGGAAGAATATACGTATTATATTGTGAGGACAGTGGAACCGGAAGTCAAGCAA
>JBMOLK010000332.1:0-3509 GCA_049325575.1 Bacillota bacterium | reverse complement strand
TTTCGATTGGTATTTTGGCAAGAAAAAGTATTCCAAATACCGGACACAGGAGAAGCTGCCCTATAGGGTAAAAAAGCACCAGTCTGTATTGATTAAAAAACTTGGTGAGAGCGATATGCAGCTTCAATATAATAAAGTGACTAATCTAAAAATTGCTATAGAAAAAATCAATGGAATATTAATAAAGCCCGGTGAAACCTTTTCTTTTTGTAAGCTGGTAGGTTTCCCAACCAAAAGAAGAGGATACATTGAGGGAATGGAATTATCATTTGGTGAGGCAAGGCCGGGGATTGGAGGAGGGCTATGCCAGATTACAAATTTACTGCACTGGCTTGTTATCCATAGTCCCCTGACAGTAATAGAAAGATATCACCACAGTTTTGACCCGTTTCCGGATGAAGGGAGAGTTCTGCCCTTTGGCAGCGGAGCAACAATATTTTATAACTACAGGGATTTTCAGTTTACCAATAATACTCCTTATACCTTTCAAATAAATCTCTGGCTTTCAAAAAAGTGTTTGGACGGCGAACTAAGAATTGATAAGGAATTGGACTTTGCTTATCATGTCTTTGAAAAGGATCACCAGTTTTTGAAGATAGGGGAAGATTACTATAGAAAAAATGAGATATGGAGAAATAAGATAGCTAAGATTGGAAGCGGTACAATACTGGAAACAGAGCTAATAACCAAAAACTTTGCAAAAGTCAAATACATACCGGATGAGTGTGTAGAACAGCAAAATACATAAAGCAAGTTTTATGTAGCAGCTGGGGCAGAGTGTAGGCCCCAGCATTTGTTACAAACTCTTTTTACTGCTACATAAAAAAACATGTAATCACTCTTTGAGGAAACTGTCTTATCTTCTCTATTCCGTCCCTAGTTGAAATCCACAATATGCCTGCTGTATAACAGATGCTCAATAAACTGGTCAATATGAGCTTTTGTAACGTGCTGCATTATGATAATATGTGCCTTATCACCTTCACAGGCCAATGACCAGTGATTGCAAACATCATCGCTTGGTTTGGCAATAACAATAGTATTTGACCATGGATTCAGGAAGTTTTCCCAGCCGATAGAATCCAACCTGGTCTTGGCATATTGGGTAACCTCCATACACTGTTTAACTTCCTGTCTGAATCCTTCAACACCTTTGCGTTTTACCTGGTACCAGAGGAGCAGTGATGAAAGACCGTTACGGCAACCGGTTATTGTGGTGTCTTTTGTACCTACATAGGCCACGTCAGAGTTGGCGAGAATATTGTTTATATACTTTTTCCGTGTAAGGAAAATACCTGAAGGCATAGGACAGCCTATGAATTTATGACCGCTAATAGCGATGGAATCTATAGGCAGGTTCTCAAAATCCAGTACCGGTCCATCCTCCATAAATGGTATCATCCCACCGAAAAGTGCTCCGTCATAGTGGATATGGTATTTTGTTATATTGTGTTCTTTGAATAGTTCAACAATAGTTCTCACATTATCAATAGCTCCGGACATAGTGGTTCCCATTGTAGGAACTATTAATACAGGCTTATTGCCGTTTTTGCGTATCCGCTCAATAAGCGCGCCATAATCAAACTCGCCATTAGCCTGGGATGGTATTATTTCACCTGGTTTGCCCAATATCCAAGCGTTTTTCTTTACACTATAATGGGTATCCTTGGAGAAATAGAAAATCCCATCCGGATAACGCTCGCGAGCCACCAGCATACCACATAGATTCCCTTCAGTACCGCCATTTCCGATATAGCCCCAAGCCTCTTCCCATGGTAATTTGTACACATCTGCAAAGAACTTCAGCACTTCACGTTCCTGTTTCTTGGTATCAATATTAACGGTAGAAGAATAGAATGCGTCACCAAGATTGTTCGGCTGCAGGTTCAAAAATTTGCCCAAATCCGAATAGTCAAGACTTAGATTAAAGGGATAACCTAGATAATGCTGATGCTTTTCGTGTAAATCCTCGTAAATTCTATCCACTTCTTTTAATAAGTCTGCATTTTCTATTGCTTCATAAGCAGCATTAACGATAGAATTGAGCGAAGGATCAAAAACCGAATTTCGTCCAGTAAACATAAATAAAACTCCGTCCTCTCATAAATAGTAAGCATGATAATAACAACATCTTTAGCGAAATAGTACTTTAGCGAAACATGTTCCGAGATTAAGTACATATTCTATTAGCCAGCAAAATAATAACCACAAACAGAATTATTTGTTTGTAATTGTAATCCGCTTTGCGTAACAGAAATATTTAGATATTTAGCTTTTAACTAAAACTTAACTTATTGCATTGAACCAATAACTGCACAGCTGGCAAAAAAAGCGATTTGTTAATACTGTTTACTGCTTAATGCTTAAGCAAAGAAAGACTGAACTTAGCTGTAAAGACTTTTAATAAAACTTGTAAAACTTTTTACTGAACACAAAATTACATATACACAAATATTTTGTAAATTTATACTATAGGCACCTATAGAAGAAATTATATACATAAAATTTGAAAAATTCAACCATTTTTTATTAAGAAAAGTATAAAAAAATACGATAATTACCAAAGTAATAAATGGTAAAATATCTGGAATAATTAAACAGTCATGATTTCAGCATAAGAAGGACTATACTATGCACACCAGGAGGTATAAAAATGTTTAACAGATTCAAGTTTACAATGAGGATTAAATTAACGACAAAAATGATGCTACTTATCGGCAGTGTGACTGCAGCAGCCTTAACATTAACAATAATTATCAGCTCAGTTATGGCAAGCAGCATGGCAAAACAGGAAGGATTAAGCAAAGCACAGGAAATTGCCCATAGGTACAGTAATGAGGTAAAAGCCGAGATAGAGGTTTCCCTTGACACTGTTAGAACTCTGGCTCAAACCTTTGAAGGGATGCGGTTGTCGCACACACCAAGCAGAAAAGTAATGGACAGTATATTAAAAAATGTTCTCGAAAAGGATACCAGATTTACCGGGGTATGGACATTATGGGAACCTGATGCTTTGGACGGCAGGGACTCGGAATTCGTTGACAAGCCCGGACATGACAGTACAGGCAGATATTTGCCTTATTGGAATAGAGGAAGCGGTTCCATACAGGTAGAGGCGATCGTTGACTATGAAACTGGAGATTTCTACAATATTCCAAAGAACACCGGACAGGAGACCATTACTGATCCTTACAAGTATCCCATTTCCGGTAAGGAAGTATTAATGTCAAGTATTGTTATCCCAATAAACCACGAGGATCAGTTTGTAGGGGTAGCAGGAATAGACGTTATTTTAGATACTTTCCAGCAGAAGATTGAGACCATCAGACCCTATGAAACAGGTTATGCGTCTCTTATTTCCAACAACGGTGTTTATGTGGCAGATATAGACAAACAGAATATCTTTAAAGCCATTACCGACGATAATGTGAAAGCGGCAATAAAATCGGGTAATGTATATACATATACAGGACATTCTGATTTCTTAGGAGAACAGGTTTACACGGTTT
>JBMOLK010000331.1:0-29720 GCA_049325575.1 Bacillota bacterium | reverse complement strand
TTTGAGGTTAGGCATATTAAATACTTGACTCAGAGGAACTTCTATTGCCATTTCCTTATATATTTTTGATGTAAGGACTGTTGCTTTAAGTGAGTGTCCTCCAATTTCGAAGAAGTTATCATTAATGCTAACCTTGCTTGTTTCTAGAACCTCTTTCCATATCTCCACCAACTTACACTCTATTTCATCTCTAGGAGCCTCGTGCTCTGTGTCTGTTCTTGACGCTCCTTCCGGATCTGGAAGGTTCTTCTTATCTATTTTCCCGTTAGGAGTAAGAGGTATTTTATCCATTATTACATAATAGGCAGGAACCATATATTCAGGTAATTCCTTTAGAAGGTACTCTCTAAAATCTTGGACGCAGTATTCCCCTTCTACTTCTAGGTATGCACACAAGTATTTATTACCTTCTCTATCCTCCCGGTCGATAACAACAGCACTCCTAACCAGATCGTGGCAAATAAGTTTGCTCTCTATCTCTCCAAGCTCTATCCTATAACCTCTAATCTTTACCTGCTGATCAATCCTGCCAAGGAACTCTATGTTTCCGTCAGGCAGCCATCTTGCCATATCTCCCGTTCTATACATTCTCATATCATTCTTAAAAGGATTTTTAACAAATTTTTCACTGGTCAACTGCGCATTATTTAAATAACCAGTTGCAAGTCCACACCCCGATACACATAACTCTCCAGGCATTCCTATAGGTTGGAGCCTGTTGTCCCTGTCCAGTATATATACCTCGGTATTCCAAACTGGCTTACCTATAGGAATATTATCGTATTCCTGCTTTACTTCAAAACTTGTAGTAACAACAGTATTTTCTGTAGGACCATAGTTATTTATGAGGTCATAACCTACAGAACGATAGTATTTTAACTTGTCCCCTCCGGTAAGGAGCTTTCTTAAACTCTTGTTTTCAAGTTGTATGAACTGCTCACAAATCTGGGTAGGCAGAAAACTTATAGTAATACCTTTTTCCTCAAAGTAATGGTTTAGTTCTCTAGTATCAAACCTCTGGTCGTCACCAATTAGATAAATACTTGCGCCTGCCACCAAATATGGATAGACCTCCCATACGGATGCATCAAAGCTAAAGCCAGCATACTGCGTTGCCCTGTCCGATTCTGTCACAGAATAATAGGCATTGTGCCAGCAGCACAAATTTGCCAGTGACCCGTGACGTATCATAACCCCCTTAGGTTTTCCTGTTGTACCTGATGTGTAGATGATGTAAGCAATATCCTCTGATCTTGCACTACTCCCAACACGATCCTCACTGTATTTTTCCAATACCCTCCGGTCATGCTGTAGTCTGTTCCTGATAGTTGAGAATTCCTTAAATCTGTTGTCCTTATTAATATAGAATAATGCATCATACCGAAACTTCGTCAACTCGTTCTCTATAGTGTGTATTTTGCCTGTAAAACTTACACTTTCAATTTCCTCTATATCTATAGCCACATCTTGGAAGAAGTCTCTGGATACGAATAATTCTGTACTAAAATCAGTCTTGGTCCTATAACCCTTCCCGCGGTTTTCTTTCATGAATTCCTGTAATGAACCTATTAACTCCACTTTTAGGTCCTGGTCCATAACATCACCGATGAAAAGCATACCCTTTTCACCCAATACATCTACCGCCTTCTGTATTACCCCTCTTAGGTAGTTATATCCATGGAAGCACTGTATGACACTGTTTATGATTACAATATCAAAATCTTTCTCATCCAGTCTACATATCTCATGTGCCTGCATACATGCAAGTCTTATATTGCCAATACTTAACTTTCTTACCTTTTCTTCATTCCTATCTATAATGGCCTTTGACAGGTCTGTACCATAATACAAGCCTACCAACGGAGCAATCTTAAACATACTTAATCCGGATGCACAACCTATTTCCAACACTTTTGTTCTTTCATTTAAGTACGGCATAAGCTTATTCAATATGTTTTCCGAATACTCTTCCATCTCCTCTGGGGATAGGTTTTCCCCAGTATAGCTATTTGTCCACCCTCCCCCTTCGATATCATCTTCAGCACTGGTGCCTACATACTCCCACAGATCTTTATTCATGAGTTCACTTTTTTCCGTCTCCTCCTCTGAGTAGATATCCTCGCTGTCGAGACATATATATGCTTTGAAGGAACGACATTCCCACTGCAGCTTGTTTAGAGTTCCGATATGCTTTCTACTGGAAATAAGAACCCGAATACTTGAATCATCTACTATAGCCTTTACGCGTTCCACAGGATAGCATGGATCTATAGGTATATATGCCCCTCCTGCCTTAAGTACGCCCAGCATAGCAGTGATCCTGTCTACAGACTGCTCCATCAATATCCCTACTACTGAACCAGTTTTGATCCCATGCTCTGCCTTAAGGTAATGAGCAAGCTGGTTTGCTCTCCTGTCCAGTTGTCCATAAGTAAGAGCACTGTCTCCAAAAACCACTGCAACACTCTCTTGGGCCCTGTCAACCTGTTCTTCGAAAAGTTCATGTACGGCCTTATCCCTATCGCATTCTTCATGGGTATTGTTAAACTCATCAAGTATCTGCTTTATTTCTTCCTCCGTCACAAGCTCAATATCTTGAACCTTAGCAGCAGAATTACATAAAACTTTCTCTAAAACAAACACATATTTCTCGAGAAATCTCTTTACAGTACTTTCTTTGAATAACTCTGAGTTATAATTAACTGTAAATTCAAAGTGGTTACACTTGCGTTCAACTGCAATAGAGATATCACTGCTGAATGAGTCCAATATCCTGCAGTAATCCTCCTCTTTATGAATATTCTTAAAATACAGGACTACTCTTAATAGGTATGGGCTGCCATATACCGAGCTAAGAATTCTGTCAAACGGGTAATACTGGTATTTATAGCCATCTATAACTGTTTGCCTTACATCAGCAACTATATCTTTGAAAGACATTTCACCGTATATAAAATCCCTAAGTAATATATAATGATTATATTTTATATCAGAGTCCTCTGATACATAGACCGGTGAACCTACCACAACATCCTCTTGCCCACTATATTTATAAATCATTACCTTAAGTGCACTAAGCAGGATAACGTAGATTGCCAGGTCCTGTCCCTTTGTAATGCTGAGTAATTTCTCATACAAAGATCTATCAATTGCAAAGCGGCACGCGTTTTTTTTAAAACCGGATTTGGTTGGAAAGTCTCGGATTAGATTAACCTCATTGATTTGGCCGGACAACTTTTGTAGCCAATAGACTTTAGCCTCCTCAAATTCCTTTAAGGAAAGCAGCTTATTATCAACTATATTTTCGAACATGTTTTATCCCCCTAGCTAAACTAAAATAACGTAAGTTCTATAACTCAATATTTATCTGAATATCTTTTCGGTTTTTATTAATAATATCTAAAATTTCATCTTTTTCTAACTGATCAAACAGCTCAATATCCTCTATTTTATTCTGCTGTTCTTTAACCACCAGTTCAATGACCTTTAGAAAATCTTTAGACATTTTTTCTATGGTATCCCTTTTAAACAAATTTTTGCAATACTCAAAAACAAAGTTGATACCCCCGTTAGTTTCCATGGCATATAAAGTTATATCAAATTTTGAAATATTAAAATCAAAATCCTTGGGCTCAATCCTCAATTCTTTCGTATTCACAACAGATATATCCATATTGTGGAGTACCATTGCCACATCAAACAAAGGATTCCTTCCCGGGTCTCTTGAAATATTCAAACTGTTTACAAGCTTGTCGAAGGGATAGTCCTGGTTATCAAATGCCTCTAGAGTTCCCAACTTCACTTTCTCTATAAAACTATCTATGCTTTCACTCATCATTATATTATTCTTTATAGGAAGCATATTAACAAACATACCTACCATCTTCTCAACATCCGGGTGAGGCCTCGCTGCAATACCGCAGCCTATTACTATATCATTATCTGCCGTATATTTATGTAGAAGAATATTGTAAGAGGCAAGTAGCATCATGAACAGAGTTGCTCCATACTTTTTAGCAGTACTTTTAAGTTTTTCTGCCAGTTCAACCCCTGAACCAAAGTATACATTTTCTCCATCAAAGCTCTGCACCACGGGTCTTGGATAATCCGTTTTCAGGTTCAGTAAAGGAATCCTTCCAGAAAACTTCTTTATCCAGAATTCTTCCTGTTTACGTAAAACAGGACTCTCTTCCATGTCGCACTGCCATACTGAATAGTCACTGAATTGTGTTTTCAACTCCTCAAGCTCTTTTCCATCATAAAAATCTGTCAAATCTCTTATCAATATACCTATAGAAGTTCCATCTGCAATAATATGATGAACATCTAATAAAAACATATGCCTATATTGCGATACTGTAATGACTGTAGCCCTTACTAGAGGAGCAGTCTTTAAATCAAATGGTTTTACCAGACTCTTAATTACATTTTCTAAGTCTGCCTGCTCACACTGGATAAAGTTCACCTTACAGTCTATATTCGTTTGAATGATAAGCACAGGTTCTCCGTCTCTCACATCAAAGGATGTTCTAAGCACCTCATGCTTTTTTACCAACTTGCTAAAAGCATTTTCAAAGCGTATTTTACACAGGTCCCCATCTATTCTCATTACTACCGGCAAATTATAGGCTATACCTACACATTCAAATCCATTTATAGCTAGTAGTCTTTTCTGTGCTGAAGGCACCGGATAGAATTCCCTGTCACCTACATTACCAATTGGTATAAATTCATCCTTTCGAGATTCCCGTATGTACGTCGAAATATTAGAAATGGTATTTAATTCAAAAATTGTCCTTGATTGAATAATGACATTGAATTCCTTATGTATCAATGATAAAATAGACGCTATTTTTAATGAGTCTGCTCCCAAGTTCAACAAACTGTCATTCCTGTGAAGTATGTTAATACCCAATACCTTGCAGCAGATATCTCTAACCCTGCATTCAACTTCATCCTCAAATCCACAGGTTTCTACCTGTAAGGAACTACTCTTTGACAACTCACCAAGCTTATGCACTATAGTTTCAAATTCACCGTCTTGATACCTCTCTACTAGCTTATACCTCTGTACTTTACCGCTTGTGGTTTTGGGTATCTTCCTGATCGGGATAACCTCTTCTACAACCAGTCCTGTTTTAATACTTACAACATCCTTTATGAATGCTATATAATGTATAAACTCCTCAAGACTCTTTTTAAATAAGACAAAGACAACTACCTTCTCTTTCTGCTCTCTGTCAGAAAACGCACCACATACTACTACTTTTCCAAGACCTATACCCTCTTCTTCAATAACTCTCTCGATATCATGGGGGTAAATATTCTGGCCATTTACAAATATTATATCCTTAGCCCTTCCTGTTATAACCAGACGGCCATTTTGCATAAATCCAAGATCTCCGGTATTCAGCCATTGATCTCTACCGATAGCATTTTCAGTCGCTTTCCTGTTTCTATAATAACCCGAAGTAACATTTCCGCCTTTTATTTGGATATAACCAATGTGACGGTCCTTAAGGACTCTATTCTCCTCATCGCAAATTCGTACATGGCAAAAATCTATAGGATAGCCGACATCAACAAAAGTTAAACAGTTTTTGTCTTTATCATCTACTAATTCAACAACAGCCTCTCCAATATTCAAATAGCGCCTGTCCAGGTGGACACAAATAATTTCTTCGCCTTCCGGAGGTATGGTTACCGCAACTGATGCTTCCGCCAAACCGTAGACAGTCTTTATAGCGTTCCTGTTAAAACCATATGGAGCCAGTTCATCTGCAAATCTCTTGCAAAGTGCTGCGGAAATAGGCTCTGCACCGTTTGCTATGAAGTGTATACAGGATAGATCCCAGTCATTTGCTATATCAGGCTCAAAAAACGTAAGAAAATGATTGTATCCAAAATTAGGGCTGTAAAGCTGTGTTGCTCTATGTTCATGTACTTTTTTCATCCATAGAGTAGGTTGTCTAACAAAAAGATGAGTAGGAATAATGAATTGGCTAATCCCTTCTACCGCAGAAGCCAAATGCACTCCTATCAAGCCCATATCATGTGTCAGAGGCATCCAGCTTAGTGCTGACCCAGCAGGCGATATACCCAGTGCTT
Organism: Bacillota bacterium; assembly: GCA_049325575.1. Lineage (GTDB taxonomy): Bacteria > Bacillota > Clostridia > Acetivibrionales > Acetivibrionaceae > JBMOLK01. The sequence goes on along the minus strand of JBMOLK010000331.1, from coordinate 23,612 downwards.
TATTTAATGCTATAGTATTGCAAATCAAGTTTTCATGAGTAAGAACAACACCTTTTGGGTCTCCTGTAGAACCTGACGAAAACTGTATAAAAGCAATATCATCCTTATCAGGATTCCTAAGAGTACCACCGCACTCTCCATCTAGAATTTCTTCCTCAAATAAAACTCTTATTTGAATTTTATCTAAGGTATCAGACATTTTTAAACTATCTGCAGACTTTTTTACACCTTCAAACGTTTTAAAGTCGGTAACCAAATAAGGAAAGCTTAATATGTTCCATACATTAAAGAGCTTCTTTCTATGCTCATCGGTTTTCCCCACTGTTAATGGTACAGGTATGATACCCCCTAAAATACAAGCCCAAAACAGCTTAATAAACACTTCATTATCTTCAACCTGAAACACTAGTTCTTGATAAGGTTTTATACCTCTTTGCTGTAGGTTATATAAAATCCTTTGAGCTTTTATGTACAATTCTTTGTAAGAAACAAACTTCTCTTCATCCAAACTATTAATAAAGGTTATACCTTTATCAGACAGGTCCTTTAACTTTTGTATTACCTCAACCAAGTTTTTTAAACTACTTATTTTAATCCCTCCACACGACAATATAACTATATACTCCATAGTTGGAACTTATTTTTGCTTAGAGCTATTACAAACATTGTAGTAGATTCAAATTTGATAGATGTTATAATCTAAAAAATCATTGCTGAATATTTAAATATTTAATCGCATTATTGCACATTTTTCTTCTTTTTCCGTTTTTATTTGACACTTTTTTACCTTTTACCACATAAACTTACATAATATTATACTATACCCTAATATAATTTGCAAACTATTGCCAATAATAATTAGTAAATTAGATATCTTGTTAAGTCCAGATAGAAACCCTAATTAAACTTGATCATTAATCTGCTCTAATGTTAAGTCCAAAAATAAAAGTAATACCCCCCGGAATTATTGATCCGAGAGGTACCATTACAAAAACAAATTCGACTACCCGTCCGTTAAAGTAATCTTTTTCTGTTCATCACAAGTAATAAGCTTTCTTTTTTCGTCTATTTTTGTAACCAGCATAACCTTTCCGTCCCAAAGATCTACAACGTGCTTTAAGGTTTCATAAGCATAGCTTAGTTCAAGTTCTCTACCATCATATTGGTGTTCAAGGATAAGCATATTATCCTTTTGAACCCACTCCAATACACTAATAGAAGGTATGCCTGACAGTCCTACACTATTTGCAATTGTATCCCTGACAGTTTTCCATCCTTCTTCATCAGAGACTTCAGTTATAATATAACTGTTGCCCAGCTTCATATATTCAAAAAGGTTCATTTCCTCGCAAAGCTCTCTGGTCAGGTATTTTCTTATAAAGGATTGATCTCTTTCAATTTCTCTTACCTCGAATATTTTACGAGGATTATCTCTGTGTTTGTTTTTAAGGTCCTCTAATATTTTAAAGCCTATATAGTAAGGGTTAAGCTGACCCAAATGCGGCCTGATAACCTGGTTGTGCCTTTTTAAGAATTCAATATGAAGACCTTGCGGCAGTTCCAGCTTGTTTAATATGGAATAGTGCCAGAAACTTGCCCACCCTTCATTCATTATTTTGGTCTCAATTTGAGGAAGGAAGTAAAGGGTTTCCTCCCTGACAATATTTACGATATCCCTTTCCCAGTCTGAAAGCTTACTATAATTCATTATAAACAAGAGCAAATCTTCTTCAGGCTCAACAGGTATTTTCTTAAAATCCGGAGGCGGTTCTTCCTCCTTAACTCTTGGCTCCAGCAGGGGATACTCGCTTTTAGGCCTTCTATACCTTTCTAAAAGTGCTATCCTCTTCTCCCCTTCCGACAGCCTTTTCTCACCTATGGTTCTTGATACTTGATACTTGATGGCATGAGCAGCGTTGAGTATTCTTTCAACCCTTGCGTATCCAATTCCAGGGTCCTGAATGTATTCCCGTATCCTGCCGGCATGGTTTTTAAACATCTCTACAGTATCTTTAGCCCTGGTACCAAGTTTAAACAACCTGTTATTTTTAAAGAAGTCATTATGTCCATATACGTGAGCTATGGTCAGTATCTGCAAAAGAAGAGTATTGTCCTTCATAAGGTAAGCAATACACGGATCGGAATTTATAACCATTTCATAAGGCAAGCCCGTCAAATTGTACCTGTGAAGTGTCTTTGTCCTTTCGTAATGTTTGCCATAACTCCAGTGAGGATAGTGGGAGGGCATTCCTACATAGGTTTCATACCCAATCATATCCTCAAAGCTGCATATTTCAAATTCCTGCTCATAGTAGTCAAGTCCTTCGGCACGGGCTATATCCTCAATTCTTTCATTCCATTCCCAAAGTTCCTTCATGCTGTATTCAGTCATTTCCTCACCCCCGAGCCTGTTTAATCTCCTTCTTTTTCAAGAAGCCTCTTTAATCCAGGTAATACATCATCCTTTTTAGTCATTGTAATAACCGAAAAATTCTTTCTTTTAATGTTTTTTTGATACTCTGCCTTTATGGTACTGCTGGATGAATAATAACCGGGTACTATTTCTCCATATCCAAACAGATTGCATACTTCACAGAGTTTATCCGCCAGTTCAATAGCCCTTTTATTGTCTTCCGACCAGTTGTCTCCATCACTGCAGTGGAATGCATATATGTTCCAGCTGGCAGGGTTATATCTTTGCTCTATAATTTCCAGAGCTTTGTCATAACCACTGCTGATATACGTTCCACCCGATTCTCCCTTATGGAAGAATTCATCCTCGTTAACTTCCTTGGCAGTAGTGGTATGGGCTACAAACACAACCTCAACATTTGAGTATTTGAGTCTTATGAACTGGTAAAGCAAAAAGTAAAAGCTCCTGGCCATATACTTTTTAGTCTGATCCATTGACCCTGACACGTCCATAATGCAAATAACTACCGCATTAAAGTCTTTCTTATGATCTTCTCTTACGCGTCTATACCGCAAGTCATCTTCCATGAATGGAAATCTCTTTTTGCTGTCAGCGTCCAAAACTTCGGATTCCGCATCGTGGCCCTTACCTTCATTATCATCCTGATCTCCATGGTTTCTAAGATAACCCTGTTTTCTTTTTATCTTTTCAACAACAGACCGCCTCTTGGCAAGTCTCGGAGGTATACCCTTACGCTGGTAGCCAAGATTCTTGAAACTTCTTATGGACTCTACCTCTGCCAGCTTCTTCTTATCTATGTCAGGAAGATTCAAATCATCAAATAAATATTTGATTAACTCTTCTATTGTAACCTCTGTTTCATAGATATCTTCACCTTCCTGGTTTCCGGCCTGCCCATCACCCTGGCCCTTCTTTCCGGCCTTTTCTTCACCTATCTTGTCTCCACGCTTTTCACTTCCGTCTCCGGAACCTGCAGAAGGACCATTCTTTCCATAGACAAACTGGTACTCCTTTATACCTTTGATGGGTATCTTAACTTTTTTATCCTTGCTTTGACCTATAATACTTTCTTCTGCAATGATATTCCCGATATTCTTCTTGATAGATTCCTCAACCAGTTCCCTGTGACGTCTTTTGTCTTCAGCCGAACGGTCTTTACCGCTATTGACAAATTCCCTGAATATAGCCATTGCCATCACCCCCAGATGGTATGTTTTCAAGCTGAAAAAAGGGGTTTAATCCTTCCACAGATTGTTAGCAGCATACTTTAAAATAACATTGCAGCAGTGGTCACAGTATCCATTCTTCTTCATTTCCTCTACCATGGTATCAAACTTATCATTTTGTTCCTTATCCCTGACCTTTGCCTGTGTTATAACCCTGCTAAGTTCCTTGACGGATGCAGTAAGCTTCTTCTCAATAGCTTCCTTCAAAGGCTCATAGCTGTTAAAATCAAGTTTCCCGCCATTCCTCAATACATAGAACATGTATGCTGTTACATCTGCTCTAAATCCTTTTGCGGCAGTGTCAGTGATACCTATCTGCTCTTCTATGGATCTTAGGAACTTTTCATCCGGCTCAAGCTCTTCACCTGTATTTCTATCCTTTATCTTTGTCTTATTAACATAAGCTTCTGCATGGTCCAGGTAATTGTTGAAAAGACTTTCAGCCTGTTCCCTGTAGCCATGAATGAATGCTTTTGTTATTTCTTTCTCCAAAATCTTATTGTATTCTTTTCTTATGCTGTCCTGAATAAACCTTAGGTATCTTTCTTTCTCCTCTTCGCCTATTGCAAGTTCTTTAACCGATTTGACCAGAGTTTCCATAACCGAAATAGGATTAATACAGTTGTGGTCAGATTCCGACAGGGTAGTATCAAGTGCTTTCATGATAAACCTTGTGGATATGCCGTTCATTCCCTCTCTTTGAGCTTCCTCCCGCAATTCAAAGACATCTACCCTTCTTGTCATGCCCTTCTCAATTATTTCTTCACCATTGTAAATCTTAAGCTTGGTCACCGGGTCCACTTTGTTTGATGGGGCAAGCCTTGTAAGGATAGCAAACATTGACGCTACTTTTATAGTATGAGGAGCAATATGAGCACTAAATTTGCTCTTCTTTAATATCTTTTCATAAATTTTGATTTCTTCATTCAGTTCCAGACAGTAAGGAACTTCAATTTTTACAATTCTATCAAGAATAGCTTCATTAGTATGGTCCGATTTAAACTTGTTCCACTCTGCTTCATTAGAGTGGGCAAGAATTATACCGTCAAAATAGATCATAGAGCCTTTTCCGGGAGATGGTATGGACTTCTCCTGAGTAGCAGTGATCATTGTATGAAGGTACTCTGTCTCATTCTTAAACACCTCTATAAACTCAACAATTCCACGGTTTCCAACATTGAAAGCACCGTTTAGCGATAAGACTCTTGGGTCATCCTCGGGGTATAAGTCTATTTTTGATATGTCAACGCTACCTATAAGAACGGAAGTATCCTGATTATTTGGGTCTACAGGCGGAACAACTCCTATACCCTTTCTTGATCTTATGGAAAAGTCTACAGTCTCAACAGGAAACTTCTCATATTCCCCGTTAAACTCATTTTTAAGCCTGTAGCGGCAAACAGGACACAAATCCCCTTCAATTTTTACTTTTAGAATTTCTTCAAAATCTTTTCTCAAGTGTTTGGGAACAAGGTGCAAAGGTTCTTCCCTCATTGGACAGCCCTTTATTGCATATATAGGAGGACTCATTTCAAGAGCTCTCTTTATTGCCTCCATCAATGAAGACTTACCAGCACCCACCGGTCCAACCAGATAGAGTACCTGCCTTGCTTCTTCTCCTGCCATTGCAGCAGAATGGAAGTATCTTACTATCTTCATTATAGTCTTATCAATTCCAAAGAACTCACCATCAAAAAACTTATATTTCTTTATCACATCGTTTCCATATATCCTTCGAAGCCTGGGGTTTTCGTCAGTTTTAATCAGTTCAACGCCAGGGTCCGTAATCAGCTTATACATTCTCTGGTGAGCAAGGATAGAAATCTCCTGGTTTTCTTTTACAAGATCAAGATACTCCAGGAAAGTTCCTTCAAACCGCATACTTTTGTGTTCTTCTCTATCCTTGCGTATGATACTTGAAAAATCACGTTTTTCCATACTTATGCCCCCTTATTTTCCTAAATATTTGTTCGGTTACTAATGCCTTTTAACATAACTGTTTTGCAGCTAACCGGATGTTAAAATGCACTTCCTCAGCTTGTGCCTCGCATACCTGGAGAAAGTTTAATTTATGAGGCACTGGCAACTAATATGTTTTCTCTCCATTTCAGCTTGACTTTAAGCCTCAGGCAAAACAACAAACTTAATAACTATAATGCTCTATAATGCACTGCTGCTATTGCCTTTTTAGGATATCACCCTCTTACTAAACGTCATTTTATTGTTTGTAAAACGGTAAAACATATTTTATCCTCTATAGAAAGCCCATAAAAATTGATACCCTGATTAAATTGTTAATAAACAACTGAATTATAACCAAATAATATTTTATATGCCCTAACGTATTATAAGTTTCTTACTTTCATAATATTACTAAATCAAATATAAAATACTCAATTTAACTTGGTATTATAAACCCCTGATTTATAGACTTACAAAGTAAAACCATATATAATTAACTTAGCGGGAATTATCATAATATATTTCCAAAGGACAAATGTCTTCTAAACATTTAGTACTATAAGCTTGAATAAAATTACAATTATTATGGAATTTTGAGAATTGCTATTTTTATTATAACATATGAAAAAGTAAATAGCCATATTATTTATTTGGTGGATTCTTCTATATAAGCACTTTTTCATTAAATATCTTAGTTATTAATAGGACTTGTCACTTTTTTCTGCTTATTACTTGATACACTTTTTCATTTCTACATTTTCCCTAAGTTTTTTAATCGATTTAATGATATAATATTTTAATAATATAGTATGTTGTAGTTTATGTTTCTTTATTACCCCTTCCAGGAGGAAAATATGAGCACCTTTATTAGCTGCCTTAAGAAAATCACTTTTACAACTACATTTATCCTCGCAGGAATTCTACTTTACATACTGGTATTATCATCCGGTTTAATAAACACTGTAATGACTTCCGAGTTCCACAGAGGCCTATTTATCAAAAATGATATATATTCACAAGTTCAAAACCTGATAAATGCTTCACTCCAGGACGTCTTCAATAATCTTAGCAGCCATCCGGCAGAGTTAACGGAACAGCAAAAAGAGGTCTTTTCTATCCTTAAAAATTCCACTTCTCCTGAGATGGTAAATAAGAACCTGGACTCAATCAGAAACGGTATATTTCAGTATTTTAGCGGCAGTAAAAAGTCTCTGCCGGATATCTATATAGATACATCTTCAAACAGCAATACCCAAGAAATAGATGATACCAACAAGTCAAGTCATGTGTTAAGCAAAATCAAAAGAATAAATTTAAGTGCCATATTACTTTCGGTCAACCGGGGAGACATTCTTGACAAGTTACTGCTTATAAAGCTAATGTATTATATCATTAATTCCCTGCCGGGTTTCTTGCTGTTAGTATTGGCATTTTTGTACCTGACAGCGCTTGTTATTGGTAAAAAACCTGGGGAAATGATAAAATGGCTATCCGGAGCCTTCCTGGTATGCAGCTTCTTAAATGTAGCTTCCGGAATAGGACTTCTCCTATTCTCTTACAAGATACTTCACCAAAATATTTACAGTCTCTCCATACCATTGGATTCAAAGATTATTCTATCATATATTAGAGGTTGCCTTTTTCCTCTGTCGCTGTTTTTGATTACACTGGGTGTTCTTCTAATTCTTTTAACTTTTGGAGTGCTATCCTCCGGTAGGCTTACCGCAAAAATTGCACCCAAACTTAGATTATTTAAAATTAACCTAAAAGCAAAACATAGAAGTATAGTCAAATACTGCATTATTGCGTTATTCTCTGTTTTGGTTGTAACAGGGCTTGGGCTAAGGTTGTATTTGTTTAAGAAGAATTTTGACTCAAACAACTTTTCAAGTGTCATATCAAAGTACACAAGCTCCAACGCAGTTACACAGGTAATATCGGCAAAAAACGATACAATATATACACTTCAGGTAAAACTTGTTGATGTAAAAAGCAGTGAACCCGTTCCAAATGTTCAAATCCAGGTAAGCGGCAAAACCGCCAATCCGGAAAAGTATTATAATCTGGCAGGCATTACGGATGAAACAGGTACAGTTAAATTCACACTTGCAAAAGGTACCTTTCACCTGATTTTCTCCCCTGTCTCCTCCTCAAGTAATTATATTCTGCCTTCACCGTTCTTTTTTGACTTAAAGTCAGTAGGAACTACAATTATTACCATCAACCTTGATACTCACAAGAAAAACAATCCAGTCCTTGATATTGCTGAAATAGAAGTTTTGGATGAAGACAATTTACCGGTTGAAGGTCTGGAACTATTTGTTGAAGATATTAAGTTACCGGGTCAAGAAAATAAAACAAGTGTGGAAAGCACAAATGAACAAGCAGCCCCCAATAAATTCTATTCAATAACAAATAAAGAGGGTATTGCCATTTTCAGATTACCTTCGGGTTCTTACAATGTTTCGTTTTCAAAGGATAAATTCCCTGAAGGCTATATAATCCCTGAAGCTTTTGAGATAAACAATTCCCATAATGTTATTACCAGATACACAATCAGACTGGTTAAAAAACCTTCCTAGTACTAATATACACACAATAATATCTCTGAATAAAATAAAAACCCCTGTCTTCCTTTTCGGGAAAACAGGGGTTTTAAATATTTTAGTCTATTTTGGGTAAATTCTTCATACTTTCTTTGACTGCATCTTCTGAATAGTCAATATCACTAAGTTTACCGCTGAAATAATTATCATAGGCAGTCATATCAAAGTATCCATGTCCACTCAAGTTAAAGAGGATTACCTTTGATTCCCCGGCTTCCTTACATAATAAAGCTTCATCAACTGCCGCCCTTATAGCGTGTGAGGACTCTGGAGCAGGAATTATACCTTCAGATTTTGCAAACATAACCGCTGCTTCAAAAACTGACTTTTGTCCGTAAGCTTTCGCTTCAACGATTCCGTCATGATAGAGCTGGCTTATTATTGGAGACTCACCATGGTATCTTAAGCCGCCGGCATGTATTCCGGCAGGAACAAAGTCATGCCCTAAAGTATACATTTTAGCTATTGGCCCAACCTTTGCCGTATCGCCATAATCATAAGCAAAAACGCCTTTTGTAAGAGTCGGACATGCAGTAGGCTCAACAGCAACTGCTCTAACCTTTTTACCGTTAAACTTGTCCATAAGGAATGGGAAAACAATACCTGCGAAGTTGCTTCCTCCTCCACAGCAAGCAAATATTACATCAGGATATTCATCAAGTACTTCAAGTTGTTTTTTTGCTTCAAGGCCAATTATGGTTTGATGTGTACAAACGTGGTTCAGAACACTTCCCAGAGCATAATTTGTATCGCTGTGAGTAGCTGCATCTTCTACAGCTTCACTTATGGCAATTCCCAAACTTCCTGTACATCCGGGGTCCTTCTCAAGAATAGACTTACCGCAGTTGGTCAGGGTGCTTGGACTGGCTATAACATTTGCCCCAAATGTTTGCATAAAGGAGCGCCTGTAAGGCTTTTGTTCATAGCTGACTTTTACCATATACACTGTACATTCCAGCCCGTAGTGGCTGCATGCAAGACTTAGCGCGCTTCCCCACTGTCCGGCTCCTGTTTCGGTTGCAAGCCTTCTTATACCGGAAGCCTTATTATAATAAGCCTGTGGCAGAGAAGTGTTAAGCTTGTGGCTTCCGGTAGCATTTGTTCCTTCATATTTATAATAAATTCTAGCCGGTGTATCCAAAAGTTTTTCCAAGCCTTTTGCCCTGTACAAAGGGCTGGGTCTCCACTGGCGATACATTTCTCTTACTTCATCTGGGATATCGATCCATCTTTCTGTAGACACTTCCTGATTAATCAATTCCAAAGGAAATATAGCCTGAAGCTCTTCAGGAGTAGCCAATTTACCTGTCATAGCACTGTAGTAAGGCGCAGGCTTATTAGGCATGTCCGCAACTATGTTATACCACTGTTTAGGGATATCACTCTCATCTAAAAGTACTTTTGTAACATCCTTTTTACTCATCTTACTCATCTCTCCTCACAAAATTAATAACATTACAGATATTCTACTAAAAAAAACTACAAAATTCAACATTTTTAAAATTAGTAAGCAGGAGAGGGGCCATTACTCAAGTATAATCTAAACCGTTATAAGGCTAAAAAGGTAGAGAGGCTGAAGCCATGCTGCACCCTCTCTACCTTATAGTTAAATTATCATATACTTTTATATTTTACACCTCATAACACAGACTCTCTTGCTTCCTATTTCCTGCCAATATTCGATATGTCCGCTGTCCTGTCTGAAGTTATCAAAGGAATAACCTTTGGATTTTATATACTCAACAATATCATTAGAGAATAATACGTCCCAGCCTTCTTCACTTAGACCAGGCAGTTTCCTCAAAGTAAATTCATCACACAAATTCTTGCACTCATCAAACAAAAGTACTGTATAAGTATTATCAGGATTCTTATAGATAGTATATTCCCGGCGTACTCTAACCATGTCTTCTATCTTGATCTTTCTTTCAATTACTAGAATATCATTCAGAGTTTTTTCAAGGTATAACATCTTGCAGCACTCTAAATAATTCAGTAAGGCCTTATTATTTAAGCCTTTAACTTTCTTGAGGCTTACGTTTAGGAAGTCAGACTTCTCGTTCTTAAACAAGACAAGAGTCGCATCATCTTTGTTACGATACCATATTTCACCCTCATCCATGAATATAATATCGCCATTTAAATTCTTTTCGTTGAATACCGGGAAAAGATACGGATAGTCCTTGAAAAATTTAACTACTCTAACAACAACCTTTGTAGAATCCTTTACTGTTACAGTACACGGCTCTCCCCAAATATCCCTGTCAATGATAACCATTCTGCCGGCGCCTGTATTGTAAATATAGTTCTTTTTGTTTGACACCATCAGATCTTTTTTGGTAACGCTTAAAAGCCTTTCAAGGTTTCTTATCTTATCTTTCTTTAGTGAGTGAATGAAATCGGCAGCTCTTTCGGATTTTTCCTGAATACTTCCTACTATGCTGTCCTTTAGATTCTTTGACAAGTTGGAAATCATTTCTTTACTTTTGTTGTACTGGGTTGAAGAAACTTTTGAAGTTATTGCTTCCATTAAGCCTTTAATACCTTCATTGCCTGCTTCCAATATTTCCTTCTTATTGTCCACTAACACCACCCCTTATATATGAACGAACGAAAAACAGATAAGATGTGACTATATTTTGTAGAGATAATATATTTATATATATGTAGTATTTTTCATAATTTATTATACCTTATATCACAAAAAATGCCAAGGTCTAAAGTATAAATTATTTGATAAAAAAACTATTAAAATTGACCAAATAACAAATCGAGTATCTCCATGAACACCCGATTTGTTATTTTGACTTTATATAATTAACTACCTGGAGTTATACTAAGTTAAAACCTTAGTCTTGATGCTTTTAACACCCCATCAATATTCTTGAGCATTTCCAAAACGTCATTACTTACTTCCCCGTCAACGCTAACAAAAGATACAGCCTTTTCGCCTTTTCTGTTTCTACTCCACTGCATAGCCCCTATGTTAATACCACTGGCACCTAGAATGGTACCAATTTGGCCAATAATACCCGGTTTGTCAATATTCTGAACAGCTATAACATAAGGAGATGGCTCAAAGTCCAACTTGTATCCAAAGAAGTCTACAATCCTGATTTCTTCTTTGGCAAATATTGTTCCTGATACGCCAAGTTCCTTATTCTTTGTTACAAACTTAACAGTAATAAGATTTGTATATTTATCAAGATGGGTGCTTTTACTTTCAGTAAACTCAACTCCCAATTCTTTTAGCATAAGATTTGCATTAACATAATTGACCTTCTCTTTTACTATAGGATCAAGGAAACCTTTTAATACAGATAATGAAACAACTCCTGTCTCCTTATCTGCCAGATCTCCGCTGTAAATGACTTCAATCTTTTCTACTGTTTCCTTTTCCACCTGGTAGTAGATCTTACCCAGCATTTCCGCCAGATCAAGATAGGGTTTTAGTTCTGATAGGTTTTTTACCTTCATTCCCGGCATATTGACAGCAGGAACCATTTCACCCCTTAGAGCACTTGCTATAAGCTTTGCAATATCAACACCCACATTATAGTTGGCTTCCACCGTCGACGCTCCCAGATGTGGTGTATAAATTACGTTATCAAGCTCAAGTAGAGGATTTGCATAGTCCTGTTCTTCAGGTACCTTATTAAAGTTGGGCTCTTTCTCAAATACATCTATGGCAGCTCCCGCTACCCACCCTTCCTTTAATGCATTATATAAAGCTGTCTCATTTATGATTCCGCCTCTTGCAACATTAACAATTCTAACACCTTTTTTGCACATTCTAAGCTCTTTTTCACCTATCAGGTTGTGACTTTCAGGCGTCTTGGGTATGTGAACCGAAATAAGGTCTGACTGTTTTAACAAATCCTCCAGATTCTCACATCTTTCTATCCCAAGCTTCTTAACCTTCTCATCAGTAAGATAGGGGTCATAAGCTATGACTTTCATATTGCAGCCCTTTAGCTTTTGTGCAACAATTGTACCTATTCTTCCAAGGCCAATTATGCCTGCAGTTTTTCCATCAAACTCAGCACCTACAAACCTGCCTCTTCTAAAATCCTTGTTTTTAGCTGCCATATATGCCTGGGGTATATTCCTGTACATGGACAATATCAGTGCAACAGTAAGTTCTGCGGCAGCCATAGTATTTCCGTCAGGAGTATTTAGAACAATAATCCCCTTTTTTGTACAAGCCTCAACATCAATATTATCAATTCCGTTACCTGCCCTTCCTACCGCTTTAAGGTTTACAGCCTTTTCAAGAAGCTCTTTGGTAACTTTTGTAGCGCTTCTTACAATAAGTGCATCATAGTCTCCTATTATCTCCAGCAGCTCTTCTTTAGAGAGTCCGTATTTAGCATCTGTCTCAAATCCGCTTTCCCTTAAATGATTTATGCCGTCTTCCGCAATTTTTTCTGTTACTAACACTCTCACTTTTAATCCCCCCAGATTTAGATTTGTAGTTTAATTTATCGGTTATCATTGTACCATACTTAAGGTTCATTATCTTCGGCAGTAAAAATGATTATCAGTTTTGATGCTCCAAAATTAAAAAGCCAAATCACAAAAAGATTTGACCTCTCCCATTCTCCCACAATGATCTTCCGACAATATTAAATTATATAAATTATAGTTTACATTTGGAAATAATGTCAAGAAATATTTTTAAAGATTAAGAGCCTGCAATTTCAATGAACCTTTTATTGTCAACATAGTTTGTTTCATTGAAAAGACTCCCATTTTTGTAATATCTCAAATACGGTATCTGGTCATTTTTCCATTCTGTTTCCTTGAACTTTGCAAACTCCTCAAAATAGTCTGTCTTATTATATATCAGTTCATAAATATCAATTTCCTTATCTACTTTAACATCGTAAATCCAACTGCTCAAGTTCTTCCATTGGGGACACCAGTCCTGTGTCATGATTACCACAACAGTGCTATTTGATGAAACTACTTCGTTACTGAATTCACCATTACCTACTGCATATAAAGCCTGTTCTTTGGTTATATTTTTTCTATTAATCATAATTCCTCCCGGGTTTTCACTTTCTTACATACTTAATTATACCCAAAAACGGACTGGATCACACTATATTTTAATAGTTCCACTAGAGTTTAACGTCTACATTAGTATTTAGTATATAGTAAAAAAGAGCATGTGATGAACAGTTCTCTGCACATCCATGCCCTATATTCTAAATATATTTATACCATCTTATAAGCTTTAGTTTATTTTAATTACTGTTGAGTTTCGCTAGTCGGGCTCTCTTCAACCGGTTGAGTCTCACCGGTTGATCCTGTACTGCTTTCTGTCTCTCCGGTTTCCGGAGCTGTCTCTTCAGTTCCAGTTTCAGTAGTTACTGTTTCTGCTTCTATTTCTATGGTTTCTGTTTCACTATCCCATTCAACCTTTAATCCCAGGTTTTCAATTATAAACCTTAGTGGCACTACTGTTCTGTTATTTAGTATTTCAGAAGGAACATCTATTTCAATTGCAACTCCGTTTACGTATACTATATTACTGTCTATTTGCATAACTATTTCTTTATCGCCCTTCTTTATAGTTACCTTACGCTCCTCTGCATTCCATGTTACTTCAGCACCAAATCCCTCTGATATAGCTCTTACAGGTATTAGTGTCCTTCCTTCCTTAATTACAGGAGGTGTATCAAATTTTACTGATTTTCCTTTGGTTATAACGCTATCAACTGATAATACTTTTACATTTTTATGCTTTTCTTTCAACTTCTTTGCGGATTCATTTAATTCTTTCATTTCTTCTTCAGTATAGCCCTTTCTGATCTCTTCCTTCATCTGAACTTTCAACTGCTTCATTTGATCTTTTAATGCATCCATTTCTTGTTTTAGCTTTAATATATCCTGTTTTAACTGTTCAACCAATTCGGTATTTTCAGCCTCTTCGGCTTCTTCAAGCTGTTTTTCCAGCTCTTCCTTCTGTTCTTCAAGCTCATCTTTCTGATCTTCTATCAGATCTTTCTGCGCTTCTAATTTGTCCTTTGCTTCTTCCCAGGCTTTTTTCAATCCCTCTTTTGCCTTATCTTTGCCTTTTTTACCCTTACCGTCTTTATCTTCGTCTTCTTCCTCTTCTTCCTCTTCTTCCTCTTCTATATTTTCATCTGTTCCAGTCTGACTTTCCTCAACTGTTCCGGCAGGTTGTTCAGTTTCACCTGTGACGGTGGTATCACTTCCAACAGGAGTTTCACTTGTTGTAGTTGTGGTCTCTTCTGCAAACACTAGTGCGCTATTAAAGGTTAATGTGAAGATAAATATCAGTGCCAGTGCGATTATTGATAAGCTTTTAATTCTTTTCATATTGATTACCTCCTAGTGTTTTAGATTTCCTACTAAATTTCCTACACTATAATTATTCGAATATTTAATTCGGATTTTTAGGTAGAAAACATAATAAAACTAAAACAGTACTTTATACCCAGGAGATATGGGACTTTGGACCTATAACATTTTAACGCCAGGGTTTATGCACTTATAACTCAAAAAAGCCTGTAATATTCTTTATATTATTGGTGTTTATATGTTCATCAGCTTTGCCCAGAATGGAGTCCTCATAGTTTATAGCTATGGATTTACCGCAGGCCCTAAAGATACTTAAATCGGAATACCCGTCTCCTACTGCTATACAGTCTTTTACACGTATTTTCCTTTCTCTGCAAAACAGCTCCAATGCTTTGAGCTTGCCATCAGGCCCTAAGTGCTCGGTTATAGCACCGGAATATTTCCCATCCAGTATGGCATAACGGCTTCCATATACCGCATCAAACCCAAACCGGTCTTCTAAAACCTCTGCCACCTGAACCGGTCCTGTCGTAATAAGTACAGTCATAAGACCCTGTGAATGCAGTAGTGTCGTTACTTCACCTATTCCATCTATCAGTTCAACATACTTGTCAAATTCCTCTTTGACTTTTTTTATTTCAAGCCCTTCTATCAGCCTGCTTTTTAAATAGTCCCCCTCTGTTAAGGACATCTGTCCACTTTCAACCTTCTTTTCAATCTCCATGACTTCCTCCATCTTATTGTTCAAACAGCACAAAAATCTTACCGAGTTTGTATTTATAATCAATGTACCGTCCATATCAAAGCAGACCGCCTTAAACTTGCCCATCCTATACCTCCAAAAGTAATCTCCCCATATCTTTCATTTACATCAAACGCTTATTTCAATTGTGTTCCCATCCGGGTCCGCGATGCAGCTCTCATAGTATCCATCACCGGTAATTCTCGGTTCACTTAAAACCATGTATCCACTATCTCTAAGAATATTGGTCAAACCATCCACTTCTTCCCTGCTTCCTACCGAAAACGCCAAATGTGCATAGCCTCTGCGTATACAATCTTTATCATCTTCCATCACAGAAGGCTTTGTCATAATCTCAAGTCTTGCACCCGTATCAAAAGTAATAAAGTATGATTCAAAGCCTGTATTCCTGTTGTGATATTTATCCCCGGACTTACCACTAAAAAACTTCATATAGAACTCTTTCATTCTTTCAAGGTCAGATGTCCATAAAGCTATATGTTCTATTCTCATATTCTTCTCCTTACCAATTTAAAAGTCTATTTTGTGTAATCTTTTCGTAAAGCACCTATACATTACACATTAACTATATTATCATGATTTGATAACTTGAGACTATAATTTTTGATAAAAGCAAAGAGCCAGAACCTTTTAGTATAGTTCCGACTCTTTAATCTTATAATTCTTATTGTTTAGTTTTGTTACATCTGTCACTGGTTCTCTACTGGAAAACTATAAATCTTTTCTATGACATAGTCTCTAACCAGCGCATAGTCATTTGCCGAGATAATCCCGTCACCATCAACGTCAGAGGCTTGCTCTCCATATGATGATGGAAATGCTGTAATCTTTTCAATCACATAGTCTCTAATTAAAGCATAATCGTTTGCAGTGACTATTCCATCACCATCTGCATCGCCATAAGTATAAGGAAGAGTCGTGTCGATTGTAAAATCCTTTCCTACAAGATTGTTATAGTATGGCTCTACAGGAGAATAGTCGGTTATAGGGTTATTGGCCAAATATAAACTGGTTAGGTTCGTCAAGTTACTCAACGGACTTATATTACTTAATTGGTTGTCTGACAAATCCAGGTATGTCAAACCGGTTAAATTGCTTATTGCAGCTATGTCATCTATTTGATTATCAGATAATTCCAGGAAAGTCAAACTGGATAGGTTGCTTACTGAACTTATATCGGTTATTTGATTACCGACCAAACTTATGAATTCCAACCCGGTTAAACCGCCTAGAACACTGATATCACTTATTTCATTCCACCACAAAGCCACGGATCTTAGGTTTGTTAATTTACCAAGTGCAGTTATGTCACTTATCCGGTTTCCGCTTATAGATAAATTGGTCAAGCTCGTCAAGCTTTCTATTGCACTTATATCACTGATATCATTAAAAATCAATTCTAATCCTCTTAAATTTGTTAAACCGCTTAGCGCACTTATATCGGTTATTGGATTTGCAGATAACACCAGTGTATCCAGCCTAACCAAATTACCGATCACACTTATGTCACTTATTTGGTTGGAATCCAGGTATAGCTCTGCTAAATTTTTCATACCTTCCAGTGCACTTATATTGCTCAATTGATTATCGGATAGATTTAAGTATTTTAAATTTATCAAGCCGCCAAGGGCACTAATGTCATTTATACTGTTGCTCCTTAAATCCAATAGTATCAAGTTTGTCATACTGCCAATTATATTTATATCGATTAAATCGTTATCTCCCAGTTCCAAAGACTTTAAGTTTACCAAATTGCCAATTAAACTGATATCTGTAATTAGATTGGAACTAAGATTAACATACTCCAAAGCAGTAAGATATTGAATTCCTTCCAAATCGGTTATTCCTTCTCCGCTTGAATATAGTGAAGTAATATTCTTAACATCACCATATAAAATATCGTCAGCAGCCTTTCCAGTAACATCTCTTATTACCGCTTCAAGGTTTTCATCAGGAAAATTAATTACGGTGTCATCTGCTATGATTCCAGTTTCTCCATCCGTCTGTGCAAATGCCGTAATACATAGAATGTTAAGAACTACAAGAACTGCAATCAAAAAGCTAAACATTTTACTAAATTTGATATTCATTTTCTACTCCCCCTAAAAAAATAAGTTGATACTAAAATATGTATATTTAACAAAAGAATTATATCATATTATTCCCAAAAGAAAACATATAGCAAAGAATTTTTTTATTAAGGTTGATATGTTTGGAAAAGTATTCATATATCCTGAACTTGCGGTTAAAAGAAATAACTTGTCTAACTTCTTGTACTGAACTCTATTCCAATACTATAAATTTTTGATACAATATTATTTGAAACAAATATAATAAACTTTAGTAAAAAAAGAAATGAGGAAACCCAATGAATACAAACATGAAAAGAATATTTCCTATTATTATACTATCGGCTGCAATACAAATTTTTGTATTACTTGCCGGATGCCAGACTAGTAGTACCGTAAACAATACCAAGCCTCCGCAAGATGGACAAAATATCCAGGTAGGTACAAGTGACTCGACAAACAACCAGTCTAAAGAGAACGGTGAGGAAAATAGCTCTGGGGATAAGGTGGATTATATTAAAAAGCTTAAAGCTGAAGGATTTGATCCTAAGGATATTGATTCAGCCGAATTATATGTAAAAAGAGTAATACTTCAGTTAAGTGAAATTCAGACATTTAGTGACAGCATAGGACTTAGGCCTGATATCAGCATTGATATACATAGTGAAAAAGCTGACGATTCTGTTAAATACTCGGAGCTTTTATCTAAAATAGATGAAAGGAAGGCAGTATATTATCTTGTAAAACTAAAAAAAGATTTTAACAATACGGAGGAAGTCCTCGACGAATACCTGATCTCTCTGCAGCTTGGTCTTGATCTTGACACTTATATAAGTGATAAAAAGAACTATGATAAGGCTAAAACGGAAAAGATGTCCGCAGTAGTTGAGAGCGATTTGATTACTGTAAATCAAATCGAAAGAAAAGCTTTTGAGAATCTTCAGAAACTAAATGAATCTAACAAAAACAGCTATCCGGGTAAAAATCAGGATATATATAATCCATCCAATAATTTAGGACCGGATATAAATAATCCGCAGCCGGATCTGCCAAGGGTTGATATTCCCCAGCCCATTGATCCGTCAGAGGAAATAAGAAGAAGGCTTTCCCCTTAAGCAAATATTAAAAAAAGGATAAAAATAGAAATTAATTATACTAATAGACACAGTTTATGTGATATAATTATTCTATTCCTATAAGCTTTAAATAGGAGGTGAAAGTAAAAAAGAAAGGATTAAATGAAGGCTGTATTTTTTAAAACACATTTCATCGCTCTCTTCACTCTTCATATATACTATCCAGTTTTTTATACTATATAGATAATAAATAATAAAAGACAAATCACTGTCCCTTAATTGCCAGGGTAGACCTTTTGCATTAAGTCTTGAGTTACCCTGAATTTTCCTGTGGTTATTGTTCCTATTATTGAGTCTGTTGTAATTTTTGAAAGGGGGAAAATTATTAATGAAAAGATCAGGTATAATACTTTTAGTTCTTGTTTTGATGCTGACTTTTTTATTACCTGTTTCGGCTTATCCGGCAGGCACTGCTTTACAGGTGTCAATGTATAATGTCTCAAGAGACCCTGTACAGTTTAGTATCGAAGCTAACTTTATGATCGAAAACACAGGCAGTAGTGCAATTGATCTGGCTGATGTAAAAGTGAGGTATTATTACACTCTGGATTGTCTGGACCTGGATAATCCCCAGATTTTCTATTGTGACTATTCACAGATTGGAAGTTCAAACATAACAGGATCTTTTGTAAAAATGCCCAAAGTGGTTCCCGGTGCAGATTACTATATGGAAATAGGATTTAAAAGCGGTGCTGGGACCCTTGAACCAGGAGCAAATGTAGTTGTTAAGACAAGGTGCTCACAAAACAATTGGGTTAAATACCACCAGCTTGAGGATTATTCATTTAACCCTACTTCCGATAGCCTTACAGTTTCTCAAAAAGTAACAGCCTATGTTGCCGACCAACTGGTATGGGGTATACCTGCGGACGATCCTTCGCTCAACCCAACACCATCTGTCGATACAACTCCTGCTCCGGCTATTGTTCCTGTGGGAAAATACTATGGCCGTTTTATGGATCTATGGAAGGATCTACATAACCCTGCAAACGGATACTTCAGCGATGAAGGTATTCCGTACCATTCGGTTGAAACACTTATATGTGAGGCACCTGACTATGGCCATGAGACAACCAGTGAAGCATTCAGTTACTATATGTGGCTGGAATCAATATACGGCCATATCACAGGGGACTGGTCCAAGCTTGAAAGAGCCTGGCAGATAACCGAAAAATATATTATACCGGATAGTTTCCATCAACCGGGTATGTCCGCTTATGACCCTGAAAAGGCAGCTACTTATGCAGGAGAATGGGAGCTTCCTGATATGTATCCTTCGGAAATGAACTTCTCATTGACTTCAGGACTTGACCCTCTCCACCCGGAACTTGTGGAAACATATGGAAACCCCTATATGTACGGTATGCACTGGCTGTTAGACGTTGACAACTGGTATGGATATGGTGTAGGACAAGAGCCTACATTCATAAATACATTCCAAAGAGGACTGCAGGAGTCTGTATGGGAGACAGTACCTCATCCTTCGATTGAGCTTTTCAAATGGGGTGGTCCAAATGGTTTCCTTGATCTTTTTACAGATGACCAGCAGTATTCAAAGCAGTGGCGTTATACTATAGCATCCGATGCAGATGCACGTGCTGTCCAGGCAACCTACTGGGCAGACAAATGGGCTAAGGCACAGGGTAAGGATATAAGCCCTCTGGTAGAAAAAGCATCTAAAATGGGTGACTACTTAAGGTATTCAATGTTTGATAAATATTTCTTCCAAATAGGTGCGCAGAGTAATCAAGCAAAAGGAACCGTATATGACAGTGCACACTATCTCCTGTCATGGTATTATGCTTGGGGTGGAGATATAAACGGCTATTGGGCATGGAAGATTGGGTGCAGCCATAACCACTTCGGCTACCAGAATCCATTGGCAGCCTGGGTACTTTCAACTAATGAAGACTTCAAACCAAAATCCCCTAATGGCGCTAAAGATTGGGCTACAAGCCTTAAAAGGCAGCTGGAATTCTATACATGGCTTCAATCTGCCGAAGGAGCTATAGCTGGTGGAGCAACCAATTCATGGAATGGAAGGTATGACAAATATCCTGTAGGTATATCAACATTTTATGATATGGCCTATGAGGAGAATCCTGTATACCAGGATCCCGGAAGTAATACATGGTTTGGATTCCAGGCTTGGTCAGTACAGCGTGTAGCAGAGCTGTACTATGAAACAGGAGACGAGATGGCTAGGAAGCTTTTGGATAAGTGGACAGCATGGGTTAAAAAAGAAATCAGACTAAATGCTGACGGCACATTCCAAATACCTTCAACACTTGACTGGGAAGGACAGCCAGATGCCTGGAAAGGGTCATCTACGGGTAATCCGAACTTTCACGTAACAGTTACAAGCTATGGTACAGACATCGGCATCACAGCCTCACTTGCAAATACCCTTTTCTATTATAGCGCAGCTTCCAAGAAATGGGCAACATATGATGAGGAAGCATGCAATATTGCCAAAGAACTGCTGGACCGTATGTGGAAACTATATCGTGATGATATAGGTCTTTCTGTAACGGAAAAACGCGGAGACTACAAGCGCTTCTTTGAACAGGAAGTATACATACCTCAAGGGTGGAGCGGTGTAATGGCTAACGGTGAAATAATAGAACCGGGTGTCAAGTTTATAGATATCCGTTCAAAATACAGGGATGACCCGGCATTTAAGAAAGTAGAAGAAGCTTATTTTAATAACACCGAACCGGAATTTAATTACCACCGTTTCTGGGCACAGTGTGATATAGCAGTTGCAAATGCTACTTACGCTATACTCTTTGGTGATGAAGATGTAGGACCGGTTCCAACTCCTACTCCTACAACTAAACAGGGTGATCTAAATGGCGACGGTTATATAAACTCGACAGATCTTACTCTTATGAGAAGACTAATTCTTCGCATAGTCACCGACTTACCTGTAGCAGACGATCTTACTGCTGCCGACTTAAACCGGGACGGATATATAAACTCAACAGATTATACGATTTTAAAGAGATATCTTTTAAAAATAATAATCGGATTCTAGAGATAACAAACTCAATAAAACCTGTAAATACTAAAATAAATAAAAAGCTGTCGGTATAAGGCTTTATCATACCGGCAGCTTCTTTACATATTTAGCTGTTGGCACTCTCCCGGACTTTCCTGCTTTTATCTCTTCTAACTAATTCGTATAAGCCCAGGACCAAAAGAAATACTCCAAACCATTTCTTTAAGACAGCACCCGGCAAAGCAATAGCAATTCGTGACCCTAAATACGCCCCAAACAGACCTGAAATAATAATTGGAAAAGCTATCTTAAAGTTTATTCTTTTATTCCTTATATGTACAATCAAAGCTACAACAGCAGTAGGTATAAAAAACAGAAGGTTCACGCTTTGGGCAATATGCTGATCAGGCTTTACAAATATAACCAGGGCAGGTATCAAAATTGATCCTCCCCCTATCCCCATACCACTAATTATTCCTGATGCCAGACCTATAAGAAACAGTATCATACTTCCTCCCACAACTTACAAAATCATTCTAACAGCTGCTGCTATCATGAAAACCGCAAAGATCTTTCTTAAAATATGTGAAGGACATATATTAAGAAGCTTCGCTCCAATGTAACCGCCAACTACACCGCCAAGCATAACTTTAAAAGTAAGACCCCAGTTTATATATTTGTTTGATACATAAAGAAAAGCGCTCACTATAGTCAAAGGAAGAATAATGGATATTGCCGTTGCATGTGCCCTGTGTTCCTCTTCCTTCAACAACAAAACCATAGCCGGAACAGCTATAGTGCCTCCCCCGGACCCGAAGAGTCCGTTGGCCATACCTGTTACCAACCCGATAAGCACAAATTTTATGTATTTTCTAAATAACACTTTGGCCTCTTTCAATAAAATTCCTCCACAAAAAACTCCTTCTAAATCATATTCTTATTAATTTTCAGATTAATATTCAGTCTATACTTTTAAAATGTATAGTGATTTTAAAAAAAGGCATAACAACAAAGGCCTTTTAGGCTGGTTTTAAGGCAGGTTTAGGCAATTCTACAGAATCGTTTCTAAAAATATATTCCAGATATGGCTTTGACATCTTAGCTTCAGCATAAGGATTTTCATCTATTATATGAGGGTCCAGGAAATAGGTGTACTCACTCATTTCTTGGCAAATAAGCCTGTAGTATTCTTTACAAAGCATCTTATCCAACTTTTTTAAAGTGTTAATCAAATCATCACTTGGATACTTTACTTTTATTATTATATCAATATCAGAAAACATACCTGCTTCATACTGCATGGTGCTCCCATAAAGCTTAAGATCTTTTATTTGGCCGCCGTAGCGGATATATAGGAGCTTAGCTATATCTTCGGCAATTGAATGCCTGAACTTACTGTGAAGCGTACTGTCGTGAGTTCTAAGACATGTTATTATATCATCATATTTATTGTATTCTCTGAATGAGGCAATACAATAATCCAAAGCATTTTGAATAAATTTACAATATCCATGCATGTCATCCACCTTCCTTTCGCTGGAAAACAAAAAAGGCGTTTTTCACCATCCAATGGTAAAGACACCTTTGATTACCGTTTTTGTTACTCTACATTAGGTAACGTGAACGACATTGCTCACATATTAACTTTAATTATATTGTATTATAATATGCGTTCCAAGTCAAACCCATATAGACTCAATGGATAGTGCATTATTGATATTTACACAATATTGCCCTAAGAAAGTCTTAAGCCGGATAACCTATTTTCTTAATATAATAATAGGCATAATGCTAAAAGGTGTAAACATATGTTATCTCTGGCAAGATGTAATTGCACTAGGGGTGTTTACGATCCTGACTACTGCCACTCCAAGGTTTAGAAAAAGTCTGGATTAGTTCCCGTTTATACTACTCTTTTTGTTGGTATATAGAGAATAGAAAGAATTATACTTTACCTTAAAAGTCCAGCGGTTAAATGTCAATAGCCAACTGGAAAAAGTTTTTAAAAAAGCATAGGTATTTGCCCTAAAAGACGCAAAGAAGGGACTCCCAAATAAGCCTGCCAAAATTGGTTGTAAAAAATGG